>NZ_JBDZDJ010000002.1:0-434507 GCF_040049135.1 Gordonia sp. VNK1 | reverse complement strand
CACCGAGATCCCGACAGCCGAACTCGAACGTCGCCACTCCCAGTGGCGCGAGCCCTACGGAGCCATCGTGATGGCGGTCGCGACCTCGGCCGGCGGCACCGCCACCGCCGAGTATCTCGTCGTCGGCGGTATCGCCTGAGCGCCGTCAACGACGTTGAGGGCGCTGTCAACCCGATCGGAGTTGACAGCGCCCTCGGCTGCGTTGACAGCGCTTTAGTAGACCGGCGGTTCTCCCTCGGCGGCGGGGCCCTTCTCGATCGGGGTGTGCTCGATCATCGACTTGTAGGCGTGGTTCTCGTGCCGGATCATCTTGACGAAGAAGGCGACGAACAGCACCACCGCGAGGATGAACACCACCCAGACGCCCACCGAGTTGCCACCGAAGGTGTACACCACATCGGCGTCGTCGTAGGAATCAATCGGATTGAACATGTCAGTTCGCCTCCTCGATCACCAGTACCGTTGTCTCCGTGCGCATCGCGGTCACCGGTATGCCTTCCGGATAGGGCGTTGCCGGGACCTCTGCCAAGTCCAGTCCGTGCTCCTCGACCTCCGGCGGGATGCGCAGCAGACCGACCTTCTTGAGTCCGAGAGACACCAGATATGCCGGAATGAATCCCATCGCCACGAACACGAGACCGCCGACCAGCTGCCCCCACAGCGAAATACTCGGATTCCCATCCGTGTTCGGGTAGCCGGCCAGGAAGACGCCGGCCATGACCACCGAGTAGAGACCGATACCACCGTGCACGGCGACAGCACCGACGACGTCGTCGATCTTGAAGCGCTCCAGCAACTTTCCGATGTAGGGCACCAGCGCTCCGGCAGCGAGCGCGAGGATGAAGGCCAGTGCCGGGTGATAGAGGTCCATTCCCGAGGCCACTCCGATCACGCCGGCCAGTCCACCGGAGATGGTCCAGAACGGTTCACCGCGGGAGGCGATATAGGCGCCGATGATTCCGCCCGCCAATCCCATCAGCGTGTTGAAAGCGAAGGCGGACAACGTGGTCGGGCTGCCGTAGATCGTCGCGTAGCCACCGGGACCGTAGATCACGCAGCCCATCAGGAAGCCGAAGAAGCCGGCGAAGATCAGCATCAACCCGACCATGGTGAGCGGTAGGTTGTGGGGCCGGATGGTGACGGCGGTGCCGTCCTCCCGGAAACGGCCCACGCGTGGCCCGAGGTTGATGAGGATACCCAGCGCGGCGAAACCGGCGATGGTGTGCACGCATCCCGCGGCACCCACGTCGTGGAAACCCATCTTGGTGAGCATCCATCCCGCACCGTGCCAACCCCAGGCAGCACCGATGATCCACACGACCGAACCGACCATGACGGTCAGGATCAGGAAACCGCTGGTGCGGATGCGTTCGAGGACGGCACCGGACATGATCGATCCGGTGGTGGCGGCGAACAGTGCGAACGCTCCCCAGAAGATGCCGCTCGACGAGTCCTGCACGTTGGGGCCCATGTTGTCGCTCCACGGCAACGCGGCCTTGGCGGCATCGTTGAACTCGATGAAGCCGCTGGGCATGGCGTTGTAGAGGAACCAACCGACGAAGAAGAACGATGCGACGATCGTCGCGAAGGCCAGCAGGTTCTTCATGGCGGTGGCCAGTACGTTCTTCGAGCGCGACGCGCCGACCTCATAGGCGAGAAATCCTGCGTGGATGAACATCATCAACGCGATCGAGACCCAGTAGAAAAATTCATTGTTGACCGACGTCATCGTCGTCAAAGCATCATCGACTTCCGGTGGCAAGGCAGACCTCCGCTGAACGATAAGGTTTCACATCAGTGTTCAAGGCGTACCGACGGTGTACGCAGATCTGACCTTAGGGCAGTGTTCGTCTCGCGATGATTCCCGAACAGTAAAAACGACGTAAACCGGACGAACCTCTGATCCGACGAGTCGCCCAGGGAGTTCGGGTCACCGCCGAGTCGGCGACACCGGATGTGCCGCGATCGTGGCGGCCCACTTCTCGACGTCATCCCAGTCGCGGTGATCCCCCGGACGAGCACCCATGGCCCACATCACCATTCGGAACCGACGTTCGGGTGGGCGGCCGAAACTTCCCGCGAACGGGTGGTACTCGACCGCGTCGATCCGGTCCCGCAGAGCTGCGATCGCCGGTGGCACCTTGGTACGGAAGATCGCGCCGATCGGTCCGCGCAACGTCGGTCCCATCCCCAGCGAGAAGAGCCACACCGGTCGTTGACGCAGGTCCTGCTCGTTCTCATCGACGAAGGCGGCGAACTCCGGTAAGAAGTCACCATTGTGAATGGCGCTACCCGCGACCACGACATCGAACGACGACGTGTCGGGGCGATCGGCGACCGATGCGACGCTCACCGACATGGCCGACTCGCTCAGGTGCTCACCGAGACGTTCGGCCACTTCGGCGGTCGACCCGTCCGCGCTGGCGTACGCGACGAGTACCGATGACGTCATCACCCTATGATCGCGCACGACGTCCCGACGGAGAAGAGGCCAACGTCCCCGGCTCTCCGTGGATCGTGCTCACCCGGACGTCATACGACGGTAACGATGCACAAAACGGCGCAGGATCATCGCCGGATGCCGGGCATCATGCTCACGCGCCGAGGCCTTCAAGGACTCGGCCGACTCCGGATCGAAGTACCCGAAGTCGCGGTAGACGTCGATGCGGGTCGCCAGGCTGTCCGCGTCGAGCTCCGGATGAAACTGTGTGGCATACACATTCGCGCCCACCCGGAATGCCTGCACCGGGCAGGCCGGTGACGTGGCGAGGTGGACGGCGAACTCGGGCAATGCCGAGGCCGCCTCCTTGTGTCCGCCGTAGGCGTCGAAAGTGTCGGGCAGCCCGGCGAACAGCGGATCATCGTGGCCGGCCGCGGTCAGGCTCACCGTTGTCGCCCCCACCGGTTCACCGTGGCTGCGATCGATCGTCGCGCCGATCACCGAACCCAAGGCGCCCACGCCGTAACAACAACCGAGAAAGGGGAAGTCGGAGTCGACGATGCGCCCGAGAAGGTCGACGAGTTCACTCTCGACGCGTCGTTGGGTGGTGGTCTTGTCCCCCACCGTATCGCTGACGTTGTATGGGCCGCCGCCCAGGATGATCCCCGACCATTCGTCGAGATCGATTGTCCCCAAAGGGCGTTGTGTCAGATTGATTCCGTGTAACTCGGACGGGGCGAGTTCGCCGAGCCGGAGCACCGAACTGTACTCGTCGGCCGCCGCGTCGGGTTCCGCGCGGATGGACAGAAGAAGGTACGGCGCGGTCGTGGACATGGCTCTCGCTGCCGGAGCTCCGATGACCTCGTCCGACGCGCTCCGATCAACGCGGACCTTCCCACTCTACCTGTGCGGCCGCGCATCCCGCCCGTGCGGACCGTCTGCGGATCGGCCGTGGCGGTGCGTGGGTTGCAGCGTCATCTCACCGGGTCTCGACACCTCCTCAGCTTCGCTTCGTCGGGCTCGACCAACGGGAGCAGGCGCGCGTTCCGACCAGCGGGTGGTAGCGCGTTCCGACCTGCGGGCGGTGGATCGCCGCGACGAGGTGGGTGGGTTGCAGCGTCACCGCACCGGGTCTCGACACCTCCTCAGCTTCGCTTCGTCGGGCTCGACCAACGGGTGGAGGCGCGTTCCGACCTGCGGGTGGTAGCGCGTTCCGACCTGCGGGCGGTGGATCGCCGCGACGAGGTGGGTGGGTTGTAGCGTCACCGCACCGGGTCTCGACACCTCCTCAGCTTCGCTTCGTCGGGCTCGACCAGCGGCGGGAGGTGACCCGGCCCAACCGGCTGAATCCCGCTACC
The DNA here is from genome assembly GCF_040049135.1 of Gordonia sp. VNK1. NCBI lineage: Bacteria > Bacillati > Actinomycetota > Actinomycetes > Mycobacteriales > Gordoniaceae > Gordonia > Gordonia sp. VNK1. Next base: position 430,709 of record NZ_JBDZDJ010000002.1, on the reverse strand, counting down.
GGACGACGAGTCCCCGTGCGGCGAACTGGCCCTGCACCCGGGCGATGAGATCGGCATCCGGGACGGGTGTGTCGGCCAGCAGGTAGGGCTCACCGGTCGCGGCCCACTTCTCGCGGCCCAGCTGATGAAACGGCAGCACCTCGACGCGCTCCACACCATCGAGACCGGCGACGATGTCGGCGACGGCCTCGACGTTCTCGACGGCATCGGTCAGTCCGGGTACCAGGACGAAGCGGATCCACATGCGCTTTCCTCGGTCGGAGAGCCGTCGGGCGAACGTCAGTGTGGGGGCCAGTTCCCGACCGGTGACGCGCCGATACGTGTCCGGGAGACCGGATTTGATGTCAAGCAGGTACAGGTCGACGGTGTCGAGGTCGTCGTCGCCCAGGCGCGACCCGAGCATGCCGTTGGTGTCGAGGGCGGTGTGGATTCCGGCCTCGTGGCAGCGGGAGAAGATGTTCACCACGAATCGGGCCTGGAGCAGCGGTTCACCGCCGGAGATCGTCAGGCCGCCGCCGGTCACGTCCATGACGGTGCGATAGCGCATCACCCGCTCCATCACCTCGTCGACGGTGTGGCGAACGCCGTCCCTCATCCGCCAGGTGTCGGGGTTCTGGCAGTACTGGCACCGCATCCCACACCCCGACAGGAACAGCGTCATACGGGTACCCGGGCCGTCCGCGGCGGTCACCAGGTCCCACGAGTGCACGGCTCCGGACCCATGATCGACGAGACGTTCGCTGGCCGCCACCTCCAGATCGGCGATCTCCATCGGCGGTACGGTCGGCATGCCGACGCCACCGAATCTCTCGGACACCGTCACAGACCTGCGTGGAAGGTCCGCGACAGCACGTCGAGTTGCTGTTCCCGGCTCAATCGCACGAAGTTGACCGCATATCCGGATACGCGGATCGTCAACTGCGGGTAGCGCTCCGGGTGTTCCATCGCGTCCTCGAGGGTTTCGCGGTTCAGCACGTTGATGTTGACGTGGAATCCGTGGGACACGTTGTAGGCGTCGAGGATGCCGACGAGATTGTGCACCTGCTCGTCGCGGGTACGCCCCAGCCCCGACGGGACGACCGATGTGGTGAGCGAGATACCGTCCTGCGCATCAGCATACGGAATCTTGGCGACCGACAACGCCGACGCCATCACCCCGTGCACATCCCGTCCGTTCATCGGGTTGGCCCCGGGAGCGAATGGTTCGCCGAGCCGTCGTCCGTCGGGGGTGTTGCCGGTGTGCTTGCCGTACACCACATTCGAGGTGATCGTCAGCACCGACTGGGTGTGCCGGGCATGCCGATAGGTCTGCTGGGCGCGGATCTTGGTCATGAACCGGTGCACCAGGTCGACCGCGATGTCATCGACGCGGTCGTCGTCGTTGCCGAAGCAGGGGAACTCGCCACTGACGCGATAGTCGACGACGAGGCCGGTCTCGTCACGGACTGGACGGACCGTCGCATACTTGATCGCCGACAACGAGTCCGCCGCCACCGACAGGCCGGCGATCCCACATGCCATGGTGCGCAGCACAACCCGATCATGCAGGGCCATCTCGATGCGCTCGTAGGCGTACTTGTCATGCATGTAGTGAATGCAGTTGAGCGCATCGACGTAAGTCTCGGCAAGCCAGTCCAGCAAGCGGTCGTACGCGGCGAGCACCGCGTCGAATTCCAGGACGTCACCGGCCGCCGGGGAACTCGCCGGCGCGATCTGAGCGCCGGAGATCTCGTCGCGACCGCCATTGATCGCATACAACAGCGCCTTGGCGAGGTTGACGCGGGCACCGAAGAACTGCATCTGCTTACCGACCGCCATCGCCGACACGCAACACGCGATCGCGGTGTCGTCACCCCACGATTCGCGGAGGAGTTCGTCGGACTCATATTGGATGGCGGAGGTGTCGATGGATACCTCGGCGCAGAAGTCCTTGAATCCCTGAGGAAGTCGCGGAGACCACAGCACGGTGAGATTCGGTTCGGGCGCGGGTCCGAGGTTGTAGAGGGTCTGCAGGTAACGGAACGAGGTCCGGGTGACCAATGGGCGACCGTCCTCACCGATACCGCCGATGCTCTCGGTGACCCAGGTCGGATCGCCGGAGAACAACGCGTCGTAGTCCGGCGTCCGGAGGAACCGGACGATCCGCAGCTTGATCACGAAGTCGTCGATGATCTCCTGCGCCGACTCCTCGGTCAGGATGCCATCGGCGATGTCACGTTCGAGGTAGATGTCGACGAACGTCGACGTGCGGCCCAGCGACATCGCGGCGCCGTTCTGCTCCTTCACCGCCGCGAGGTAGCCAAAATACAGCCACTGCACGGCCTCTCGGGCCGTGGTCGCCGGACCGGAGATGTCGTACCCGTAGGACGCCGCCATCTCCTTGAGCTCACCGAGCGCCCTGATCTGCTCGGCGTTCTCCTCACGGTCGCGGATCACGTCCTCGGTCGAGGGCTCCATGTCGAGGTCGATGCGGTCGACCTTCTTGGCGTCGATCAGCGCGTCCACCCCGTACAGCGCCACCCGTCGATAGTCGCCGATGATCCGGCCGCGGCCGTAGGCGTCGGGTAGGCCGGTCACGATGTGGGAGCTGCGTGCCGCCCGCACATTGGGGGGATAGACGTCGAAGACGGCCTCGTTGTGGGTCTTTCGGTACTTCGTGAAGATCTCGGCGAGCTCCGGTGGGACCGGGTATCCGTAGGTGTCGAGTTCCTTGACGATCATCCGCCAGCCACCGAACGGCATGATCGCCCGTTTCAGTGGTGCGTCGGTCTGCAATCCGACGATGATCTCGTTGGGTTCGTCGATGTATCCCGGTCCGTGCGCGGTGATCGCCGCGGGTGTCTCGAAGTCGACGTCGTAGACGCCCTTGCGGCGTTCCTCGGGGAACATCTGCGACAGCCGCGACCAGATCGCGGTGGTGCGGTCCGTGGGCCCGCTCAGGAATGCGGAGTCGCCGTCGTACGGTGTGTAGTTGTCCTGGATGAAGCCGCGGACGTCGATGCGGTCGCACCAATCCCCCAGCCGGAATCCATGCCATGCACTCAGGCGGGGATCGGTGTGACCGTCGCGGATTGTCGGATCGGTGACTCGCTCAGTGCTCATGATCTCGCCCTCTCGACCGGGGTCATCCGTCCGCAGGGATCACCCGCGGGGCGAACTCGGCGCTGGTTTCGCTTACGTCAACGGTACGACCGTGAGCGCATAACTGCACGTCAGAAGGGTACAAGGTCCTATGTGTCGTCCACGGAATCCACGTCGCGACAGCCGGGAACCCCGAGCCTGACTCGCTCATCGATGTCCGAATCCCCAAGTGCCCACGACTCTTATGCCGCTTCTACGCCACGGCGAGCGGCCACCCCGGTCAGAGTTCGGTGGTGATCGGCGCGGGCGTGGCGGCCAACTCGTCGAGCACCGCGATGTTGTGTGCGACGTCGCGGCTTTCCCGCTCGGCGATCTGCGTGACGGCGATGTCGAGGACACCCACCAGCCCGGGAGGGTCGAAGACCAGCCCGCATTCTCCCGACACCTGGAAATCTCGTGCAAGGATGACCGGAGCGCGGGCGAATCCCGGGGTGAACGCGAGAACATGCGCGAATCGCCATGCGCTGTCCCGAAGTTCCCTGATCGCAGCGTTGATCGCGAAGATCTGGTTCTGCTGCAGGACCGCGTAGATCTCGGCCAGTGCCGGCGAGAGCTCGTTGATGTCGGTCACGATGCTGCTCACCTGGCCGGCGAGGACCGCGTTGATCGTCGTGAAGTCGTGGTCGAGATCGGTCAGGCCACCACGACCGGCGACCTCCACCGACGCGATCCCCAGGTCCAGCACGATGTGGGCGGCGATACCGGACAGCATGTGCTGCACGATGATCGGCTCGGGATCGGTGGCGTGCGCGAAGGTGGTGCGCCACGACCGGCTCGGTTTGGGGAACAGGTGCGGGTGAAAATGCCCGTTGAGGGCGTCGAGGTAGCGGGACGCGAACGCGGCGTCGAGGCGGTCCATCCGCGGACCGTCGTCGAACATTCCGTTCTCGACCGCGACGCCGACGGCGAGGGTGATGCGCTTGTACAGCGCCGCGAAGTAGCCGAGCCGACTCGCGGCCGGACCGGCCCAGGCGATGATGCCGTCGAGGGCCACCACCACCTCGTCGATGGTGGTGACGGCCGGGATCGGGTCCGGCGGCGCGACAACTGCGGGACGGGCGGGCATGGGCACGATTATCCGCTGCGGACGCCCGGATGCCCATCCTCCGAATGGCAGATCCAGTGCCCGCCCGGGGCGAGCGATGTCGGGCGGGTCCGCCTGCCTGCTGCACCGACAGTCGGCACCTCCGTACGCTGATCACATGAACGCACGGTCCGCACCGCGCACTCCCGGCACAGTGGATGTCGATAGTGCAGAGGCACAAGATATTTCGCATCGGGATTGGCCGCTGCCCGCAGCGTCGCCGACGGCGGGTTGACCACGTGGACCGGCGCCGCCTGACGGTCAACTGCTCCATCCTGTTCACCGCGGCATCACTGCTGCACCGGCCACGGCACGCCCGCGACGCCGGCTTCGACGCCGTCGAATTCTGGTGGCCGTTCGACGTCACGGTGCCGGCCGATCGCGACGTCGAGGCGTTCGTGACAGCAGTCGAGGACGCCGGCGTCCGGCTGACCCATCTGAACCTCGCCGCCGGTGATCTCGCCGCCGGTGACCGGGGCCTGCTGTCGTCCCCGCGGCACTCCGCCGAGTTCCGCGACAGTGTCGACGTGGCCACCGATATCGGGAAACGTCTGGGCACAGTCGGTTTCAACGCCCTGTACGGCAATCGCGTCGACGGCCTCGAGGTGGCCACGCAGAATGAGCTCGCGACGGAGAACCTCGCGATCGCCGCACGCGCCGCGGCCGCGATCGGTGCGACGATCCTCGTCGAACCCCTCAGCGCCATACCGGCCTATCCCCTGCTGCACGCCGCCGACGCGGTCGCCGTCTGCGATCGGGTTCGCCGGGAGCACGGCGTCGACAACGTGATGCTGCTCGCCGACCTCTATCACCTCGCGGTCAACGGTGACGACCTCGACGAGGTGCTCTCGGTCCATTCCGGTCGCGTCGGCCACGTCCAACTCGCCGATGCACCCGGACGCGGCGAGCCGGGCACCGGAAACCTCGATCTGGCACGGTGTCTGCGCATTCTCGACACGCAGTCCTATCGGGGCTGGATCAGCCTGGAGTACCGGGCCACCCGCGCCGATCCGTTCGACTGGATATCGGACTTCCCGGCATGACCACCGACCCCAGGGAGGAATCACCCATGGCGACAATCGCATTCATCGGCCTGGGCATCATGGGTAGCCCGATGGCGATCAACATGGTCCGCGCCGGGCACACCGTGACCGGTTACAACCGCACACCCTCGCGCGCCCGGGCCCTCACCGATGCCGGCGGAGCGGCGGCCGGCTCGATCGCCGAGGCCGTGTCCGGCGCCGACGTCGTCGCGCTGATGGTGCCCGATTCCGCCGACGTCGAGCAGGTGATCACCGCCGAGGACGGGGTCCTCGCCCACGCCGCACCGAACACCGTGATCATCGACTTCTCCAGCATCGCCCCGGACGCCGCTATCCGGATGGCCGAGCGAACCGCGTCAGTCGGTCACGCCTTTCTCGACGCTCCGGTATCCGGCGGTGAGGAGGGCGCCATCGCGGGCACGCTGTCGATCATGGTCGGCGGTGCCGAGGACGCATTCGCCCGGGCGACCCCGGTGTTGGAGGCGGTCGGCGCGACGATCGCCCATGTCGGACCGAGTGGCAGCGGGCAGATGGTGAAGGCCGCCAACCAGCTCATCGTGGCCGCCAACATCGAGGCCCTCGCCGAGGCACTGGTGTTTCTGGAGGCGCAGGACGTCGACACCGCGGCCGCGGTTCGGGTCCTGGGCGGAGGGCTGGCCGGGTCGGCGGTGCTCGACACCAAGGCGACCCGGATGCTCGACCGCGACTTCACGCCGGGCGGACGAATCGATCTGCACCACAAGGACCTCGGCAACATGGCCGCGGCGGCACGCCATGCCGGTGTGGTGCTTCCGGTCGGTTCGTTGGTGGCGTCGCTGATGGCGTCGGCGCGTGCCAACGGCGACGGCGGGCTCGACCATTCGGCGCTGTTCCGCGGTGTCGAGCGGCTCTCCGGGCGTCTATCGGATCCTCCCGCCTGACCGATCGGCCACCACCGGCGGCAAATCATGCAACACTCGTTGCCAGAAACGTCGTCTCACGAGGAGTCCCGGCATGCGGACGGATCAGCCCACCTACTGCCGAATCTGCGAGCCACTGTGCGGCATGATCGCCACCGTCGAGGACGGTCGGCTGGTCGCACTGCGCCCGGACAGGCAACATCCCCTCTCGCGCGGCTTCGCCTGTCCGAAGGGCATCGCCTTCACCGAGATCGTCAACGATCCCGATCGGGTGCTGCATCCGTTGCGGCGCACCCCCGACGGCGACTTCGAGCAGGTGACGTGGGACAGCGCGCTCGCCGACATCGGTGCCCGTCTCGGCGCGGTGCAGCGCACGCACGGCAACTCGTCGATCGGGTGGTACTTCGGCAATCCGGCGACCTTCTCCACCGGACACACCCTGTGGACGGCGGCGCTGATGAGTCTGCTCGGCTCTCCGCACATGTACTCGGCGGGCTCCCAGGACGTGAACAATCGTTTCGTGGCGAGTCACTTTCTCTACGGAAACCCGGTCGCCGCACCGATACCCGACATCAACCGGACCGACTTCCTGATCATCATCGGCGCCAACCCGATCGTGTCGCACGGCAGCGTGATGAGTTCACCTCGCATCCGCGACGGGTTGCACGCCATCGTGAAACGCGGCGGGGATGTGCTCGTGATCGATCCGCGACGCACCGAGACCGCGCGCGAGTTCGACTGGTTGCCGATCACCCCGGACACCGATGCCCTGTTCCTGCTGTCACTGCTGAACGTGATGTTCACCGAGGAACTCGTCGACGTGGACGAACTGCGCACACGTGCCCGTGGTGTCGACGCCCTCACGCGCACCGCAGCGGGCTTCGCACCCGAGGACACCGCCGCACGCACCGATATCGATGCCGACACCGTGCGCGAGATCGCCCGGCGACTGGTACGCACCGAACGCGCCGCGGTCTACGGACGCATCGGGACCTCGCTGGGCCGGACCGGAACGTTGACGACCGCGCTGCTGGACATGGTGAACCTGGTCGCGGGCAATCTGGATGTGGTCGGCGGAAGTATGTTCGGCGACTTGGGGATTCCCGGGCAGCGACTGGCGATCGGCGCCTTGGCGCACGTCCCGGGTTTCACCTGGGCGGGCCGACGCAGCCGGATCGGCAACCTACCGCAGGTCCTGGGTACCGCCCCGGCGTCGGTGATGGCCAAGGAGATCATGACGCCGGGGCGCGGCCAACTGCGAGCGCTGTTCGTGTCGGCGGGCAATCCCGTGTTGTCGGTCCCCAACGGCGACGAATTACGCAGTGCGCTCGGCGAACTCGAGCTGATGGTGTCCCTCGACATCTACCGCAACGAGACGAATGCGCACGCCGACTACATCCTGCCGGCGACCACGATGTACGAGCGCGCCGATTTCCTGCTCCCCTTCCAGGCGTTGTTCACCACCCCGTTCAAACAGGCCACCGAGGCGGTCATCGCACCGATGGGCGAGGCACGGGAGGAATGGACGGTGATCAACGACCTGGTCGCGGCGTTGACCCGGCGCAGTCCCCTCCTCGCACTGATGCACCTGGGTAACACGGTGTCTCGAGCGGTCGGTGGCCTGCTCACCCCACGTCACGTCTCGGATCTGGTGATTCGCCTCGGCCTGGGTGGTGACCGTTTCGGCCTGCGACGCGGCGGTCTGACCTACCGCAGGCTCATCGACGACTTCCCGCACGGCACCGTGGTCGCCGACGGCCTCAGCCCCGGCCGGCTCCGCACGACCGTCACCCACCGCGACCGCAAGGTGCGCCTCGACGCCCCGGAGATCCTCGCCGAACTCGATCGCCTCGACGACGTCGGAGACGAACGATTCCCGTTGCGTCTCATCGGAATGCGTGAGATCCGCTCGGAGAACAGTTGGCAGCACAATGCTCCCCTGCTGCTTCGGGGTGGGCGGACACACTCCGCGCGGATGCACACCCGGGATGCGTTGGACCGTGGTATCGGTGACGGTGAGCTGGTGACCGTGACGTCGCGGCACGGTAGTATCTCGCTGCCGGTGACCCTGACCGACCAGATCAAACGCGGCGTGGTGGCCATCCCGCACGGTTGGGGCCACAACGGTTCCGGCGGGTGGCGCAAGGCCAATGCGGCGGCCGAGACCGATCTCGGGTCCGGTGGCGTCAACGTCAATGCCCTGATCTCCTCGGACCCGGTGGACCTCGAACGGCTTGCCGGGATGGCCAACATGACCGGGGTGCCGATTCAGGTCCTCCCGGTGGACCGCACCTCACGATCACCCGCGGCGAGTTCGGCGCCGGCCGCGAGGTGATGTGCATCGAACTCCCGCGTCGATCGTGCCGACAGTACGGTAGGGAGCAGAGGTCGATCACCTGTCGACCATCCCCAGCGCACGCAAGGGCGACATGACATTCGACGGATTCCCCGAGGCCGCACTCGATTTCTACGACGACCTCGAGATCGACAACACCAAGGCCTTCTGGGAGTCGCACAAGGAGGTGTACCGGACCGCGGTGGCGCAACCGATGACAGCGCTCACCGATGCGCTCGCCGCCGAGTTCGGTCAGGCCAAGATGTTTCGACCGTACCGCGATGTCCGATTCTCAAAGGACAAGTCGCCGTACAAGACTCATCAGGGCGCCTACGTGCCGGTCGCGCCGGCCACCGGGTACTACGTCCAGATCGGCGCGCCCGGTGTGCGGGTGGGCGGTGGCGTCTACGACCTCGGGTCCGAACGATTGTCGGCGCTGAGATCCGCGATCGACAACGAGCGGTCGGGGCGGGAACTGGAGCGGATGCTGACGGCGCTGGCCGAGGCCGGCTGGGAGGTGGGTGGCGACCGGCTCAAGACCGCGCCCCGCGGCTATCCCAAGGACCATCCCCGCATCGAACTCCTCCGTCACAAGACCCTCACCGTGACGCGCGATCACGGATTCGAACCGGTCATCCACACGTCCGCACTCGTCGACGTGGTCCGTGCCGACTGGCGCGAGACGACGCCGCTCATCGACTGGATTCTGCGACACGCCAACGCCTGATTGGGTCGGGTGGCCGCGACAAGAGACGCGGCGCCCACTCGATGCGATACGGCGCCCACTCGATGCGATACGGCGCACACTCGACGAGCTCAGAGTTGCCGCCCGATTCCGCGCGCCGCCACCGACAGTGCGGCCAGGAGACGTTGCCGATCGCGTTTCAGGGTGGGGACCACCACGCCGATCGCGGCGACGACGGAATCGGGATCGCTCGACGGCATCACCGGGACCGCCAGCGAGCACGCCCCGGGCGACATCTCCTCGCTGGTGGTCGCGTACCCGTCCCGCCGGATCGTCTCGAGTTGACGCCGCAGCACATCGGCGGAGGTGATGGTGTGCGGGGTGATGCGGATCAGGTCGCCCATCGCGGTGTCGACGACCTCGGCCGGGGCATGGGCCAGCAGCACCTTGCCGACTCCGGTGCAGTGCAACGGCAATCGGCTGCCCACCGTGCTGACGATCGGCACCGATGCCCGCCCTGCCATGCGCTCGACGTAGAGCACCTTGGCCTCGTCGCGCACGGCCAGATGCACCGTGGCCAGGGTCGCGGCGTACACGTCGTGCAGGAACGGTTCCGCGGCCTGTTTGAGTCGCCCCTCGATCGGCGCCCGCAATCCCGCCTCCCACAACAGTCGTCCCACCACGAAACGTCCGTCCGGGCGTCGGGCCAGGGCCTGTCCCGCCACCAACTCGGCGGTCAGCCGGTGCACCGTGGCCACCGGCAGGTCGGCGCGGCGCGCGAGTTCGGAGAGCGTCAGCACCCGATGTCGCTCATCGAAGGCGCCGATGATCGCGAGCACCCGCGAGGTCACGGTCGCCCCCGCTGTCGAGGTGTTACCCGCCATTCGCCCATCCTTTCCGCTGAGTGGAAGACTACCCTTTCCTGGGTCACATCGGCGCACCTACTGTGAGCTCCATGACAGCCATCAACACCAATCCCGACAGCGCGTCGGCGAGCCAGCGGGAGATCAGTGGCGAGATCGCTGCGATCGAGACCGCTTATCAGCACGCCGGGGTGGAAGAGACCCAGCCACGCCTGGACTACCCGCCCTACCGCAGCAGCCTGCTGCGTCACCCCACCAAGGACCCGCATCACGCCGACCCGGAGACCCTCGAACTCTGGTCACCCGTTTTCGGTGAGCGTGACGTCCACAAGCTCGAATCGGATCTGACGATCCAGCATCGCGGGGAGCCGATCGGTGAGCGGATCGTGGTCACCGGGCGTGTCGTCGACGGGCAGGGTCGGCCGGTGCGTCGCCAGTTGGTGGAGATCTGGCAGGCGAACTCCGCCGGGCGTTACATCCACAAGCGGGATCAGCACCATGCACCGATCGACCCGAACTTCACCGGCGTCGGACGATGCCTGACCGACGACGAGGGCAACTATTCGTTCACCACGATCAAGCCCGGGCCGTACCCGTGGAAGAACCACCACAATGCCTGGCGCCCCGCGCACATCCACTTCTCGTTGTTCGGAACGGATTTCACCCAGCGGATGATCACCCAGATGTACTTCCCGGGCGATCCGCTGTTCCCGTTCGACCCGATCTATCAGTCGATCGTCGACGCCAAGGCGCGCGAACGGCTCGTCGCCACCTATGACCACGATGTGACCAGCCACGAGTGGTCCACCGGATACCGTTGGGACATCGTGCTCACCGGCAGCAACCGCACCCCACTCGACGACGATGAGGACAACTGATGACCACCCTGCTGCCACCCACCCCGGCCCAGACCATCGGACCGTTCTACGGCTACGCGTTGCCCTTCGGCGGCGACAACGAACTCGTCCCGCCGCGCAGCCCCGACGCCGTCCGCTTCCACGGGCAGGTCGTCGACGGCGACGGACAACCCGTTCCCGATGTCCTGCTCGAGATCTGGCAGGCCAACGCCGACGGCACCATCCCCCGGACCGCGGGCTCGCTCAAACGGGACGGGTGGACGTTCAGCGGTTGGGGACGGTGCGCCACCGACGATGCCGGCGATTATTCGTTCAGCACCGTGCCACCCGGCCCGATCGGCGGTGCGGCGCCGTACTTTCTGTTGACCGTGTTCGGCCGGGGGCTGCTGCATCGCTTGTTCACCCGGGCATATCTGCCGGGGCCGCTCACCGACGAGGACACGTTCCTCGCCGGTGTCCCCGCCGAGCGCCGCCACACCCTGATCGCCGAACGCGATCGGGATGGCTACCGATTCGACATCCACCTGCAGGGCGAGGACGAGACCGTGTTCCTGCACTACCCGGGGCAGTAGGCATTGGGCGACCTGTTCTGGCCGGGTGATCATCGCGCCGGCACCGTGATGACCGACCAGGCGTTCTTCCATGCTCTCGTCGACGTCGAGAATGCCTGGCTGGCAGCACTTGTGGGGACCGGCGTCGCACCCGCCACGGCGGCGGCGGATCTGCATGATCTCGTCGGCACCGACGACCTCGACGCCATCGCGGTCGGCGCCGAGGGTGACGGCAATCCGGTCAGCGGACTGGTGTCGGTGTTGCGCTCACGCGCCGGTGCCGACACCGCACGGTGGCTGCACCGCGGCCTCACCAGTCAGGACACCCTCGACACCGCGCTGATGCTGTGCCTGCGCGAGGCAGTCGAGACGCTCGGCGAGCACCTCGCCGCGCAGATCCGGGCGCTCGTCGCGCTGATCGAGGCGTATCGCGACGCTCCCCTGCTCACCCGGACACTGACCCAGCCGGCGTTGCCGGGCACCGCGGGACGGCGGATCGCGTTGTGGCTCAACGCGATTCTCGACGCCGCCGACGTGGTTGCCGCGCTCCCCGGTCCGGTTGTCCAGATCGGCGGTGCGGCCGGCACGCTCGCCGCTCCGGTGGAGTTGTCCGGCTCGACGCGGGGCGCCGAGAATCTGATCTCGACGACGGCCGTGTCGTTGGGATTGGCGATCGCTCCGCCGTGGCACACGACCCGGAGCCGCGTGACCCGCATCGGTGACGCCCTGGTGACATGCTGCGACGCCTGGGGTCATGTGGCCGGTGACCTGTCTGTCGCCGGTCGACCCGAGATCGGGGAATTCTCCGAAGGATCCGGCGGCGGCTCGTCGACGATGCCGCACAAGAACAATCCGATGCTCACCATCTTGCTGCGCCGTGTCGCCGTCGTCGCTCCCGGGTTGGGGGCGACGCTGCACACCGCGTCCGCGGCGAGTCTCGACGAGCGTTCCGACGGAGGCTGGCACGCCGAGTGGGCCACCCTGCGTACGCTGACGCGCCACACGGTGACCGCCGCCTCCCAGGCCGCCGACCTGTTCTCCGGCCTGCGCTTTGATCCCGACAGGGCGGCCGCCAATCTTGCTGCCGCCCACGGCATTCTCGCCGAGCAGCAGACGATGTCCGGCCTCACCGGCCGGCCGGCGTCGGCCGAGTATCTCGGGGCCACCGACGCCCTGGTCGATCAGACCCTGGACCGAGCCCGCAACCACCTCCGAGGAGTGACATCGTGACCGACGCCGAGGCGTACACCGACCCCTACGAGTCCGGAATGACCGTGCGCCGTCAGGTTCTCGGCGACGCCCATGTGGATCGCGCGAGTGCCGGGATCACCGACCTCACACGCGAGTTCCAGGAGTTCATCACCCGCTACGCCTGGGGCACCATCTGGACCCGGCCCGGACTCGATCGCCGGAGTCGGTCGATGATCACGCTGACCGCCCTCATCGCGCGCGGCCACCATGAGGAACTCGCCATGCACATCCGAGCCGCCCGGCGCAACGGGCTGTCGGTCGATGAGATCAAGGAAGTGATCCTGCAGAGCGCCATCTATTGCGGCGTACCGGATGCCAATACCGCATTCCGGATCGCGGGTCAGGTTCTCGCCGAAGAACTGTGAACACACCACGCCCCGTGTGGACAACCTCACCTGTGAGATGGCCGACGGCGACGCAGACGGGATCGTCGGCCTAACGTGGGTCATGCCCAGCACCCGGTCGTACTCCCAGTTCCTCGCCTGCCCGCCCGACGACGTCTGGTCGGCCTTGTCCGACCCGACGCGACTTCCGGAATGGCACAGCGGATATCGCACGATCACCCTTGACGGACCGGTCGCGGTCGGCACCACCGGAGACTTCACCTCCACGCGTCCGATCGTGGCGGCGGCCCATCGGCGACTCGCACCGCCGTTCACGATCACCGCGGTCGAACCGGCCCGACATCTGCAACTCACTCAGCCCGAACCGGTCGGGACTGCGGTCATCGACTTTCTCCTGGAGCCCGCCGACGGCGGGTGTGTGCTTTCCGAAACCATCTCCACCACAGCGTCTTTCGGACCCATTGCGCGGACCGAGCTGTCCGGCCAACCGCAACTGACCGATCGTGCCGACCTCGCCCGGCTCGCACAGCTGGCGGGTGTTGCGCCCGGCGCGGACTCTCTCACCGTGGTGCTGGCCGGAGGAAGCGGAGCGCTCGGCCGCCATCTCGCCGCCGATCTCGTCTGCCGTGGACACCGCCCCGTGGTGCTGACCCGCACCATCGACGACACGTCCCCGTTCCGGCAGGAACGGTGGGATGCACGCACACTGGGTGCGTGGGCGTCGCAGGTGAGCGCACCGGATCGGGTGGCCGTGGTGAACCTGGCGGGCAAACTCGTCGACTGTCGTCCGACCGAACGAAATGTGGCGGCGCTGCGTGACTCTCGCGTCGACGCCACCCGGGTGCTGGTCGAGGCCGCCAAGCAGCGGAGCACGCCGGTGCAGCGGTGGCTGCAGGCGAGTACCACGGCCATCTGGAGCGATATGGGCGAGACCTGGTGCACCGAGACCACTCCGGTGCCCGCCGGACTCCCGCAGATGACCGGTGTCGCGCAGCCGTGGGAGGACGCCGTGGCCGGCGCCAACACCGACCACCTGGTGATCCTGCGGACCTCCATCGTCCTCGACGGCCAAGCCCCGGCCATGAAGCGGCTGACCGATCTGGCCAGGCTCGGTCTCGGCGGTCGGGTCGGTTCCGGCCGGCAGTGGTTCAGCTGGATTCACGTCGACGACTGGCTCGCCGTGGCGCGGGCCGCACTCGGACTCGACCCACACCTCACCATTCCCGACGGTATCGTCATCGGTGCGAGTCCCCACCCGGTCCGCAACTCCGAGCTGATGGCATCCCTGCGCCGCGCCGTTCACCGTCCGCCGTCACCGCCGACCCCGGCGGCCGTACTCAAGATCGGCGCCATCGCGCTGCGCACCGATCCCGCACTCGGACTGACCGGGCGCCGCGCCCGGTCACAGGTCCTCGACGACGCCGGTTTCCGGTTCACCCATCCGACGCTCGACGACGCACTTGCCGACCTGTTGCCGAGCTGACCGCAAGTGATCCGCGGCTACAGCTGGTCTCCGTCGAGGTAGAACCACGAGCCGTCCACCCGCTCGAATCGGCTGTGCTCGGTCATGCTCGCCCGTCCGCCCGGGCCCCGGTAGAACGCGGTGAATCGGACCTGCCCGGTCGTGTCGAACGGTCCGCCACCGACGGTGTCGAGGACATCAAGGCGGTACCAGTCGATGGTGTCGTCGAGGTCGAGGTCGGCGGGACGGGTGGACCGATGCCAGCTTGCCAGCAGGTGTTCGGCATCGCCCACCGCGAACGCGGTGAATCGGGAACGCATCAGCGCCTCGGCGGTCGGAGCCCGACGCCGCCCGGCGAGGACCGGACCGCAGCACTCCTCGAAGGTGAGCCCAGATGTGCACGGACACCTGGCATCTCGATCGACGGTTCGCACCCCGACAGCCTACGTGCCGACTCGGCGCAGGTGGGCGGCACCGGACGTCACGTCCTTGACATCGTCGCCGTCGCCGGGAAGATTTCTCGTCATCGAGAATCATCGAAATGAAGGGCTGTCATGCAACGAGATGTCGTCGTCATTGTCGGAACCGGCGGGATGGGCATGGCGATCGCCCGACGACAGGGTGGCGGCCGACGCGTGCTGCTCTCGGACTTCAACGAGACCGCCCTCGACGCGCACGTGGCGACGCTGAAAGCGGAGGGATTCGACGTCAGCGGCCATCCGGTCGACGTGTCGTCGACCGATTCGGTGTCGGCCCTGGTCGAGCAGGCGACCGGACTCGGTTCGGTCACACAGGTGGTGCACACCGCGGGTCTCTCGCCGGTGCAGGCCTCCGCGGAGGCGATCCTCCACGTCGATCTGCTCGGTGTCGCCGCGTCGCTCGAGGCGTTCGGAGGCGTGATCGCGTCCGGCGGTACCGGCGTGGTGATCGCGAGCATGGCCGGGCACATGTTCCCGCCGCTCCCGGCGGATCAGGTCACCGCTCTGGCCACCACCGCCGTCGCCGACCTGCTGAATCTGCCCACCCTCGGCGGCGAGGTGCGCACCAATCCGGCCCTGGCCTACGGAATCGCCAAGCAGGCCAACCACATTCGAGTGCGCGCCGCCGCCCGGACCTGGGGTGCGCGCGGCGCCCGGATCAACAGCATCTCCCCCGGTGTGATCGCCACCGCCATGGGTCAGGAAGAACTCGCCGGCCCCAGCGGCGAAGCGATGCGCGCGATGATCGCCTCATCAGGGACCGGGCGTGTCGGCACCGCCGACGACATCGCCGCCGCGGCGGCGTTTCTGCTCGGCCCGGACTCGTCGTTCGTCACCGGGACCGACCTGCTGGTCGATGGCGGCGTCGTCGCCACGATCGGAACCCAGGGCTGAACCGTGCCCACCCCGACACCGCCCACCGACACAGCGCCCACCGACGTACCGTTCGCCGAGCAGCACTACGGCACCGTCACGGTTCTCACCGCGGCCAACGGTGGCGTGGTGCCGTACGGCAACAGCGTCGTCGTCCGCGGGTCGGAGGGCACCCTCGTCATCGACCCGTCGCTGGCGCTCGATCGCGATCCGGTCGGCGCGGACGCCGTCTTGATCAGTCACGCCCACGAGGACCACATCGCGGGGTTGCGTCACTTCGACGCGGACACCTACGCCCACGATCTCGACGCGCCCGCCGTCGGGTCGCTGGAGGTGCTCATCGCCGGCTACGGGCTCGAACCCGACGAACTCGACGCCATGTCGGATGCGCTGGTCACCGATTATGGTCTGCCCGCCGAGCGTCCCGGGGTGATCGGCATCGATGCCGGTCACACCTTCGACCTCGGCGATCACATCGCGACCGTCATCCACCTTCCCGGCCACACCGCCGGGCACTGCGGGGTGCTCATCGAACCCGACGGGTTTCTCTACCTCGCCGACATCGATCTCACGTCGTTCGGTCCCATGTACGGCGACGTGGGGTCGAGCGTCGACGATTTCCTGACCTCGATCGACCGCGTCGGCGAGATCGATGCCCGCTGGTACGGGACGTTTCACCACAAGGGCGTGGTCACCGGTCGCGCGGAGTTCGCCACCCGGCTGGCCGCGTACCGCTCCCGCATCCTCGAACGTGAGGCGCGACTCGTGGAGTTCCTCGCCGAACCCCGCACCTTCGACGAGATCGTCGCCCACCGACTCGTGTATCGCCCCCACGTCGACGCACCATGGGTCAACGCCGTCGAACGCCGCACGGCCACACTGCATCTGGAGCGGCTCATCGGAGTCGGCGCGGTCGACGAGGCCGAACCCGGCCGATACCGCCGGATGTAGGGTCACCGGCTAGGCCGGTTGCTCCTGGGGAGCGGTGTCGACCATGTCGTGGGTCATCCCGTAGGCCGCACGCATACGCGACATCTCGACATCGCGCTCGGCGTAGGCCTGCGCGGTGAAGGCCTCGAGGCCGCCGGCCCGGCGGACCTGCGCGCGCCCGACCAATCGGAGCAGTGGCGAGAGCCGGGGCAGGAGGTGTTTGACCCGGCGGTCGGCGATCTGGAGGGCGTCGGCGTCGTGATCGCCGAGGAATACCCGCTCATATCCTTCGATGAGAGCGGTGGCGACCGGAAGACGAAGGCGTTCAGGGAGCTTCAACGTGTTCGCGAACTCCGGGACCAGGTAGTCGGCGTTGAGGGCGGCGACGAACTCGCGGTCGTACTCGTCGGGGCCCGGCGAGGTCAGTCGGTACAGCTCCTCGATGCGGCGATGATCGGCCGCGCACGTCGGATTCAGATCGTCGTCCATGCCGATCACGTGACCGACGTAGCGCCAGAGGTGATAGATGTCGTTGAGTTCGGTGTCGGTGAACCGCACGCCGAGCGATTCCATCGCCTCGATCGCGATGTGGCCGAACTCGGCGAGGGTGAAGGCCATATACGGCTGCGGGATCGGCACACCCCACGCGTCGTGATCCCACCCCCCGGTGCGCAGCAGGTGTTTGCGGACGTGCGCGTGAATCATCCGCACGCGCACCGTGTAGGCGAATCCCTCACCGTCACGGCGCATTCCACCGGGGGTGAGTACACGTCGGAGCCACTCACCCACCTCCACCGACCGCACACCGGGCATCGTGCCGTATCGCCCGGTGAGCGCCAACGGTTTTCCGGCGATGCCGTTGCCCGCCCCGCGCAGCAGAGATGCGGCCGCGAGCACGATGGCCATCGCAGGGAAGTGCCGGACCAGACTGTCGGCGGCCCGGTCGCACCGGTCGTGCTCGAGCCAGTCCGGTTCGGTGTCGAGCGAGGTGAACAGGTCGATGAGTTCGGTGGGCGGTTCGGTGACCGCGTCGATGCCGTCGGCAAGCGCGGTCGCCAGCAGCGCGAAACCTGACCGGCCGGCCGGATCCTGCATGCCGGCCACCGCATCGGCGCGGTCATCGGCACGCCACATGGCGTCGATCCAGGTGTCGCCCGCGACGCCGTACTGCAGACGCGCGCGGGAGGCGTTCACCAGGTCGGTGGGTGGCACAGATGTCATGCCATCATCCAAACACGAGGATTCCTCACTTACTATTCATGTTATGACCGTCGCAGGCACCGGCAATCGACGTCCGGAACGCAAGCGCATCGCCCCGCGTCAGCAGCGAGCGGTGCAGATGCGCCGACGACTCCTCGACGCCACCACCGCACTGCTGCGCGATCGTCCCGAGGGATTGCCATCGACGCAGGACATCGCCGATCGATGCGACGTCAGCATCGGCACGGTGTACCGGTATTTCGCCGATTTCAACGACATCCTCTTCGACCTCCGACACGAGGCGATCCAACAGATCGGAACCGACCTCGCAACCGCGATCGCGGTCGCGATGAACGAGGAACCCCGGGCGGCGATCACCGCCGTGGTGAAAAGCCTCACTTCTTCGTTCGAGCGTCACGCACCGGTAGTGCGCGCCTCGGTGACCGGCGACGACTCCGAGTTTGGGTCGGCCTGGTCGGAGATCGAGGCACCGCTGATACCACTGGCACGCATCCTGCCGATGCGCCTGCGCCCCGACCTGTCCACCGAGGAGATCGACGAGTTGGTGTTCATCACGATGGGCGCAACGGCAAGTCTGTGCTTGCGTGTCGCGCTGCTGCGCCCACCCACCGCGGACCGGGACCGACTGATCGCCACAACGTCACGAATGTTGTTGGCCGCGTTCGACGTCTGAGTACCAGTCCCCCGCCACACCGGGCCACACGGGAGCGCGGACAACCTGCAGCCAACTGCCAGGGTCGTCACGGCCACGGCCCAGCACCACGCCGTGAACTGAGAGATATGCACAGCACACGCCACCACACCGACACCGTCCTCGTCGTCACCGACGGCTCCCTCCGTGCGAACACGATCATCGATCAGGTCCTGCGATCACACCGCAACCTGGTCGTCACCGGCCGCAACGCGCACGACCTCGTCCCCTACATCGACGCCGGCGTCCACGATCGGGTCTGGACGGTCGTCTGCGATCCGTCGGATCCCACCCAGATCGACTCGCTCATCGAACGCGCCACCGACCGGATGGGGCCGGTCATCATGGTCGTCGACCCCGCGGGCCAACTCCGCGACGTCGAGGCCGCCGATCGCCGGGTGGCCTGAGGTGCGCTGACCGCGCGGAACCCCGCCGTGGCCACCCGATCGGCGCGATCGCCTAATCTGGCCGAATGCCGATCTCTCGGGTGCCTTCCACGATGCGACTGGTCATTGCGGGAGTCCTCATCGCCGCGGCGGGCATCTGCTACTCGTCGTGGGTTCTGGAGTTCTTCTGGGCCTCACCGCTGGATCCGCTGCGCAGCTTCCTCAGCGAACTCGACGCCGCCCATCGACCGCACCGGAACGTCTACATCGCCGGCGACATCACCACCAGTTGCTGTGCGCTGCTCGCCGCGGGTTTGCTGTGGATACCGCGTCCGGCGGTCACCGGACGCTACGGACGCGGCGCGGTGGCCGCCCTCGCCGTCTTCGGTGTCGCGACCATCACCGACGCGCTCTCACCGATCGAGTGCATCCCGAATGTCGACCCCAACTGCCCGTCCGAGCCCAGTGGTCTGCTCCCGCAGCTTCACCACGTCCACGCCTTGACCAGCACCGTGGCGGTGTTCGCGATCTTCGCCGCGATGATCCTGGCGGTGGTCTCGGCGTGGCGCGAGGGCCACTGGCCGGTGCTGCGCGTGTGGGGACTCGCGGTGCTGGTGACGATTTCCGTCGCGACGGTGTGGATGCTCGCCGCCGACGACGCCCACGGGGATTTCCGGCTCGGCCTGGCACAGCGCATCCAGGTCGGTGGGATGTCACTGTTCCTGGTGCTGTGGGGTGTCGCCGTGGCTGGTCAGCGCCGCTG
Source organism: Gordonia sp. VNK1 (assembly GCF_040049135.1). Lineage (NCBI taxonomy): Bacteria > Bacillati > Actinomycetota > Actinomycetes > Mycobacteriales > Gordoniaceae > Gordonia > Gordonia sp. VNK1. The sequence goes on along the minus strand of NZ_JBDZDJ010000002.1, from coordinate 410,851 downwards.
GTCTCGGGACAGCGGTCACCGTAGGTCGATGACGCTCGGATCGGAGTCGGTGGCGTAGAGCAACTCGATGTGCTCGGCGTACTTGTCGGCGATCGGCTTGCGTCGCAGCTTCATCGTCGGGGTCAGTTCGGCGCCACCCGGCTCCCACGCGGCCGGGACGATGGTGAGTCGCTTCACCTGCTCGACGCGGGACAGTTTTCCGTTCCCGGTCCGGACGGCGGTCACCACCTCCTCGACCACCCTCGGGTGCGACGACAACGCGGCGATGTCGGCGTCGGGCATGTTCAGCGCCTTCGCACGGGCCGCGGCGGCGTCGGGATCGAGAACGACGAGCGCGGAGACGAACGGTTTGGCGTCGCCGATGGCGACCACCTGACCGATCAGTGACGACGCCGCCTTCATCGCATTCTCGATGTTGGTCGGCGACATGTTCTTTCCGGCCTCGTTGATGATCAGTTCCTTCTTGCGGTCGACGATCCTGACGTGGCCGGCGCCGTCGATCTCGGCGATGTCGCCGGTGGCGAGCCAACCGTCGGCGTCGATGCTCTCGGCGGTCTTGTCGGGCTGTTTACGATAGCCCCGCATCACCACGGGACCGCGGATGAGCAGTTCCCCGTCGTCGGCGAGTTTCACCTCGACACCCGACACCGGCTTGCCGACGGTACCGATCGCCATGTCGTCGGGGGTGGTCATCGTGGAGACACCGGTGGTCTCCGACATGCCCCACACCTCGAGCACCGGGATACCCAGCCCCAGGAAGAACTGCAACACCTCGGCCGGGATGGCCGCCGCACCCGACCCGGCGAAGGTGATCTGATCCATGCCGATGGCCGCGCGGACCTTCTGAAGCACCAGTTTGTCGGCGAGCCCGTGTTGCAGTCCGGCGACGACCCCCTGGGAGGTGCCGTCCAGTTGTGCCTGGGCCGCGGCCGCTCCCCGCGCGACCGCCCAGGCGCCGAGGTTCTTCTTGATCGGGCTCGTCTCCTCGGCCAGCTTGGCCTCGATCCCGGCGCGGATCTTCTGCCAGACGCGCGGGACACCGAAGAAGAAGGTCGGACGCACCTCGGGTAGCGCCGCGGCGATCTCGCGGGGATCTGCGACGGTGGTCACCTGGATTCCGCGGGCCATGTTGGCCGCGTGCGAGGACACCCTGTCGGCGATGTGTGCTGCCGGCAGATACGAGATCACCCGATCGTCGAATCCGACGTCGACAACCTCTGCGAGAGAAGCGAGTTCGGCGATGATGTTGCGATGGGTGATCTCCACGCCCTTGGGCGGACCGGTTGTTCCCGAGGTGTAGATGAGTGTCGCGAGGTCCTCGGGTTGTACCGCCTGCCACGCCGCGGTGAAATCGAAGTCCGCCGAACCCGACCCCTCCAGGTCGTCGAGGGTGATCGCACCGCCGGCCGGACCGTCGACCACGACGATGGTGTCCACGGAGGTGCTGGCCGCCTTGATCGCCGGCAGGAACACCTGCTCGGTGATGACGATGCGGTTCTCGGCGTTGCCGAAGAGGTACTCGATCTGGTCGGGCGAACTCGTGTTGTAGATCGAGAACGGGATGGCCCCCAGGTGCAGGGCCGCGGTGTCGACGAGGTGGAACTCGGGCCGGTTGGTGAGCATGATGCCGACGGTGTCGCCGCGGGCCACACCCACGGCGGCGAGACCGCGTGCGATGGCCTCGACCCGTCGTCCGTATTCGGCCCAGCTGATCTCGGTGATCCCGCCGACCGTGCGCAGTGCAACCTTGGTGGGGTGCAGCGCGATCGAGGCCTGGAACGCCGCGGGCAGGGTCGCCACGTCGGTGCCGCTCTCGTGCGGAAAGGTGATCGTTTCGTACTCGGACATGGTGTTCCCCCAGAAGGCAGGCCGGCAGTGTTGCCCATCACACTAACCAGCCGCGCGCGGTTTCTGGAGGCTTCGGCCGATTTGGTAATGCAAAGGTAAAAACCGCAGGTGGAACTGTGCCACCTGGCGGGTTCCGCTGGTGGGGTGCTTACTTCTTGGGCGGGAAGTACTTGATCAGGGCCTCCTGCACGACCGACGTGGCCAGGGTGCCGTCGCGCATCCAGAACCGTCCGGAACCCATGCCACGGGATCCTGTGGCCACCGGTGAGCGAGTGGCGTAGAGCATCCATTCGTCGAAGCGGAAGTCGCGGTGGAACCACATCGAATGGTTGACGGTCGCCGCGAACAGGCGGTCGATGCCCCAGGACAGTCCGTGGGTGGTGATGATGGAGTCGAGCACGGTGGTGTCGGAGGCGTAGCACATTGCGGCGACGTGCATGATCGGGTCGTCGGGCATCACGCCGTCGGTCTTCATCCAGACGCGGTTGTCGCGCAGGGTCTCCCCGGCTTCGCGCATCTTCCAGGACGGGTCGTTGGCGAAGCGGATGTCGATGGGGTGCAGAGCGTCGACGAAGGTCGCGATTCGATCCTCGAAACCCTTGAAATGCTCACCGAGAGTGGGCAATTCCTCCGGGTAGGGCACCTGCGGGATCTCCACGGCGTGTTCGAGTCCGGCAGTGTTGTCCTGGAAGGCCACCAGCATCGTGAAGATCTCTTCGTCGTTCTGCTTTGCGGTCACCTGCCGGTTGGCGAAGGACTTGCCGTCGCGGAAACGGTCGACGTGATACTCCATCGGCTGGTTGACGTCACCACCGCGGATGAAGTGCGCGTGCAGGGCGTGCACGGGCGGGTTGCCGCGGGTGAGGGTGCGCGCCGCCGCGACCACGCCTTGCCCGAGCATCTGCCCACCGAAGGTACGCGCGGTCTTCTGTTCCGGGTGCTGGCCGATGAAGAGGTTCTCGTCGCGTTGCTCGACATCGAGCAGTTGGAGCAGCTTGCCGAGGTCACCGGCCACTTCCGCAGTCATGACCTCAAGCCTAGGACGTGAAGACGGGGCCACCGACCCCAGGCCGCCCCGACCTTGCCCATTTCTGGCACCTAGAACGCCGATCCGTCGGGAAAACCGCAGGTCACGCGAAGTGGATACTTCGGAAATGGCCAGAAATGGGCACCGCACCCACCACACTCACCGGGCGCGCCCTGCCTGCACGACGAAGAGCGAGGAGCGCTACTCGCCCACCGCTGAACCACCACGCTCACCGGGCGCGCCCTGCCTGCACGACGAAGAGCGAGGAGCGAAGCGACAATGCGATGAGGAGGAAGGCAGGGTGCTTTGGCCCGGTGAGCACGCGACGGCGGAGCCGGCGCCAACCAGCACCGCGATGAGGAGGAAGACGCGGTGCTGCCGGCCCGCCGGGCACGCGCGGACGGAGTCCGCGCCAACAAACACAGCTCACCGGGCGCGCCCTGCCTGCACGACGAAGAGCGAGGAGCGAAGCGACAATGCGATGAGGAGGAAGGCAGGGTGCTTTGGCCCGGTGAGCACGCGACGGCGGAGCCGGCGCCAACCAGCACCGCGATGAGGAGGAAGACGCGGTGCTGCCGGCCCGCCGGGCACGCGCGGACGGAGTCCGCGCCAACAAACACAGCTCACCGGGCGCGCCCTGCCTGCACGACGAAGAGCGAGGAGCGAAGCGACAATGCGATGAGGAGGAAGGCAGGGTGCTTCAGCCCGGTGAGCACGCGCCGGCGGAGCCGGCGCCAACCAGCACCGCGATGAGGAGGAAGACGCGGTGCTGCCAGCCCGCCGGGCACGCGCCGGCGGAGCCGGCGCCAACAACTCAGTGGTCCTGTTCGCCGATTCGGTGGACGTGGATCATGTTGGTCGATCCGACGGTTCCGGGTGGGGCGCCGGCGACGATGACGACGACGTCGCCGACGTTGAGGCGTCCGATGCGGAGCAGTTGGTGGTCGACTTGGTCGATCATGTGGTCGGTGGTGTCGACGTGGTCGACGATGAATGTTTCGGTTCCCCAGCTGAGGGCGAGTTGGGATCGCACCGCTTGGGTCGGGGTGAAGGCCAGGAGGGGTAGGCGGGAGTGGAGGCGGGCGAGGCGTTTGACGGTGTCGCCGGATTGGGTGAAGGCGACCATGGCCTTGACTTCGAGGCGTTCGCCGATGTCGCGGGCGGCGTAGGAGATGATGCCGCGTTTGGTGCGGGGGACGTGTGAGAGGGGTGGTACGTCTCGGGATCCGCCTTCGACGGCCTTGCAGATGCGGGTCATCGTCTGCACGGTTTCGATGGGCCATTTGCCGACCGAGGTCTCGCCGGAGAGCATGACGGCGTCGGCGCCGTCGAGGACGGCGTTGGCGACGTCGGAGGCCTCGGCGCGGGTGGGGCGTGAGTTCTCGATCATCGAGTCGAGCATCTGGGTTGCGACGATGACCGGTTTGGCGTTCTCGCGTGCCATCTGGATGGCGCGTTTCTGGACGAGTGGCACTTGTTCGAGGGGAAGTTCGACGCCGAGGTCACCGCGGGCGACCATGACGCCGTCGAAGGCCAGGACGATGGCTTCGAGATTGTCGACGGCTTCCGGCTTTTCGAGTTTGGCGATCACGGGGACGCGTCGGCCGACGCGGTACATCACTTCGTGGACGAGTTCGATGTCGGCGGGTCCGCGGACGAAGGACAGTGCGACGAGGTCGACGCCGAGGGTGAGTGCGAATTCGAGGTCGCTGATGTCTTTGTCGCTGAGCGCGGGGATCGATGTCTTGACGCCGGGGAGGTTGAGGCCCTTGTTGTTGCTGACGGGCCCGCCTTCGGTGACGGTGCAGACGACGTCGTTGCCGTCGATCGCGGTGACCGACAGTCCGACCTTGCCGTCGTCGACGAGGAGTCGGTCGCCGACCTGGGCGTCGAGGGCGAGTTCTTTGTAGGTCGTGGATACGCGGTCGTGGGTGCCGAGGATGTCGTCGACGGTGATCCGGACTTCTTCACCGGTCGCCCACATCACCTCGCCGTTGAGGGCTCCGTCGTCGACGAATTTCCCGAGGCGGATCTTCGGGCCCTGGAGGTCGGCGAGGATGCCGACGGCCTTCTCGACGGAGTCGCTGGCGCGGCGGACGCGGTCGTAGACCACCCGGTGATCGTCGTGGCTGCCGTGACTGAAGTTCAGTCGCGCCACGTCCATTCCCGCTTCGACGAGTTCTTTGAGACGCTCCTCGCTGTTGGTCGCGGGGCCCAGGGTGCAAACGATCTTGGTACGGCGTGTCACGGTGATCACCTTAGTCCCGTCGTGGTGGCTTCTCTATGGGAAGTGACGACTCGTCATCACCCCGCCACTCGGCGTTCGGGCGGGGCCCGAGGTCATCGCCGGTGGCAACGGTTCATTGTGTTCATGACCTCACACCGCGGCCGGGCGTGCCGCAGTGTGAGGTCTGAGCAGCTCCCCGGTCAGCGCACCGACAGGGGTAGTGCGGCCGGCCGAACCGGCGACGGCAGGTCGGAGGCGCCCATGAGGAATTCGTCCACCGATCGTGCCACCGAGCGTCCTTCGGCGATGGCCCACACGACCAGGGATGCGCCGCGGTGGGCGTCTCCGCACACGAAGACGCCGGGTGCGTCGGTCTGCCAGTCACTTCCGCAGGACAGGGCACCACGGCGGTTGGGTTCGATCTGCAGGTCGTCGAGCAGTGGTCCTCGCTCGACTCCGGCGAATCCGATGGCGAAAAGCGCCAATTCACAGGGGATTTCGAACTCCTCGCTGACCGGGGTGATGACGCGCCGGCCGTCGGCCTCGCGGACGACCTCGACCTCGGCGAGGACCATGGTGGTCACGTTACCGTCGGCGTCACCCAGGAAGCGTTGCACCGCAACCTGATACTTGCGGTCGCCGCCTTCGGCGTGGGCACTGGAGGTGCGCATGATGAGCGGCCAGGTGGGCCACGGCGAGCGGGTGTCGTCGCGATCGGAGGGCAGTTCGGGGTTGTAGTCCAACTGCACCACCGAGGCCGCGCCCTGGCGGTGCGCGGTGCCGAGGCAGTCGGCACCGGTGTCGCCGCCACCGATGATCACCACGTGCTTGCCCTTGGCGGTGATCGGCGACGGTCCGTCGCCCTCGCATTCGCGGTTGGCGGGCACGAGGTGCTCCATCGCCAGGTGGACGCCGTTGAGTTCGCGACCGGGTACCGGGTTGTCGCGCGCGGCCATCGCACCGATGGCGAGGACCACCGCGTCGTGCCTGGCACGGAGGTCGGCGACGCTCAGGTCGGTCCCGACGCCGCAGCTGGTGACGAATTCGGTTCCCTCCGCGCGCATCTGGGCGACGCGTCGGTCGATGTCGGACTTCTGCAGCTTGTACTCCGGGATGCCGTAACGCAGCAGGCCGCCGATCCGGTCGTCACGTTCGTACACGGTGACGTCGTGACCGGCGCGGGTCAGCTGCTGGGCGGCGGCGAGTCCGGCGGGTCCGGAACCGACGACGGCCACGGACTTGCCGGTCTTGATCGCCGGCGGCTCTGGCCCGATGATGCCTTCGGCCCAGGACTCGTGGGCGATGGTCTTCTCGACTCGCTTGATGGTGACACTGCCGCCGGTGGTCGGCTCCGAGATGGACAGCACGCAGGCCGCCTCGCACGGCGCCGGGCACACCATGCCGGTGAACTCGGGGAAGTTGTTGGTGGCGTGCAGGCGTGCGCTGGCCGCGTCCCAGCGACCACGACGAACCAGGTCGTTCCATTCCGGGATGAGATTGCCCAGGGGGCAGCCCGCGGTTCCCGAGTGGCAGAACGGGATTCCGCAGTCCATGCAACGCCGCGCCTGATCACTCACCTCGGCGAGCACCTTCAGCGGGTTGTCGGCGTGTTCGTAGACATCGCCCCAGTCCTGTACGCGTTCGGCGACGGGCCGATACTTCGCTTCCTTCTTCGAGATTTCCAGGAATCCGCGTGGGTCAGCCACGAGCCGCCTCCATGATCGCTGAATCAACGTCGCGCCCTTCGGCTTCGGCCATGCGGGCCGCGTCGAGGACACGTTTGTAATCGGTCGGCATGACCTTGGTGAAGGCCAGGCATCGGCGCGGCCAGTCCGCCAGCATCGAGGCGCCGATCGCCGAACCGGTGAGTTCGGTGTGTTTGGCGATGTGTTCGTGCAACCACTGCAGGTCGTCGGGGTCGGGCCGCATCAACTCGACCATCGCCATGTTGACCTTCGACGGATCGAGGTCGTAGACGAAGGCGATACCGCCCGACATTCCGGCGGCCATGTTGCGTCCGGTCGCGCCGAGAATGACCACCCGTCCGCCGGTCATGTACTCACAGGCGTGGTCGCCGACGCCTTCGACGACCGCGGTTGCACCCGAGTTGCGCACCGAGAACCGCTCCCCGACCTTGCCGCGCAGGTACACCTCGCCCGACGTGGCGCCGTAGAGGATGGTGTTGCCTGCGATCACCTGATCCTCGGCGATGAACCACGCCTCGGGGTCGGGTGCGACGACGATCTTGCCGCCGCACAGTCCCTTTCCGACGTAGTCATTGGTGTCGCCGCTGAGGGAGATGGTGACGCCCGGCGGCAGGAAGGCGCCGAGCGACTGGCCCGCCGAGCCGGTCAGTTTGACGGTGATGGTGTCCTCGGAGAGACCTTCGGCCCCATAACGGCGGGTGACCTCCGCACCGAGAAGGGTGCCGACGGTGCGGTTGACGTTGCGGACCGGCAGTTCGAGGGTGACCGGGTGGGCGTCCTCGAGTGCACCTTCGGCGAGCTGGATCATGGTCTGGTCGAGCGCCTTGTCGAGGCCGTGGTCCTGACCGCGGACGCGACGGGTGGGGCCCTTGTCCTCGATGCGACGGAAGATCGGACTCAGGTCGAGTCCCTTGCTCTTCCAGTGCGCCACAGCCGAATCGGTGTGCAGGCGCTGCGACTGACCGATGGCCTCGTCGAGGGTGCGGTAGCCGAGCTGGGCCAGATACTTGCGCACGTCCTCGGCGATGAACCGGAAGAAGTTGACCAGGTGTTCGGCCTGACCGGTGAAACGCGAACGCAGTTGGGGGTTCTGCGTCGCGACTCCGACCGGGCAGGTGTCGAGGTGACAGACCCGCATCATGATGCAGCCGGTGACGATCAGCGGCGCGGTGGAGAATCCGTACTCCTCGGCACCGAGCAGCGCCGCCATGATGACGTCGCGTCCGGTGCGCAGCGCACCGTCGCACTGCACGGTGATGCGGTCACGTAATCCGTTGAGCATCAACGTCTGCTGGGCGTCGGCAAGACCGATCTCCCACGGCGTACCGGCGTGCTTGAGCGAGGTCAGCGGCGACGCTCCGGTGCCGCCGTCGTATCCGGAGATGAGCACCACGTCGGCATGCGCCTTGGACACACCGGTCGCGACGGTGCCGACACCGACGGCCGACACCAGCTTGACGTGGATGCGGGCATCGGAGTTGGCGTTCTTCAGGTCGTGGATCAGCTGGGCGAGATCCTCGATGGAGTAGATGTCGTGATGCGGCGGCGGCGAGATCAGGGCGACCCCGGGGGTGGAGTGCCGGGTCTTGGCGATCCACGGGTACACCTTGTAGGCCGGAAGCTGGCCACCCTCACCGGGTTTCGCACCCTGGGCCATCTTGATCTGGATGTCGGTGGCGTTGATCAGGTAATCGCTGGTGACTCCGAACCGGCCGGAGGCGACCTGCTTGACGGCACTGCGTCGTTCCGGATCGTAGAGACGGTCCACATCCTCGCCGCCCTCGCCGGAATTCGACCGTCCGCCAATGCGATTCATCGCGATCGCGATCGTCTCGTGCGCCTCGGCGGAGATCGATCCGTAGCTCATGGCACCGGTGTTGAAGCGCTTCATGATCTCTTCGACCGGTTCGACCTCGTCGAGCGGAATCGGATCCTTTGCGCCGAGATCGAACTCGAAGAGGCCGCGCAGGGTGCCGCCCTTGCGGGACTGCGCGTCGACCTTGTCGGAGTATTCCTGGAAGACCTCGTCACGTCCGGTCTTGGTGGCGTGCTGCAGCAGGAACACCGTCTCGGGGGTGAACATGTGCAGTTCGCCCTCGCGCCGGTACTGATACTCGCCGCCGACCTCGAGACGCCGATAGACCTGCTCGGTGGCGTTCTCCGGGAAGGCGCGATGGTGTCGAAGGCGGACCTCCTCGGCGAGTTCGTCGAGGCCGACACCCTCGAGGCGCGACACGGTGCGGGTGAAGTATTCCTTGACCACGGCCGAGGACAGGCCCACCGCTTCGAATGCCTGGGATGCGGTGTAGGAGCTGATGGTGGAGATCCCCATCTTGCTCATCACCTTGAGCACGCCCTTGCCGAGCGCCTCGATGTAGTTGCGGATCGCCTTGCGCGGTGCGACGCCGGTGAGTTCACCCTCGGTGATGAGATCCTCGATCGATTCCAGCGCCAGATACGGATTGACCGCGGCGGCACCGAAACCGATGAGCAGAGCGATGTGGTGGACCTCGCGGGCGTCACCGGACTCGACGACCAACGCCACCTTGGTGCGTTCCTTGGTGCGGACCAGGTGGTGGTGCACCGCCGAGACCGCGAGCAGCGACGGGATCGGTGCGTGTTCACGGTCGGAGTGACGGTCGGAGATGACCAGCGTGCGGTGCCCCTCGGCGATCGCCTGCGAGGACCGGGTCCGCAGATCCTCCAACGCGGCCGCCAGACCCGGACCGCCGTCGGCCACCTCGTAGAGACCGTGCAGCACCTTGGCCGACAGGCCCGGATTGTCGCCGTCGTCGTTGATGTGCACGAGCTTGGCCAGGTCGTCGTTGTCGATGACCGGCCAGTGCAGCTGAATCTGCCGGCACGACGCGGCGGTCGGATCGAGCAGATTCTGCTCGGGTCCCATCACGCGAGCCATCGAGGTGACGATCTCCTCGCGGATCGCGTCCAACGGCGGGTTGGTGACCTGGGCGAACAGTTCGACGAAGTAGTCGTAGAGCAACCGCGACCGCTGCGACATGACCGCGACCGGGGTGTCGGTGCCCATCGAACCGAGCGGTTCGTAGCCGGAGGCCGCCATCGGGGTGAGCAGGACCCGCAGGTCCTCCTCGGTGTAGCCGAAGGTGACCTGACGCCGCACGACGGTGTCGTGGTTGGGCTTGTACACCGGCCGGCTCGGCAGTGTCGCGATGTCGAGAAGGCCGGAGTGCAGCCACTCGTCATACGGCTCTGCGTGGATCAGATCACCCTTCACCTCCTCGTCGGGGATGATGCGTCCCTGCGCGGTGTCGACGAGGAACATCTTGCCGGGCTCCAGGCGACCCTTGGAGACGACGTCGTCGACCGGCACGTCGAGTACCCCGGCCTCCGAGGCCAGGATCACGCGGCCGTCGCGGGTCTGCCACCACCGGCCGGGGCGCAGGCCGTTGCGGTCGAGGACCGCGCCGACCACCGTGCCGTCGGTGAAGGTGACACATGCCGGTCCGTCCCACGCCTCCATCAGGGACCCGTTGAACTGGAGGAACGCGCGACGTTTGGGGTCCATCACCGGCACGTTCTCCCACGCCTCGGGGACCATCAGCATCACCGCGTGCGGCACGCTGCGACCACCGAGATGCAGCAGTTCGAGGACCTCGTCGAGGGAGGCCGAGTCCGACGCCTCGGGGGTGCAGATCGGGAAGGCGCGTTTGAGATCGCCGGGGATCAGATCGGTTTCCAACAGGGCTTCGCGGGCACGCATGCGGTTGCGGTTGCCGCGGACGGTGTTGATCTCACCGTTGTGGGCGACGAAGCGGAACGGATGCGCGAGTGGCCACGACGGGAACGTGTTGGTGGAGAACCGCGAGTGGACGATGGCGATGGCGCTCATGCACCGCTCGTCGCGCAGATCGGGGTAGTACAGCGGCAGCTGCATCGTCGTAAGCATGCCCTTGTAGACCATCGTCCGGCTCGACAGCGACGGGAAATACAGCCCGGTGCCGGCTTCCTCGATGTCGGCGGTGACGCGTTCGGCCTGCTTGCGGAACGGGTAGATCGCGCGGTCGAGGTCGATGCCACCCAGGCGGGGGCTCCCGATGGCCGGCTCCACGGTCACGAACAGTTGCGCCATGTACGGCATGCAGCCGACAGCGGTCTCGCCGATGTCCGCGCCTTCGACATCGACGGGCAGTTCACGCCATCCGAGCACGGTGATGCCCTCGTCGGCGGCGAGATCGGTGACCCGTGCCATCGCGATCTCGCGCAGTGCCGGGTCCGCGGGGAGGAAGCAGTTGCCGGCCGCATAGGTGTTGGAACCGTCCGGGTTGGCCGGTGGCAGATCGAAATCGACCGAGCCACGCAACAATTCGTCGGGTAGCTGAATCAGGATGCCCGCGCCGTCACCGCTGTTCGCCTCGGCGCCCGCCGCTCCACGGTGTTCCAGGTTCTCCAGGGCCAGCAGGCCGTCGGCGACGATCGAGTGAGAGCGACGTCCGTGGACGTTGGTGACCATCGCCACGCCGCATGAATCGACCTCTGCCTCGGGGTCGTACAGTCCCTGCTTCGCCGGAAGCGCCGAAAACAACATCACTACCTCCACTGGATTCGAGTCGAATCGCATGCATGATGTCCTTTGGGACAGCGCTGGCCCGTGGAGCAATGTGGCCGTTCGCGGACATGGGGCTGCCGCAGACGGTGAGACTCCACCTTATCTGACGCGCGGCGATGGTGCGCTCGTTGCAGTCGGCGCGGCAGGCGTTGTCCGACAGTGAAGTCGGACGCCATCCGAAGTCGGGCGTCGTCAGGTGAAGTCGAGCGTCGTCAGATGAAGTCGAGTGTCGTCAGGAGTCGGAGGAGCGCCGGTCCGCGGATTCGGCGGGGGCCACCTCGTCTGCCGAGGCGGCGGGCGTGTCGTCCGCGTCGTCCGTGGGCTGGTCGTCGGTCTCTGTCTCCCCCGCGTCGTCTGACTCCGCGGCGGTCTCCGTCTGCCCGGTGGTATCCGATTCCGGCGGTGTCCAGGCCGTCGCGTCGGCGACCTCGGCAGTGCCCTCGATGATCTCGGAGTCGTCGACGGGATCGTCGACGATGACGACATTGGCGTCGGAGCTCGAACTCTCGGAATCGTCCGCTTCCGGGGTCCACGCAGTGGCGTCGGCGACCTCACCGGTGCCCTCGATGATCTGCGAGTCGTCGACCGGGTCATCGACGTGGATCACGTCGGCCTCGGATTCGGTGGCATCGGAAGCGCCGTCAGTGTCGGACTGAGCGCCGTCAACGTCGTCGGGAGCGCTGTCAGTGTCAGACTGAGCGCCGTCAACGTCGTCGGGAGCGCTGTCAGTGTCAGACTGAGCGCCGTCAACGTCCTCGCGAGCGCTGTCAACGTCCTCCGGAGCGCTGTCAGTGGTGTCGGGAGCGCTGTCAGTGGTGTCGGGAGCGCTGTCAGTGGTGTCGGGAGCGCTGTCAGCGTCAGACTGAGCGCTGTCAACGTCAGACTGAGCGCCGTCAACGTCCTCGCGAGCGCTGTCAACGTCAGACTGAGCGCTGTCAGTGTCAGGCTGAGCGCTGTCAGTGGTGTCGGGAGCGCTGTCAGTGTCGGACTGAGCGCTGTCGGCGTCCTCGGGAGCGCTGTCGGTGTCGGACTCGACGGCACGGTCCTCGTCGGCCTCTTCCAGGCCCTTGGCGATCACCTGGGTATCCGTCGCGTCGTCGCCGGCATCGGTCGTCTGGGCGTCGTCGTCGAACTCTTCGGCGTCGTCGTCGAACTCTTCGGCGTCTTCCTGAACCTCGCCGTCCTGAACCTCGTCGTCCTCGTCCTCGTCGACGTATCCGACGGCGCCGAGCGCCTCGAGTTCTTCGGCGCGGTCCGCATGGTACATCTCCAGCCCGCGCTCACGGCCCTTGGTCGCCACCACGAAGTAGATGGCGGCCGCCACGAACAGCAGTGCCGAGGTGAAGACGTTGATACGGATTCCCGCGATGAAGGTGTAGACGGTGTCCGAGCGCAGCAGCTCGACGATGAACCGGCCGGCGCAGTAGCCGGCGACGTACAGGGCGAACAGACGCCCGTGGCCGATGCGGAACTGGCGATCGATCAGTACCAGGGCCAGCACGATCAGCAGATTCCACACCATCTCGTACAGGAAGGTGGGATGGACGATCGCGTACACTTGACCGGTCGAGGTGCCGTTGATGAGTCCGGGACCGGTCTGGTAGCCGTCGGAGCGCTCGAAGATCTCCAGGCCCCACGGCACGGTCGTGTCGCGTCCGTACAGCTCCTGATTGAAGTAGTTCCCGAGGCGACCGATGGCCTGCGCGAGCAGGATCGGTGGGGCGATCGCATCGCCGAACGCCGGCAACTTGATCCCGTGTCGGCGACACCCGATCCAGGCACCCAGGGCACCGAAGATCACCGCACCCCAGATTCCGAGACCACCGTCCCAGATCCGCAGGGTGTCGATGGGAGACTTCCCACCGTCGCCGAAATAGATCTGCCAATCGGTGAGGACGTGATAGATCCGGCCGCCGATCAGTCCGAACGGGACGGCCCAGATGGCGACGTCGAGGACCTCACCGGGCTGGCCCCCACGCGCGATCCACCGGCGGTCCCCCCACCAGACGGCCAGGATGATGCCGACGATGATGCACAGCGCATAGGCACGTACCGGGACCGGGCCCAGATGCCACACACCCTGCGGTGGACTCGGGATGTAGGCGAGCAACGTCGTTGTCGGCGCGATCACGCCTGACACCCTAGCCGACCGCTGACGGCCTGCTCACCGCGGTGGGGTCGGATGAGCCACACCGTCGGCGAGCTCGGAAACCAGCGCATGCAGGGCACCGGGACTCTGCGCGGCAGCGCTGACCAGCGCCGATCCGACGATGACGCCGTCGGCGTAGGAGGCGATCTCGGCGGCCTGCTCACCGCTGCGCACACCGAGGCCGACACCGATCGGGATGTCGGAGTACTCGCGCACCCGCGCACACAGTTCGGGCGCCGCGTTCGACACGGTGGTGCGGGCACCGGTGACACCCATCGTCGATGCCGCGTAGACGAATCCGCGACACGAGTCGATGGTCAGGGCGAGCCGTTCCGGCGTCGAGGACGGGGCGACCAGGTAGATCCGGTCAAGGCCGTACTCGTCGGAGGCGACGTGCCAGGCCTGCCCCTCCTCGGGAATGAGGTTGGGGGTGATCAGTCCGGCTCCGCCGGCATCGGCGAGATCGTGGGCGAAGCGTTCCACGCCGTACTGCAGGATCGGATTCCAGTAGCTCATCACCACGGCCTGCCCACCCGCACCGGTGATGGCCCGGACCGCGGCGAACACGTCACGGACCCGCACCCCGTTGGTCAGGGCAAGATCGGCGGCCTCCTGGATGGTCGGACCATCCATCACCGGATCCGAATAGGGAATGCCGACCTCGATGATGTCGCAGCCCGCCTCGACCATCGTGGTGAACGAATCGATCGATGCGGCGACCGTCGGATACCCGACGGGCAGGTAACCGATGAGCGCCGCACGACCCTGCTCGCGACACTTCTCGAAGACCGGCGACAACCGGGACGGACCGACGTGGGCGATGGTGCTCGGGGTCATCGGGCGTGCGCTCCTGCGGATGTGTCGGTGTCATCGGTGTCGGTCGGCTCGTCGAACAGGTGGAACCATCGCGCGGCGGTGTCGACATCCTTGTCGCCACGACCCGAGAGGCTCACGACGATGATCGCGCCCTCACCCAACTCACGGCCGAGCTTGAGGGAACCGGCCACCGCATGCGCCGATTCGATCGCGGGAATGATGCCCTCGGTGCGACTCAGCAGGGCCAACGCCTCCATCGCCTCCGTGTCGGTGATCGGCTGATACTCGGCCCGGCCGATGTCCTTGAGGTAGGCGTGCTCGGGTCCGACCCCCGGATAGTCCAATCCGGCCGAGATCGAATGCGATTCGATGGTCTGACCGTCCTCGTCCTGCAGCAGGTAGGAGAAGGCGCCCTGGAACGCACCGGGAGTACCGCCGGTGAATGTGGCCGCATGCCGGCCGGTCTCGACGCCGTCGCCGGCCGCCTCGTAGCCGACCAATCGCACACCGGTGTCGTCGATGAACGGATGGAAGATGCCGATGGCGTTGGAGCCGCCGCCGATACACGCGGTCACCGCGTCGGGCAGGCGTCCGGCCTGCTCGAGGATCTGAGCACGCGCCTCGAGTCCGACGATGCGTTGCAGATCGCGGACCAGCATCGGGAACGGATGTGGGCCCGCCGCGGTACCGAAGCAGTAATAGGTGTTGTGCGCATTGGTGACCCAGTCACGCAGCGCCTCGTTGATGGCGTCCTTGAGGGTGGCCGAGCCGGTGTCGACGGCGATGACCGTGGCGCCGAGCAGCCGCATCCGGGCGACGTTGAGGGCCTGTCGTTCGGTGTCGACGCGGCCCATGTAGATGATGCATTCCATACCGAAGAGGGCACATCCGGTGGCGGTGGCGACGCCGTGCTGGCCCGCGCCCGTCTCGGCGATGATGCGTGACTTGCCCATCCGGCGCGCCAGCAGCAACTGCCCGAGCACGTTGTTGATCTTGTGAGATCCGGTGTGGTTGAGGTCTTCTCGCTTGAGGAAGATCCGCGCTCCGCCGGCCTCCGAGCTCAGCCGGGTCGCCTCGTACAGCGGTGACGGGCGCCCGACGTAATCGCGTTGCAGCCGATCGAGTTCGGTGAGGAAGCCATCGTCGCTGCGCAGCTTCTCATACGAGGTGGTGACATCATCGATGACGGCCATCAACGCCTCGGGGACGTGCCGGCCACCGTACTCCCCGAAATGCCCGCCCTCGTCGGGTTCGATCGACGTGCGGGTTGCCACACCCTTACTGGCCGTAGGAAATTCGGTCGTCACAGGAGACCTCACTGCAGTCACGTCACCACGGCCGCATCCGGCGTACGCCGAATGAGGCTGTCAGCGAACAGGTTTCGGACAAGATGGATGGGTTCCGGCGGTCACCAGCTCGGACACCGCGGTGCGCGGGTCACCGCTGGTCACCAACCCTTCGCCCACGAGTACCGCGTCGGCGCCGGCACCCGCGAACGCCAGCAGGTCGGCGGTACCACGAACGCCGGATTCGGCGACGCGGATGACCTTGGTGGGTAGCCCCGGGGCGATCCGCGAGAAATTGTCACGGTCGACCTCGAGGGTCTTGAGATTGCGATTGTTGACGCCCACCACCGACGCACCCGCTTCGAGTGCGCGATTGGCCTCGTCCTCGGTGTGCACCTCGACGAGTGCCGTCATGCCCAGACTCTCGGTGCGGTCGAGCAGCGACGCCAACACATTCTGTTCCAGCGCGGCGACGATCAGCAGGATCATGTCCGCACCGTGGGCGCGGGCCTCGTGGATCTGGTACGGCCCGACGATGAAGTCCTTGCGCAGCACCGGAATGTTCACCGCGGCACGCACCGCGTCGAGGTCGGCGAGAGAGCCGCGGAATCGTCGCTCCTCGGTCAGCACGCTGATGATGCGCGCGCCACCGGCCTCGTAGGCGGTGGCCAATTCGGCCGGATCGGCGATGGTCGCCAGATCACCCTTCGACGGGCTGGCGCGCTTCACCTCGGCGATCACCCCGATACCGGGCTGTCGGAGCGCGGCCATCACGTCTTTGGGGTCGGCGGCCTGCTCGGAGGCCGCTTTGACGGCGGCGTAATCGACGACCGCTTCACGCGCGGCGACGTCGGCCTTGACTCCCTCGATGATCGACTCGAGGACGTTCGGCATGCTCACGACAGCTGGTTACCTTTCGACGATCTTGCCTCCACCAGGGTAGACGGACGCCTCGGAGCCATCGTGACCGGGGCGAACATCAGGCGGATCGGCCGCGGGACGGGCCCATCACCGCTGATCGGTGGGATCGATGCCGGTGTCGAGCGCGTCCCACATCATGCGTTCGTTGGCCTGCTTTCCGGTGGCGGCGGTGCCGTCGGTCGCCGAGTTGTCGGCGTCCTCCGCGTTATCGGCGGCGGCCTTGCGTCGTTTGTGCTCGGCGAAGATCTCCCGTTCGAGTTCCTCCCGCCGTGCCGCCGGCGTGGTGTACTTCGACGACATCGCCGCACCGGAGGCGGCGCGCAGCAGCAGAATGCCCGCCAGCACGCAGCAGACGGTGCCGGCGATGACGACCGCGGCGACCCAGCCGTTGGTCGTGGTCAGTCGCACCACGTACTTGTCGGCCAGGTCGATGGCCCGCGCCGCATACAGCGAATCCGACGAGCTGGTTACCATCGACAACGCCGGGAACGCCGCCAGCAGACCGCCCACGGCCACCAGCACGGCGAGCAGCCGCAACCCCCAGCCGCGCAACGAGAACGCCGCGAGGATCGCCGCCAGCAACACCAGTGCCAGCGGGGTCAGCCACGGACTCCAGTCGGCTCCCTTGACGGTCATGTAACGGTCCGGGGACATGCCGTCGCCGGCGAACACCGTCGCCCACGTCAGCCGCGACGACACCCAGAACAACAGGGCGCCGAGTCCCAGCAGGATCGCCGCGATGACCTTGGTGCGCCGCACGCGGGCGGCTCGGGTGGTGGTCGTGCCGGCGGTGTCGGTCGTGTCCGTGTCGGCGGCGCCTGCCGGTTCGGTGGTGCCGTCCGGTTCGGTGGTGCCGTCCGGATCGGTGGGTGTGGAGTCGTCAGTCATCGTCGGAGATCTCCGCGGCGCCGCCGCCGGCGGTGCCGACGCGTCGCATCGTCGACGCCGCCGCCACCGCGTTCAGCACGGCGGTCGCCTTGTTTCGTGCCTCGTTGTATTCGTAGTCCGGGTCGGAGTCGGCCACCACGCCACCGCCGGCCTGCACGTATGCCCGTCCCCGCGACATCAGGGCCGTGCGGATGGCGATGGCGGTGTCGGCGTTGCCGGCGAAGTCGAGGTAGCCGACGATGCCGCCGTACAGACCGCGACGGGTGAGTTCGTGTTCGTCGATCAGTTCCATCGCCCGCACCTTGGGCGCGCCGGTGAGAGTTCCCGCGGGGAAGCAGGCGGTGACGGCGTCGAGTGCGTTCTTGTCGTCGCGCAGGGTCCCCGACACCGTCGACACCAGGTGCATCACATGGCTGTATCGCTCGATGTGCCGGTAGTCGCTGACCTTCACCGTGCCCGGTCGGCACACCCGGCCGAGGTCGTTGCGGCCGAGATCGACGAGCATCAGGTGTTCGGCGTTCTCCTTCTCGTCCTCGATCAGACCCTTCCCGAGGAGCTGGTCTTCCTCCTCGGTCGCGCCACGCCATCGGGTACCGGCGATCGGGTGCGTGGTGGCGACGCGGTCGTTCACGGTGACCAGGGCCTCCGGGCTGGATCCGACCACGGTGAACGGGTCGCCGTTGATGCCGGGGATGCGCAGCAGATACATGTACGGGCTGGGATTGGATGCTCGCAGCACGCGGTACACGTCGAGGGGGTCGGCGTCGCTGTCGATTTCGAAACGCATCGACGGCACCACCTGGAACGCCTCACCGGCCTCGATCTCGCCGACCAGGTCACGCACGATCTCGTGATACTCCTCGCGGCTGCGCTGGACCCGGTAGTCGGGTGTCGGGTGGTCGAACAACGACACCGTCGAGGGGGCAGGGGCGGCGAGGGCCTCGGTCATCCGGTCGAGACGTTCGAGGGCGTCGGCGTAGGCCTGTTCGACGCGGTCGTCGGAACCGTCCCAGTTCACCGCGTTGGCGATCAGGGTGATCGTCCCCTCGTGGTGATCGACGGCGGCGAGGTCGGTGGCCAACAGCATCATCAGGTCGGGCAGATGCAGATCGTCGACGGTGGTCTCGGGCAGACGCTCCAACCGACGCACCATGTCGTAGGCCATGAACCCGACGAATCCGCCGGTCAGCGGCGGCATGTCGGGCAGCGGATCGGTGGCCAGCAGACGCAACGATTCGGCCAGCACGGTCAGCGGATCGCCGTCGACCGGGGCTCCGGCCGGAACCGCACCCCACCAGCTCGCCTTGCCGTCGACGACGGTCAGCGCCGACGGTGCGCCGGCACCGATGAACGACCACCGCGACCAGCTGCGCCCGTTCTCCGCGGACTCCAGCAGGAACGTGCCCTCACGGTCTCCGGCGAGCTTGCGGTATGCCGACAGCGGCGTCTCCGAATCGGCCAGCACCTTGCGGGTCACCGGCACCACCCGGTGATCGGCGGCGAGGTCGAGGAACTCCGCGAGGGTCGTGGTCGTGGCGTGATCGGCTCCGGCGCGGTGGGAACCGGCGTGCTCGTCGGCGGGAGTGTCGCTCATCCGAGGGGCTCTCCGCCCACGCCCCACTGGCCCCGCGGGATCTCGTTGATCGTGACCCACACCGAATCGGGATTCTTGCCGGTGGCACGGGCATAGGCGTCGGTGACCGCGGCGATCGTCTCGCGCTTGACCCGGTCCGACAATCCGGGGGTCTGCGAGATCTGGATCAGTGGCATGACTAACCTCCGCCTTTCGTGGTTTCGTGTGCTGCCTCGATTGTCTCAGGCCCGACGGCCTCGGCAGCCGCGAACTCCGACAGCAGCGAGTCGGTGTCGAAGCAGCTGTGATTGCCGGTGTGGCAGGCCGCGCCGACCTGGTCGACGACGAGCAGGACGGTGTCACCGTCGCAGTCGAGGCGGACGTCGTGCACCGACTGGGTGTGCCCGCTGGTCTCCCCCTTGACCCAGTACTCCTGACGGGACCGCGAGTAGTAGGTGGCCCGCCGCGTCTGCAGGGTGCGTTCCAGAGCGACGTCGTCCATCCACGCCACCATCAGCACGATGCCGGTCTCGCGTTCCTGGGCGACGGCCGCGAAGAGACCGTCGGCGTTGTGCTTGAGCCTGCCCGCCAGTTCCGGTGGTAACGCCATGTCTCAGACCTCCATCGGGGTGTCTCGTGCGGTGCGAATGGTGATGCCCTCCGCGGCCATCGCATCCTTCACCTCGCCGATCGTCAGTTCGCCGAAGTGGAACACCGAGGCGGCCAGGACCGCGTCGGCGCCGGCCTCGACGGCCGGGGCGAAATCGCCGACCTTTCCCGCGCCCCCGCTGGCGATGACCGGGACGTCGACCGCGGCGCGCACCGCGCGCAGCATCCGCAGGTCGAATCCCTGCTTGGTGCCGTCGGCGTCCATCGAGTTGAGCAGGATCTCCCCGACGCCCAATTCTTGTCCGCGCCGGGCCCATTCGACGGCGTCGATGCCGGTGCCCTTCCGGCCACCGTGGGTGGTGACCTCCCAGCCGGACGGGGTGGGTGCGCCGTCGGCGGGCACGGTCCGGGCATCCACCGACAGCACGATGCACTGCGACCCGAAGCGGCGGCTCATCTCGGCGAGCACCTCCGGGCGTGCGATCGCGGCGGTGTTGACGCTGACCTTGTCGGCGCCGGCACGCAACATGGTGTCGACATCGTCGACGGTCCGGATTCCGCCGCCGACGGTGAGCGGGATGAAGATCTGCTCGGCGGTGCGCCCGACCACCTCGATCATCGTCGACCGTCCCGAACTCGATGCGGTGACGTCGAGGAAGGTGAGTTCGTCGGCACCCTCGGCGTCGTAGCGCGCCGCCAGTTCGACCGGGTCACCGGCATCACGCAGGTTCTGGAAGTTGACGCCCTTGACCACCCGACCGTCGTCGACGTCCAGGCAGGGAATGACACGAACCGCCAAGGTCATGAGCTCTGCTCCTTCGTTTGCGTCGGCGCCTTCTCGTGCGACTGCGCCTGCGCCGAGCCGGCGGTGTCGAGCCGGTCCACGCCGAACACCTCGTTCACAACGGCCATCACCTCCCGGTGAATTCCGGGGGCGCCGGCCACCAGCGACGGCGAGGCGACCGTCCAGTCCGCCCCGGACAGATCGGTGGCCACTCCCCCGGCGCAGCGCACCAGCGCCGCCCCGGCGGCGTTGTCCCACGGGTGTCGCCCGAAGGCGATGGATGCACCGAACGCACCCGTCGCGGCATACGCCATGTCGATTCCGGTGCTTCCGGTCATCCGCAGCCGCGCCACCCGCCCGGACAGCGCGCGGATCAATTCGGCGCGGCGTGCCCCGGGATAACGCCCACCGTGCCCCACGTTGAACGGTCCGAAGCCGATCGCCGACTGCGACAACGACTCCGGCGGTCGCGCGTCGACCGGTTCGCCGTCACACAGGAGCCGGCCGCCGGCGTACCCGGCGAACCGCTGACCGGTCAGCGGCAACCAGGTCAGCCCAAGGACGCTCTGGCCGTCGACGAGCAGGGCCAGCAGAATCCCGGTCAGCGGAATCCCCGACGAGTAGTTGTAGGTGCCATCCACCGGGTCGAGAACCCAGACGGCGCCCTCGTCGACCGGAGGACCACCGAATTCCTCACCGTGGACGCCGATTCCGGTGCGCTGCGCCAGTTCGCCGGAGATCCGGCGTTCCAGATCGAGATCCACCTGGGTGGCGAAATCGGTGTCGCCCTTGCGGACCGCGCTCGGGGCACCCAGACCCGCGACGAACTGATCACCGACTCCGTCGAGGATCGTGCCGGCGACGTCGAGCAGTCGCGGCAGATCCAGGTCGGCGCCTCCGGTCACCGGCCGCCGACCGCCGTCAGCGCCTCGGGCAGGGTGAACCGCCCGGCGTAGAGGGCCTTGCCGACGATGGCGCCTTCGACGCCCTGATCGACCAGCCCGGAGATCGCGACGAGGTCGTCGAGCGCGGACACGCCACCGGAGGCGACGATCGGCGCGTCGGTCGCGGCGGCCACCTCGGCGAGCAGTTCGAGGTTGGGGCCGGCGAGGGTGCCGTCCTTGGACACGTCGGTGACGACGTAGCGAGCGCATCCGTCGCCGTTGAGACGTTCCAGGACCTCCCACAGGTCACCACCGTCGGTGACCCAGCCGCGTCCACGGAGCCGGTAGGAGTTGCCCTCTCGGATCACGTCGAGGCCCACGGCAATGCGATCGCCGTACTTGTCGATCGCGCGGGCACACCACTGCGGATTCTCGAGGGCTGCGGTTCCGAGGTTGACCCGGGTGCAGCCGGTCGCCAGCGCGGCGTCGAGGGACTCGTCGTCACGGATACCGCCGGACAGTTCGACCTTCACGTCGAGTTCGCCGACGACCTCGGCGAGCAGGTCGCGATTGTTGCCGCGACCGAACGCGGCATCCAGATCGACGAGGTGGATCCACTCGGCGCCGTCCCGCTGCCAGGCGAGTGCGGCCTCACGCGGTGAGCCGTAGGAGGTTTCGGTGCCGGCGGCGCCCTGCACCAGGCGTACGGCCTGCCCGTCGGCGACGTCGACGGCGGGCAGCAGTTCGAGAGTGGTTCCCATGGAAGTTGGTGAGTCCTTTGTGTTGAGTATCCGGAGCGGGTCGAGAATCCGACCGTTGTCTGGTGCGACGTCGCCTAGTCCGGTGGACCTTCGCCGCGTGAAGCGCGAATCGCCTTCTCCGCCTTGCCGATCTGATAGCGGGAGGTGAATCCGATCGCGGCGATCATGGCCAGCACCGCGACCAGGGCGGAGACGAGTCCGGCGGTCGGATTCCATTTGGCCATGCCGAGGATGATCGGAATGAACAGCACCAGGACGATGGCGCCGGCACCGAGCACGTAGACGACGAACCGCCCGTAGGAGAAGCGGTACTCCTCCGCCGGAGTGTCGGGGGTCTTGGGAGATTCGGTCATGACAGACTCTCGATCCAGTTGCGGAGCAGCTGGGCCCCGGCGTCACCGGACTTCTCCGGATGGAACTGGGTGGCGCTCAGTGGTCCGTTCTCGACGGCGGCAAGGAACTTGCCGCCGTAGTCCCCCCAGGTCAGCTTCGGTGCCCGCAGTGCGGTGCCGTCGTTGTCCATCTCCCAGGTCTGCGCGGCGTAGGAGTGCACGAAGTAGAAACGGGTATCGGCGTCGAGGCCGTGGAACAGTACGGAGTCGTCGGGGGCGTCGACGGTGTTCCAGCCCATGTGCGGCAACACCGGCGCCGGCAACCGGGTGACCGCGCCCGGCCACTCGCCGCACCCGTCCGCCTCGACGCCGAACTCCACACCCTGCTCGAAGAGGATCTGCATGCCCACGCAGATCCCCAGCACCGGGCGGCCACCGGCGAGGCGTCGGCCCACGATCCGATCGCCCTTGACCGCCCGCAGACCCTCCATGCAGGCCGCGAATGCACCCACGCCGGGGACGACGAGTCCGGTGGCGTTGAGTGCAGCATCGAAGTCGCTGGTCACGGTGACCTGACCGCCGACACGTTCGAGGGCCCGGTGCGCCGACCGGAGGTTGCCGGAGCCGTAGTCGAGGACGACGACGTCCGGGCCGGTCGTGCTCATAGGGCTCCCTTGGTCGACGGCACACCCGAGGTGCGCGGGTCGTACTCGGTGGCTTCACGGAGCGCGCGGGCGACGGCCTTGAACTCGGCCTCGGTGATGTGGTGCTGATCGCGGCCATAGAGCACCCGCACGTGCAGGGCGATCCGGGCGTTGAGGGCGATCGACTCGAAGATGTGCCGATTGATGACCGTCGAGTACGGCACACCCGGGTAGCCGCCGATCACCGCGGTCAGCAGGTGATCGGGTTCGCCGGTGTGCACGCAATACGGCCGGCCGGATACGTCGACGACAGCGTGGGCGAGGGTCTCGTCCATCGGGATGAAGCAGTCACCGAACCGGCGGATGCCCTTCTTGTCACCGAGTGCCTGGCCGAGGGCCTGACCGAGCACGATCGCGGTGTCCTCGATGGTGTGGTGGCCCTCGACGTCGACGTCGCCCTGGGCCGCCACGGTCAGGTCGAAACTGCCGTGCTGGCCGAAGGCGTTCAGCATGTGGTCGAAGAAGGCGATCCCGGTGGAGATGTCGGTCTTGCCGGTGCCGTCGAGGTTGAGTTCGACGGTGATCGAGGACTCCTTGGTGGCCCGCTCGACACGTGCGATGCGCGGCGTCGGCTGCGTCGCCGACGAGGTGGTCGAATCCTGCACTGTCACTTACCCATTCTCCAGATCGGTGGCGGCCAGACGGCGACTGACGTCGAGGAAGGCGTCGTTCTCGTCGCGCAGTCCGATGGTGACACGCAAGTAGCCCGGAATCGACACATCGCGGATCAACACTCCGTCGTCGAGGTAACGCTGCCACGACGACGGGGCGTCGGCGAACCGGCCGAACAGCACGAAGTTGGCATCGGAGTCGATGACGTCGAAGCCGGCCGCCTCGAGGTCGTCGACGACCCGCTTGCGTTCGGCGATGATCTTCTCGACGCCGGCCAGGGTGTCGTCGCTGTGACGCAGCGCGGCTCGGGCGGCGGCCTGGGTGAGGACCGACAGGTGATACGGCAGGCGCACCAACTGCAGGGCCTCGACGATGGCCGGCGAGGCCGCAAGATAGCCGAGACGTCCACCGGCGAAGGCGAACGCCTTGCTCATGGTGCGGCTGACCACCACCTTGGCCGGGAATTCGTCGATGAGTTCGGTGGCGCTGGGCTGTTCGGAGAACTCTCCGTAGGCCTCGTCGACGATGACGATGCCGGGCGCGGCCTCCACGATCGCCCGCAGTCCCTCGTTCGGGATGGATGCCCCGGTCGGGTTGTTGGGTGAGGTCACGAACACGACGTCGGGGCGGCGAGCGGTGATCTCGGCGACCGCGTAGTCGATGTCGAGGGAGAAGTCGGCGTTGCGCTTGGCCTCGAGCCACGTGGTATCGGTGCCGTCGGAGATGATCGGGTGCATGGAGTAACTCGGCACGAAGCCGACCGCGCTGCGCCCGGGCCCGCCGAAGGCCTGCAGCAGTTGCTGCAGGATCTCGTTGGAACCGTTGGCGGCCCAGAGGTTGTTCACGTTCAGCCGAACACCGGTGGCGGCGCTGAGATAGTCGGCCAGTTCGGTGCGCAGGGCGATCGCGTCGCGGTCGGGGTAGCGGTGCAGGTCGGTGGCTGCGGCACGTACCGACTCGGCGAGATCGTCGATCAGGGCCGGCGACGGCGGGTGCGGATTCTCGTTGGTGTTGAGAATGACCGGAACCTTCAATTGCGGTGCGCCATAGGCAGTTTTACCGCGGAGATTGTCACGCAACGGCAGATCGGCCACGGTGATCGATGCGCCCGGGGTCTGCGGATCGCTGACCGCCGTCATTGCACGGACCTCTCGGTCGCGAACCGGCGGGTGATGGCATCCCCGTGCGCCGGAAGGTCTTCGGCCTGCGCGAGGGTGACCACCTTCTCGGCAACGTCACGCAATGCGGCCTCGTCGTAGTCGATGACGTGCACGCCACGCAGGAAGGTCTGCACCGACAGCCCGGAGGCAAATCGGGCCGAACCCGAGGTCGGCAGAACGTGATTGGATCCCGCGCAGTAATCGCCGAGGCTCACCGGCGCGTAGTTGCCGACAAAGATCGCTCCCGCGTTGTGCACACGATCGGCGACCGCGGCGGCATCGGCGGTCTGAATCTCCAGATGTTCGGCGGCGTAGGCGTCGACCACCGCGAGACCGGCCTCGACGTCGTCGACGAGGACGATCCCGGATTGCTTGCCGGACAAGGCCGTTGTCACGCGCTCGCGGTGCTTGGTCTGCGCCACTTGGGTTTCCAGCGCCTCGTCGACGGCGTCAGCGAGCTCGACACTGTCGGTGACGAGCACCGAGGCGGCCAGCACGTCGTGTTCGGCCTGACTGATGAGGTCGGCGGCGACCAGCGCGGGGACCGCGGTGGCGTCGGCCAGGATCGCGATCTCGGTGGGACCGGCCTCCGCGTCGATGCCGACGACACCACGACAGAGACGCTTGGCCGCGGTCACGTAGATGTTGCCGGGTCCGGTGATGAGGTCGACCGGATCGAGGACGCCTCCGGGTTCGTCGGCGGCGTCGGTGTCGGTGCCACCGTAGGCCAGCAACGCGACGCCTTGTGCGCCTCCGACCGCCCATACCTCGTCGACTCCGAGCAGTGCACAGGCGGCGAGGATCGTCGGGTGCGGCCATCCGCCGAAGTCTTTCTGCGGCGGCGAGGCGACTACGAGCGATCCCACTCCGGCCTCCTGCGCCGGGACCACGTTCATGATCACCGATGACGGATACACGGCATTGCCGCCGGGGACATAGAGGCCGACGCGCCGGACCGGAATCCATTTCTCGCTGACGATGCCACCGTCGACGACCTGGGTGCGGGTGGTCTCGCGACGCTGATCGGCGTGGACGAGCCGCGCCCGGGTGATGGACTCACGCAGGGCATCGGCGACCGCCGGGTCGAGGCGTTCGAGGGCATCGGCGATCACCTGGGCGGGCACCCGCACCGATGCCGGGCGCACACCGTCGAACTTGTGCCCGTAGTCCAGGGCGCCCTCGGCTCCGAGATCGGCGACCGCATGCACCACCGGCGCCACCGTGTCGAGTACGGCGTTGACGTCGGTTCCCCCACGAGGCAGCGCGCGACGCAGTTCGGCGAGCGTCGGCGCGCTTCCGCGCAGGTCGGTTCGGGCGAGCATGGGTCACTCCTGGTCGGCTGGTGGATTTACCCAACCAGGATACGGGTCGCAGGCCAGCGGGTTTCACGCCACACCTGCGGCTCGGATTCGGGGACCCATAGCGAACACCTTTCATGTCACTCGTCACATGCGACCCACCGGCCTCAACGTGGTTCGCATCCTCCTGTCCCGCCCACCAACGTGTCCGACCGTGCGCGCCGCTACGCTCGCCGCGTGGCATTCGATTGGGCGGGGCTGACCGAGCACATCCGACTTGCGATCGTGCGGGCGGTATCAGAGTTCCGAGATGGACATCGAGACGAAACGATCTACGGCGCGGCCGTCTTCGGTTTCTACGCGGACGGCGAGATAATCGCCTGGCCGTTGATCGGAGTGGCGAGCGAGAAGTCCGCGCAGGCCACCGACGCCGACCTACGGTGGCACCCCTACGACTGGGACTGGTCCCGCGAACCCTCCGACGTGGACCAGCGGTGGAGCGAATTGTTGTCGAAGTCAGCCCGAGACGGGGATGACGATCACTTCGACAAGGTCGAGGCCCGCTTCTATCGGTCGGTGATCGCGGCATGTAAGTCGGCGCGGAAGCAACTCGCGGCCGCCGGTGTGATCGACAAGACGTGTCTCGTGGTCGCGGTCGACGAGGCCGAGGAACTTGTCGCCAAGTGCATCAGCAAGGCTCAACTCCGACGCCACTTCCCGCATCTCGACGCCGCGCAGGTGGAACGCGATCGTATTGCCGGACTCCCGGTGACTGAACAGGTCCGTGAGTGGTGCGATCTGTTGATCGCGGATGCGACGAGCAGTGATGCCCCGTTGGGTTGGGAGGAGTCGCGCGAAGCGTTGATCGCTCTCGGTCGCGCCGAACCCGACCTCGCTCTCGACGCGATCATGAGCCGAGTTCGCGAGACGACGGACGTCCCGGAGTGGCGGTGGATGTTCGTCATCGACCGCATACGCATCAGCCGGCCCGACGTTGTCGAGTATCTGACGTCGAGGATGCGCACTGCCCGCGGTGATGAGTCCGCGTCACGATGGTCGGCGGGCCCGCTCGTGACTCTGGGTCACACGGACATCGTTGTGACGCAATTCGACTCTCTCAATCCCGGCGCATACGACGTCTTCGGTGGGCCTTACCGCGCCCTCGATCCCGACCATCCGCTGGACTATCGGCCGCTCGAGGCGGCTCTCACTGCGCACCCGGAGATCGAGCGGGCGCTCGTGAGCGTGATGGGCACTGGCGTGACCCGACATCACGACGTGCCGGTGGGCGATGTCGCCGCCCTATTCGACGGTCTGCGCTCCCCTTGGGCGATCATCCGACGCCACGCTGCCTTCACCCTGTTGCACGCACCGCTCGACGGTGCCGGACGCCAACGCTTTCTCGATTCCCTCGCCGAGTTGGAGAACGATCCCGACCCGGAGATCACCGCCCAAGTGCCGTTGCTCCGAAGCATCTTTGCCGACCGCCGGACGTGACAAGGACGAACCGCCTTCCCGGCTGGTCGAGCCGACCGGAGCGATGGCCTTGCGTGAGCTCCGTCGAAGCTACGAGCCGTGTCCGCCGGGCCGAGGTTGTCGAGATCGAGGTCGAGGCCCAACCCGTCGGTCGAGCCGCACCACACGTTGGTCGAGCCGGGCGGAGCGCTAGCGAAGCCCGTGTCGAGACCTCGCAAGGAAAGGCCGGAACTTCCCACCGCCACAACGTTTCTGTGGCAGTGCGGCCCGGCCAGTACCGGTGGGCGGGCTGCTTCAGGAGGTGTCGAGCCGGTAGTGAAGCCGGGCTGCCAGGACACGTTCGATCCGGCTGTTACGAGGGTTCATGCCGATGGCGGCCAGTTCCTCAAGCTCACGTTCACGGTCGGCGTCGCTGGTACGGATGCCGCCATCACGGATGCGGCGCTCGCGGGGCTGTCCTTCGCTGGTCGTGTCGCGGACACGAATCCGGGTACGCGAGGCACGATCCATCCCGGCAGCGGCAGCAGGGTCGTCGGGATCGTCGGTGATCGGAACACCGTCCCCGTCGAAGACGACCAGGTCGATCTCCCCGGTGTCGGTGACACCAGGTTCGTCAGAGTGCTCGTCGCCTATGGCGCCGGGCCTGTCCTGCTGGTCGGGTGGTTGAGGCTCGACCGGATCGAATTGGTCTGCGCCCGAACCATATTCGTCGACGGCTGGGTCGGGCCGGTCAGTGACGCCGGACTCATGATCGGCGTCCTGGTCGACGCTGTCTGCGATGTCGATGCTGTCGTCGATGCTCGAGGAGTCGGCAGCCGGAGCCGGATAGTCACTCGAGACACCACGATCGGACGAGATTTCGGCGTCCACGAACGGCGACGCGGTGTCCTCGTCGTCGGGATCGGCCGGTTCGTCGATGTCGGTATGGACCGACTCGGCCTCATCCTCCGCGTCAGCGACGTCGGCTTCGATGTCAGCAGTTTCGGCATCGACGGTGTCGGCGTCAACCGCGTCGGTGTCTGCGGGTTCGGTTGCGCCGGCACCACAATCGGCGACGATGTCGCCGTGGATCTGTTCGCGGATCTGGTCGAGTTTCTCCTCGTACAGGGCGGTGATGTCGGGGTGGTCGTTGACGATCTTCGGGTTTGCCGGCATGCCGGGTTCGGCGTTGAGTTGCCACCAGCACCGTCCGGCGAGCGGCCCGTCTTCGTAGATGCCGGTGGTGTACTGGCCGGGTTTCGGGCCGACCATCCGGTTGTGCGGCCCACACGCCGGCGCCAAATCGCTGATGTCGGTTTTCCCGCCATCAGCCCAGTCCTCTTTGGCGTGATGCATTTCCGAACGCGACGCGGGTTGCCCACACCCGGGGAACGAGCACACCTCACCGCCGGTGCGGGAGAACGACGCGATCCGCTGCTCGGTCGACGCCAGGCGTCGGGACCGCCCGAGATACAGGGGCAGGTCGATGGCGTCGGAGAACACCGCCAGGAACTGCTGCACATCGGTGGGATCTTCGATGTCTCCCAACGCACTCAGCAAATCAGGAATGGGAATCGTCGAACCAGATGCCGTGGTGGCATATCCGGCCCCGGCCAGCAGATCCGTCACGGACGCTTTCGCGATCAACGCCACGGGCAGGCCTCGATGCGTTTTGCCGAGGACGCCTTCTTTCATCGCCGACACCAACAACATGTGCATCGCATCAAGATTGCGTTGCGCCTGAGAACGGTCGTCACGTTTGACCGCCGCAGCCAACACGTCGGGGTCGGCGTCACCGATCGCACCGGTCGGCGATTCCGGATCGCTGAGACTATTCATCCCGGGTTTGGCCCAGGCGTCGAGCATGGTGTCCCACAGAGCCCGGGTGACCGGCGGGAGATGCCCGTTGAGTTTCGCCATCCCATCGACCCGGGACTGGTTGATCCACAGGTTGCGACGCTGTTGGCGTTCTTTCTCCTCCACCAACTGTCCATCGGGATCGAGGTGCGCCAGGATCCGGGCACCCATCTTGGTGATGTCGGCTGGAATGTGTTCGGTGGCTTTCTCACCCAGGGTTTCTTCGGCGGCGACCTTCTTGTCATGCGGAACGGCGCCCGGGATCTTGTCCAGGGCTTCCAACGCCGCCGAGAGGTGGGTGTGGCCGATCAGGCCCTGCTCATATGCTTTGGACAGGGTGGGGAACTTCGGTTCCTCCGGTTGTCCGGTCAGCCCGTGGAATCGGGCGGTGGCTTTCATGTGCGCGATGCGCATGGTGGGTTGCGCGATCCGCAGATCGAAGTTCAGAAAGTTCGACAGGCTGACTTTGCCGACCTTGCGGTGCACACTGCGATCCGAGATTTCCAGGATCGCCCGATCACCTTGGAAGTGGGTGCGGGTCGCGATCTGTTCGGACAGTTTCGCCGCCTCGATGACTTCGGTGTCCGAGCAGGCGGTCATCGGAGTCTGGGCCAACTCGTCCAAGATCTCGGAGAGTTGGTGCATCAGTTGCAGTGGTCGTGACATGGGACTGTCGGTGGTGTCTGTCATGCTGATGTCACCTCCCCCGAGAATGCCGTGTAGCATATCTGTTCTATTATAACCCCACTTAAACACGAATCGCAAGTGTTTTCTATACACAGGTTGTGCAAAGGTGAGTGTGTTTGGGGTGGTTGGGTTTTCAGCGTCGGCTTGCGAGGTCTCGACACAGTCCTCCGCTAGCGCTCCGGACCGGCTCGACCAACGAAAAGGGGTGCTCGACCGGCGGAATGGGGCTGCTCGACCGGGCCGGAATGAGGGGTGCTCGACCGGCGGGATCGGCTCTCGACCGGCGGGATCGGCTCTCGACTGGCGGGATCGGCTCTCGACCGTCCCGACGGTCGGCACCTGTACGCAGTCGACGTGACGACCGTTCGCGCACTGAGCAGCCAGGTACACACCTACAACATCAACGGCCCGGTGGTCTCACTGACAACCGTGACGGAGTGAGAGACGGCTACAAACCCTCGGCGTTCGGTGGCAGCCATCGAAAGAACCTGTCACGCAACCCGTCCCGGATGGCCTGGGTCGGCGTTATGACGTCGCCGCCACCGTCATAGGGGTGATAGAGCCAGTCCGCTCCCGGCGAGGCAATGATGACATCACCGGCACGGTCGTCGGCAACCAACCTCAGCAGCGCACGCAACTGCGGCGACCCAAGAGTCGACGTTCCTATGTAAACGTGCTGCCACCACTGAGAATCCATGTCGTCGTCCACGAGCAGCGAGCGCCAGTACGCGGCCCTACCGCACGCCGCGACAAGACGCGGAGAACGGGCCGTCGGTTGCGAAGTCGATGACCCCGCGCTCGTCAGCACACGAAGGTCCCGCGGCGATGTTCCTGCAACCGAACTCAATTCGGACAGCACTGCCCGGTGCCGAGAGAACACCGTGCGATGCTCGGCATCGTTTTCCGGGGACCGTTTGGCGCCCGGCAGCGTGTGGAAACGCACCCAGGTGTCCCCGACTCGGTATCGAAGCAGATGCCCGATCGGCTCGAGGTCACCTCGTCTCGAACGCCACATGTCGTCGAAGTCGGCCACGACACCACTGATGTTCTGCGCCATTGCCGATGGTCGACGCGCCTGGGCGTCAGCTCGGGATGTCAAGACCGAGATCGAGTGCGGTCACCGAGTGGGTGAGTCCGCCGACCGCGAGATAGTCGACGCCGGTCCGGGCGTAGTCGGCGGCCTGGTCCAGCGTCAGTCCGCCCGAGGACTCCAGCTTGGTCTGCGGCGACCGGTTGTTGCGACGGGATACCGCCATCTGGGTGGCCCACAACTCGAAATTGTCCAGCAGCACCAGTTGCGGTTCGAGGGCGAGTACCTCGTCGAGTTGGTCGAGCGAGTCGACTTCGACCTCCACCGGAAGATCCGGTGCGGCCGCCCGGACGGCGGCGAGCGCGGCACTAACCGATCCCGCGGCGGCGACGTGATTGTCCTTGATGAGGGCGGCGTCGCCGAGGCCCATCCGATGGTTGACTCCCCCACCGGCGCGCACCGCGTACTTCTGCAGATAACGCAAGCCCGGCAAAGTCTTTCGTGAGTCGCGAACTCTGGCTGCGGTCCCGGCGATGGCATCGACCCACTGGGCGGTCGCGGTGGCGATACCGGAGAGGTGACACGCCAGATTCAGTGCCGTACGTTCTGCGGTCAGCAACGGTGCGGTGGGCGCACGAACGGCAAGGACGGTGTCGCCGGGCGCGACCCGGGTGCCGTCGGCCACCTGCGCGGTGGTCTCGTAGGCACCGAACCCGATGACCTCGTCGAGGACCGCCACCACCACCGGTAGGCCGGCCACCACGCCATGAGCGCGACTGACGATCGCGGCGTCGGTCACCGCATCGGCGGGGACTGTCGCCGCGGTCGTGACGTCGGGGCCGTAGCGCAGGTCCTCGTCGAGCGCCGTGCGGATCAGTGCACGGACCTCGTCGGTGACGGCGAGGTCGAGGTCAGCGTCGGCGACGAGTTGGCCGACGAATCCCTGCGACGATGAAATATTCTGCGACACAGCGCTACTCACCCGAACCGGGATTACCGATGGCGATCATCCGCTCGACGCTGCGACGAGCGCGTTCGGCGACATCATCGGCGACGAACACCTCGTCGCGACCCTCGCGCAGCGCACGCAGCAGCGCGGCCGGCGTGATCATCTTCATGTACGGGCACGATGCGCGATCGTTGACCGCCTGGAAGTCGATACCCGGAGCCGCCTTGCGCAACTGGTGCAGCATGCCGATCTCGGTCGCGACGAGAACCTGCTTGGCGCCGGTCTCGCGGGCGGCATCGATCATTCCACCGGTGGAGAGAATCTTGACCCGGTCATCCGGAACCGCACCCTCACCGGCCAGATAGAGAGCCGATGTCGCACAACCACATTCGGGGTGGATGAACAGATCAGCATCGGGGTGCGCGGCGGCCTGCTCGGTGAGCTCGTCGCCGTTGATGCCGGCGTGGACGTGGCATTCGCCGGCCCAGATGTGGATGTTGTCGCGGCCGGTCTCGCGCTTGACGTGTGCACCGAGGAACTGATCCGGCAGGAACAGGACGTCGCGGTCGGGGTCGATGGACGCGACGACGTCGACGGCGTTGGACGAGGTGCAGCAGATGTCGGTGAGTCCCTTGACCTCCGCGGTGGTGTTCACATAGGACACCACGACGGCGTCGGGGAACTCGTCCTTCCACTCGCGCAGTTCGTCGGCGGTGATCGAGTCGGCGAGCGAGCATCCGGCGCGGGCGTCGGGGATCAGCACCCGCTTGTCGGGGCTGAGGATCTTGGCGGTCTCGGCCATGAAGTGCACGCCGCAGAAGACGATCTCGTCGGAGTCGACCTCGGCCGCGATGCGTGAGAGAGCGAGGGAGTCACCGACGTGATCGGCGACGTCCTGGATGGCCGGCAGTTCGTAGTTGTGCGCCAGCAGGGTCGCGTTGCGCGCGCGTGCGAGGCGGCGGATCTCCTCGGCCCACTCCGGGGTCGGCTCGACACCCGAGTAGCCGCCGGGGCCGTCGACCCATTGCGCATCGATGAGACCCGGTGCGTCTATCAGGGTCGCGTCAGTCACCGCGGCGCGGTCGCTGGTGATGCTCATCTGCCACTCCATCTCCCTGCCGCCGGGCGGCGGCGTGGTCTCGGCGCGGTCTGCGCCTCGAGCCGGTTTTCGACTAGTGGTCGAAAACCTGGTGATGATCGTAACACCGGCAAGCGCGCGGACATTCCGGCCGGATGCCGCCGGGCCGCGTCATCGCTGACCAAGCACGCCTGAACTGCGGCAACACAGTGTTCCTCGGCGAGCGCTGTCAGTGTCAGCGAGAGCGCTGTCAGTGCGGAGCAGAGCGCTGTCAACGTCGGCGAGAGCGCTGTCAGTGCCGGCGAGACCGCTGTCAACGCCGTGGCGAGCGCTGTCAGTGTCAGCGAGAGCGCTGTCAGCGGAGACGCGGCAACGCGATGGCGGAGCCCTGCCCGATCGGCCTGAGCTGGAGTAACGCAAGAGATTGCGCGATCTGGACACGTGCTCCGAGTAGTTCCAAGCGCATTCCAAGTAGTCCACTACGCGTTTGCGGGATCGTTTCACTCCGTAGCGTTCATAACGCAACGCAGCAGCAGAAACCCCGTTCATCTGCCCCAGGAGACATGATCATCATGACCGCTTCGCGCAATGCCAACACCTCCGACGGCCCGAGTCATCGACAGATCCCGACCGCGGTTGGGCCGCGTCCGGTCCTCGGTGTCCGCCGCGCCTACTCCACGCCGTTGCAGGCGATGCGTCGTCGTCAGGAGGCTCTCGACCGCCTCGCCGCCCGTCGGCCTGGGTCAGCCGCCGATCCGATGGCACCACCGACGGCACTCCGGGCGGTCCCCAGCGAGCCGCCGTCCCCGCAGTACACCCCGGTCCCGTTGACCACCCGCGAGGTCGAGGTGCTGCGCACCTGGCTGCTCGTCGACTCGAAGTCGGAGGCCGCCACCCAACTGATGATCTCGGTGGGCACCGTCAACACCCACCTCGCCCGCATCCGCGTGAAGTACGCCGAGGCGGGCCGTACCGCACGCACCAAGGCGTCGCTCGTCGCGCGGGCCATCCAGGACGGACTCGTGGTCCTCGACGACCTCTGACCTACTATCGAGCGCATGTCGCTGCGGGTCGAGGTGCTCTCTGTCGTCTTCCAGGTGCGCCCGATCTCCCCCGGCGGCCAGCCCGACCTGTTCGTCCTGCTGTGGCGGACCGACGAGAATTCACCGTGGTCACTGCCGGGCGGTGACGTGGCCGGCGCCGCCGAAACCCTGTCGGCCAGCGCCCGTCGCTTTCTCACCGAGAATCTCGATGTCACCACGGTCGCGCACCTCGAGCAGTTGTCGGTGTTCTCCGATCCCGAGCGGGTACCCGAGGTGCGGACGATCGCGTCGACCTATCTGGGTCTGGTGCCGACCGACGCAGCGACCCGGCTCCCGCCGACGGCCACGTGGCACCGGGTCGACGCTCTTGCCGAGCAGTCCCTGGCCTACGACCACGCCGCCATCATCGACGCGGGCCGGCACCGCCTGGCGGCCAAACTGTCCTACACCAACATCGCATTCGCGTTGGCGCCCAAGCGGTTTCCGATGTCGGAACTCTCCGAGATCTACGGCGCCGCACTCGGATATCGCGTCGACACCACGAACCTGCTGCGCATCCTGAGCCGCCGCGGTGTGGTGGTGGCAACCGGAACGTTGGGCCGCACCGGCCGCTCCGGAGGTCGCCCGCCGGCGCTCTACGCGTTCGCCGACACGCAATTGCGCGTCACCGACGAATTCGCGACCCTCAAACCGCCGATGTGACCACAACGTCGGACTGCTCGATGCGGCCGTCACCCACCCCGAGGTCGCCGCGTCGGCTCACGATGGCCGCCAACAGGTACACCACCGTCGCGGTGAGCGGCGCACAGATCAGCAGAATCCAAGGGCCACTGGGCGATCCGCGGGTCACGCCGTCGAGCCAGAGTTGCGGGACGGCGGTGAACACGTCCCCGACGCCGATCGAATCCGGGTCGGGGAAGCGTCGAGCGGCGAATCCCGAACCGACGACACCGGCGAGCGCGCCACCGATCACCGTCGACGCCAGCATCGCGGCGTAACCGGGCAGGCCACGCCAGCCGGGCGCGACGAACCACGTCACCACCGCGGCGACGACACCGAAGCCGAACATCACGAACGCGAACGTCGCGACGCCGGCGAAGCTGTCGACCATGTACACCTGGGTGCGGCCCTTGACCGCGGAGGCCGCGGGTGTGGCGACCGCCCACACTGCGCCGGCGATCACACCGAACAGCACAACGACCCCGACGGCGGCCAGCAGCGTGGCGGGTGTGCGGTGCCGGACGCGCGGACGCATCTCGAGCGCGGTTGCAGCACCGGCCACCTCGCTCACCGGCGCCCCAACTCGCTGGAGTCGACCGTGCCGTGGCGCGAACACCGCGCATCCCAGCCGTCGGGACGGACCTGCACCACCATCCGCCGGCCGCACTGGCCGCAGAACCGTGGCGGTTCCAGGCCGAGGCGTGCCGCGGTCGGCACCGCGTCGGGCGCCTGGATCTCCAGTTCGATGCCGGTGTAGACGCCGTAGCGATGCGGCTCGTCGAGCGGACCGGGAATGTCGGTCGCCGCCGCGGCGGCGCTCATCGTGGTTGCTCTCATCTCACCAGGTAATCAGATGCTGTCGTTGAGTGCCTTGATCGGCATCGACAAATCGCTGAGCAGGTCCAGATCGTCCTCGGCGGGACGACCGAGCGTGGTCAGGTAGTTGCCGACGATCACGGCGTTGATACCGCCGAGGATGCCCTGCTTGGCGCCGAGGTCGCCGAGGGTGATCTCGCGACCGCCGGCGAAACGCAGGATGGTGCGCGGCAATGCCAGACGGAACGCCGCGACCGACTTGAGTGCCTCGGAGGCCGGCAACACGTCGAGGTCACCGAACGGGGTACCCGGCCGCGGGTTGAGGAAGTTCAGCGGCACCTCGTCGGGATCGAGCGAGGCGAGGTCGGCGGCGAACTCGGCGCGCTGCTCGAGGGTTTCCCCCATGCCGAGGATGCCGCCGCAGCAGACCTCCATGCCGGCGTCACGCACCATCCGCAGGGTGTCCCAACGCTCCTCCCAGGTGTGGGTGGTGACGACGTTCGGGAAGTGGCTGCGCGCGGTCTCCAGGTTGTGGTTGTAGCGGTGCACGCCCATGTCGCGGAGTTGGTCGACCTGCTCCTGGGTCAACATGCCCAGGCTGCAGGCGATCTGGATGTCGACCTCGTTGCGGATCGCCTCGATACCCGCGGCGACCTGGCTCAGCAGCCGCTTGTCCGGACCGCGGACCGCGGCGACGATGCAGAACTCGGTGGCGCCGGTCTTGGCGGTCTGCTTGGCCGCCTCGACCAGCGACGGGATGTCGATCCAGGCGCTGCGCACCGGCGAGGCGAACAATCCCGACTGTGAGCAGAAGTGGCAATCCTCAGGGCAGCCACCGGTTTTCAGCGAGATGATGCCCTCGACCTCGACCTCGGGGCCGCACCAGCGCATCCGCACATCGTGCGCGAGCTGCAGCAGTTCGGTGAGGCGGTCGTCGCCCAACCGGAGCACGGTGAGCACCTGCTCCTGGGTCAGGCCCTCACCGCGTTCGAGGACCTGTTCGCGGGCGATGGTGAGGATGTCGGCGGTGTCGGCGTCGACGGTGGCGGGGGCTATCGGGGCCTGGGTCATCAGAAGATTCCTTCGAGGTGGCTGTTGTCGGTCGGGGTGGTCTGCGGGGAGTCGGCGTGAGCAACGGTCTGCGGGGCGTCGGCGTGGGTGCGGATCGCGGTGATCCAGTCGGCGTCGAACCAGGTGGGTGCCGCGGAGCGGAATGTCTCACCCGACATCGCACCGGCACCTTCGGGCAGGACTCCGACGACCGGTACACCGGTCAGGCGCGGGAGGTCGTGTCGATTGCAGCGCATCGCGAGATCCGGAGCGGCGGGCCAGGATCCGATGACGAGGCCGGCGACGTCGACGCCGGCCGCGCGGATGGCCGCCACGGTGAGCTCGGCGTGGTTGAGCGCTCCGAGTCCCGGTTGGGTGACGACGAGGACCGCCGAACCGAGAGCGCGTGCCACGTCGAGGATCGTGAACTCGGGGGCGAGTCGCACCAGTACACCGCCGGCGCCCTCGATGAGGGTGAGCCGATGGTCGCCGACGATGTCGGCGACCCGGGGCACCACGTCGTTGATGTCGAGTTGCGGTGATCCGGCGCGGTGCGCGGCGGTTTCCGGGGCGAGCGGATCCGGAAACCGCGCCCCCTCCCACGTCGGCAGGTCGCCCGCGAGGGCGGTGACGGTCGCCAGATCGCCCGGCTCGTCGGGTCCGACACCGGTCTGCGCGGGCTTGCAGACGGCGACGTCGGTGCCGGCAGCGGCGAGCGTCGCGGCGAGTGCCGCGGTGACGATGGTCTTGCCGACGTCGGTGGAGGTGCCGGTGATCACCAGGCTCCGGTCGGCGACCGGCCGGGTGGGCTTCCACCACGGATCGAGGGTCATCGCGCACCCACCTCGTGCAGCGCCGCGCGCACCACGTCGGCGGCGTGGTCGATGTCGGCGTCGTCGAGATCGGCGCGCAGGGTCAGCCGCAGCCGGGAGGTGCCCGGTGGCACCGACGGCGGGCGGAAGCACCCCACCAGCACCCCGGCGTTCCGGCAGGCGGCGGCCGCGGCGACCGCGGGCTGCGGGTCACCGATGATGATCGAGAGCACCGCCGAGGTCTCCACCGCGCCGTCCGGACCGACGGGCAATGCCACGTCGAGAAGATCGGCCATGCGAATCATGTTGTGGCGCAGTCGCTGTGGCATATCCGGTTGCTCCCGCAGGATGCGCAGGGCGGCGTGGGCCGCGCCGACGGCGGCCGGATTGAGACCGGTGTCGAAGATGAAGGTGCGGGCGCGGTCGGTCAGGTGATCACGCAACACCGCCGGCCCGAGCACCACACCGCCCTGCGCGCCCAGGGACTTCGACGCGACGGTGGTGGCGACGAGGTCGGGTGCGCCGGACAGGCCGACCTCGGCGATCACTCCCCGACCGCCCGGGCCGCGCACACCGAGGCCGTGAGCCTCGTCGACGAGCAGTGCGGCACCGAATTCACGTGCAGCGGTGTACAACTCGGCCACCGGGGCAGCGGCACCGTCGACGCTGTAGATCGAGTCGGTGACGACGAGGGCACGCTCTTCGGCACGGTCGGCCAGTGCCGCGCGCACCGCCGCGACGTCGCCGCGGTCGACCACCACGACCCGTGCCCGCGACAGCCGGCAGCCGTCGATGAGCGAGGCGTGGGTCCCGGTGTCGGAGACGATGAGATCACCGCGTCCGACGAGCGCGGTGATCGCCCCGACGTTGGCGAGGTAGCCGGACGAGAACATCAGCGCGGCAGGGAATCCGAGGAAGTCGGCGATCTCGTGCTCGAAGTCGACGTGCGCCGCGGTGGTGCCGACGACCAGTCGCGATGCGGTCGAGCCGGCGCCCCATTGCGTCACCGCGGACCGTGCGGCATCGATCACGTGCGGATGCGTCGAGAGCCCGAGATAGTCGTTGGAGGCGAGGTTGAGCAGGCCCGCGCCGGTGGTCCGCACGATCGGTTCGCGGTGCAGCCCGGCCTCTTTCGTGGCACGGGCGGCGTTGTGCAGCCAGGACAGGGCGACCGATTCGCCGGTGGCGGCGGGTGTGGTGGGGTTCAGCGTCGTCACGGGTGACCTCCGGCGGGTACGGCGAGACTGGCGTCGACGGCGGCCCGCATGCCGCGGGTGATCACCTCGACGTCGTCGGCGGTGCAGATGAAGGGCGGCATCGCGTAGATGAGGTTGCGGAACGGCCGTAGCCAGGCCCCGGCGTTGACGGCCGCCGTCGTCGCCGCGGCCAGGTCGACGGGGTGGTCGAGTTCGACAACGCCGATCGCACCGCGCACGCGCACGTCGGCGACGCCGGTGATTCCACGCAGCGGTTCCAGGCCGGTACGCAGGCCCTCGCCGATGCGCGCGACGTCGGCGCGCCACGCGCCGGCGAGCAGCAGTTCGGTGGAGGCCACCGCGACGGCGCAGGCGAGCGGATTGGCCATGAAGGTCGGGCCGTGGGCCAGTCCCCCGGCCTCACCGGCACTGATGACCGCGGCGAGTTCGTCGGTGCACAGGGTCGCCGCCAGGGTGAGGTATCCACCGGTCAGCGCCTTGCCGACGCACATGATGTCGGGTGCGATCCCGGCATGGTCGGCGGCGAACAGCTCCCCGGTGCGCCCGAAACCGGTGGCGATCTCGTCGAAGATCAGCAGAACGTCGTGGTCGTCACAGATGCGGCGCAGGTCGGCGAGGTATGCGGGGTCGTGGAAACGCATTCCGCCGGCGCCCTGCACGACCGGTTCGACGATGATCGCGGCGAGCTCGTCACGGTGGGCGCGTACCGTCTCCGCGACGGCGGCCACGTACGCGGCATCATGGTCGGCCGGTGGCGCGGGAACGAAAAGTTGTTGTGCGAGAACGTCGGTCCACATCGAGTGCATGCCGCCGTCGGGATCGCAGACGCTCATCGGCGCGAAGGTGTCACCGTGATATCCGCCGCGCCAGGTGAGCAGTTTCGTGCGCCCCGGTTCACCGCGGCCACGCCAATACTGCAGGGCCATCTTGATGGCGACCTCCACCGACACCGAGCCGGAATCGCAGAAGAAGACCTTCTGCAGCCCACGGGGGGTGATGTCGACGAGCAGTTGTGCCAGACGAGCGGCGGGCTCGTGGGTGAGACCACCGAACATCACGTGCGACATCGAGTCGAGTTGTCGGCGCGCGGCGTCGTCGAGGACCGGATGGCGGTACCCGTGGATCGCGGCCCACCAGGAGCTCATGCCGTCGACGACGCTGCGACCGTCGGCGAGATGGAGGTGAACGCCGTCGGCGGCACGCACCACGAGCGGCTCCGAGGCGGCCGGGATGGCCCCGTAGGGATGCCAGATGTGCTGCGCATCGATGCGACTGATGCTTGCCTGGTCCACGGTGGAGTTCCTCTGGTGACGGGTGCTGGACGCGGTGTGATGGGCGACACCGCTCGACTGCCTGAACACTGTACAGGACTTTTCCTGGACGGTGTACAGGCCGCCGTGGGCCCGCTTCGACGCGCCCTCTACCCTGTGCCTGTGAGCAACTCCCGCGCCGACATCCTCGCCGCCGCCCGTGACGTGCTCATCCACCACAGCCTGGCGGATCTGACGATGCGCCGCCTCGCCTCGGAGGTCGGCGTCCGACCCAACGCCCTGTACTGGCACTTCCCCAACAAACAGACACTCCTGGCCGCACTGGCCGACGACCTGCTGTCGGAGGTCGCCCGCCCCGATCCGGCGCAGCCGTGGGACCAGCGCCTACGGGCCCTGGCCGTCGGAATGCGCGCGGCCCTGCTGCGCGTGCCCGACAGCGCCGAGGTCGTCTCCTCGAGCTGGGCCAGCGGCCTGTCCGACCGCGCGGTCGCCGACGACATCGCGGCCGCGGCCGCCGGCGGCGACCTGCACGAACGGGATGCACGCGCGGTCGCCACCGCCATCTGCCAGCTCGTCATCGGCCTGACCATCGAGGAACAGACCCGCGCCCAGATGGAACGGCTCGGCGTCACCGGCCCGTCCGGCCGCGATTTCGACACCGAGTTCGGCGACGGCCTCGAGGTGATACTCGACGGCGCGCGCCGCCGATCCGGAGCGCAGGTGCCCGCGGACCGCTAGCGTCGAGAGGCGACCACCGTCTCGACGAAAGCCGTTCCGCCCACCGTGGCTCGCACCACCTCTGCTCACCGCACCGATCTCGATGGCCTCCGGGGCATCGCGATCGCCCTTGTCGCGGTGTTCCACGTCTGGTTCGGCCGGGTGTCCGGCGGTGTCGACGTCTTCCTGACCCTGTCGGGCTACTTCTTCGTCGGCTCCCTGCTGCGCCACGCCATCGACGCCCAACAGCAGCCCCACATCACCCTCGGTGCCGCGGTCAACCCATGGCCCCGGCTGGCGCGCCTGGGCCGGCGGCTGCTCCCGGCGTTGGCGACGGTGCTCCTCGCCGTCCTCGTCCTGACGATCGTGATCCTGCCGCAGACCCGGTGGAACGCGATCGGACAGGAACTGACCGCGAGTGCGCTGTATTACCAGAACTGGTACCTCGCCCTGAACTCCCAGGACTACCTCGCGGCGAGCTCGGCGAACAGTCCGCTGCAACACATCTGGTCGATGTCGGTGCAGGGCCAGTTCTTCCTGGCGACCCTGCTGGCCGCGCTGGCAGGCACCGGCGCGATCGTTGTCGGTGCGCGCTTGTTCGCGCCGCTCGCACGGCCGGCGACGATCCGGACGATCGTCGGCGTCGCGGTACTCACGGTGGCGGTCGTGTCGTTCTGGTGGGCGACGATGCGGATGGACGTCAATCAGCAGTGGAACTACTTCGACACCCTGTCGCGACTGTGGGAACCGCTGGCCGGCGGACTGCTGGCGGTGTGGATGCCGACCTGGCGGGTCTCACGATGGCTGCGGACCGTC
The DNA here is from genome assembly GCF_040049135.1 of Gordonia sp. VNK1. Taxonomy (NCBI): domain Bacteria; kingdom Bacillati; phylum Actinomycetota; class Actinomycetes; order Mycobacteriales; family Gordoniaceae; genus Gordonia; species Gordonia sp. VNK1. The sequence continues at coordinate 369,163 of NZ_JBDZDJ010000002.1, read as the reverse complement.
GCCGCTGCCATCGCGCTCACACTGATCCTGACCTGCGGGTGGTGGATCGACGGCGTCGCCTCCTACCCCGGCCCGTGGGCACTCGTTCCGGTCGGCTCGACACTGGTGATCATCTGGGCGGGAGCCGCGCAGCGCCCACCACGCGGACGGCACGCCCGCGTCGACGACTCACCGCCCCTCCTCAGCCGGGCGCTCGCCTCACCCTGGCCGGTGTGGCTGGGCGCCATCGCCTACTCGCTGTACCTGTGGCACTGGCCGCTGCTGATCTTCTATCTCTCGTGGCGCGGCACCGATCACGCGTCGATCCTCGCCGGCGCCGCGGTGCTGACCGCCTCGGTGATGCTGGCGTGGCTGACCAAGCGATACATCGAGGATCCACTGCGTGAAGGTTTACTGCGGAACGAACGACCGGTGCACGAACGACCGGTGCACGAACGACGGGTGCACGGTGACCCGTCGCGTCGCGCCACCTCAGCGCGACGTCGCCATCTCGGCTACGCCCCGGTGCTGGCGACGGTACTGGTGATCCTCACCGTCGCCGGCGGAGTCGGCGTGCGCCTGTGGTCGCAGCACGTCGCCGCCGTCCACGTCGACACCGCCGATCTCGACCCGCGGCTGTATCCGGGAGCCCGGGCCCTGCTCGACGGCGTTCCGGTGCCGGCCGTCGAGCCGCAACCCAGCCCGCTGGAGGTCATCGAGGACTTTCCGGCGACCTCGACCGACGGCGTCATGAGCGATTTCGAGGATCCACGTATCCACGTCGGGGTATACGGCGACCCCACCGCCCCACGGACCATCGCACTGGCCGGTGGATCGCACGCGGAGATGTGGATCACCGCCCTGGATCTGCTGGGGTCACGGCACCACTTCAAGGTCACGACGTACCTCAAGATGGGATGTCCCCTGTCAACGGAGCGGACACCCCGACTGCAGAACGGGGTGCCCTACCCGCAGTGCCGCGACTGGTCGCGGCGCGTGGTCGACCGGATCGTCGCCGACCGCCCGGACGCCGTGGTCACCACCTCGACCAGGCCGCGTGTGGGTGCCCCCGGCGACGTCATGCCGTCCACCTACCCACCGGTGTTCGAACGTTTCACCGACGCCGGCATCGAGGTGATCGGACTCCGCGACACCCCGTGGCCGCACGGCCCCGACGGTGCGATCGACACCCCGACCTGCCTGGCCGACGGCGGGACCGCCGACACGTGTGGGACCGACCGTGCCGAGGCACTCGACCGGATCGACCCGGCGGCGGGATACGCCCAGCGCAACCGCCGTTTTCACGCCCTCGACCTCTCCGACGGCCTGTGCGACGCGAACCGGTGTCCCGCGATCGTCGGCAACATCATCGTCTACAAGGACTGGCATCATCTGAGCGCCACCTACGTCCGCAGCCTCACCGACGGTCTGGGCCGCCGGCTGGGCCGCGCCCTGCCCTGGACGACCGATCACGATCCCTGATCGCGCAACTCGGGAGTCCCGATTGGGACGGGTATCACGTACGCCCGGACGCAGACCGTTCCGAGATGAACGCCGACACCATCGCGACTACTGTCGTGGAATGAACTCACCGAAGGTGGAGACGTCCGCACCATCCACCGGCGATGACCAGGCAGCGATGACCGGGCAGGCCGCCGCAGCCGAGGATCCCAGCGGCGACGCGCTCGACGCCGAGCAGGTCACCCCGCCGACCGAGGACGAGACCGCGAGCGAATCGACCCGGCCCGAGCCGGAATCCGCCCCGGCAGAAGCCGCGGCCCCAGAAGAAACCGCGGTCCCGGACGCCGAACCCACTCCCGCACCATCCCCCGAACCCGCCGCCGTCATCACGGACACCCCGACGACTGCCGCACCGCTGAGCACCAGCACCGCACCCCACCCGACCGAGAGTCCGGTCAAGGCACCGGAGCAGGCCGAGCCGCTGGTCGCCCCCGAACCCGATCCGATCGACGTCTGGCCGGGGCAGGCCTACCCGCTCGGCGCCACCTACGACGGGGTGGGCACCAATTTCTCGTTGTTCTCCGAGATCGCGACGGCGGTCGACCTGTGTCTCATCGACCGCGACGGCAACGAGCGCCGCATCCGACTCGAGGAGGTCGACGGGTACTGCTGGCACTGCTACCTGCCCAACGTCGGCCCCGGCCAGTTCTACGGATACCGCGTACACGGCCCCTACGATCCGGCCAACGGTATGCGGTGCGACCCGAGCAAATTGCTGCTCGACCCGTACGGCAAGGCTTTTCACGGCGAGTTCGACGGTGACGCATCGCTGTTCTCCTATCCGTTGCCCGGCACCGACCCCTCGGCGACCGAGGAGATCCCCGTCTACGACCCCGGAACACCGGTGTCGGTGGATGCCGATCAGCCTCCCGCCTCCGACGAGGCCGCGGAGGTCGGGGGACCGTTGAGCGTGGGCGACGAGGCGGACGTCACGACTTCCGCAGGTGACGACGCGGGCGACGCCCCGGCCGAGACGCTGAGCACCACTGCCGACGACACCGATTCGGCTGCAACGGAAGTCGACGACCCGGCGGTCGACGGCAACACCGATGACGCGACGGACGACGACGACACCACCACCGACGACGAGACCACCGCCGACGAGGCGACCGCGCCCGACGTGGTGATCGAGACGGCGGATCCACCGGTGGCACACGAGGAGATCGTCGAACCCGAGCCCGCCATCCCGCCGACGCCGGAATACCACGACCCCGAGCCGAGTCCGTCGATGCCCCAACTCGATTCGCTCGGTCACACGATGCTGTCGGTGGTCATCAACCCGTTCTTCGACTGGCAGAACGATCGCGCACCGCGCCTGCCCTACCACCAGACCGTCATCTACGAAGCCCACGTCAAGGGGATGACGGCGACCCATCCGGGCATCCCGGAGAACCTCCGCGGCACCTACGCGGGACTGTCACATCCGGTGATCATCGATCACCTCAAATCGCTGGGTGTCACCGCCATCGAACTGATGCCGGTCCATCAGTTCATGCAGGACTTCGTGCTGCTCGATCAGGGGCTGCGAAACTACTGGGGGTACAACACCTTCGGGTTCTTCGCCCCGCATGCCGACTACGCCTCGAATCACGCACAGCCGGGCAGCGCGGTGACCGAGTTCAAGGCGATGGTACGGGCGTTCCACAAGGCGGGTATCGAGGTGATCCTCGACGTGGTGTACAACCACACCGCCGAGGGCAACCACCTCGGCCCCACCGTCGCATTCCGCGGGATCGACAACGCCGCCTACTACCGCCTCGTCGACGGCAACGCCGAGATGTACATGGACTACACCGGAACCGGCAACAGCCTCAACGGACGTCATCCGCATACGCTGCAGCTGATCATGGACTCGCTGCGGTACTGGGTGCTGGAGATGCACGTCGACGGTTTCCGCTTCGACCTGGCGTCGACGTTGGCGCGAGAACTGCACGACGTCGACCGCCTGTCGGCGTTCTTCGATCTCGTGCAGCAGGATCCGGTGGTCAGTCAGGTCAAGCTCATCGCCGAGCCGTGGGACGTCGGGGAGGGCGGCTACCAGGTCGGCAACTTCCCACCGCTGTGGACCGAGTGGAACGGCAAGTACCGTGACACCGTCCGCGACTACTGGCGGGGTGAGCCGGCCACCCTGGGCGAGTTCGCCTCCCGCCTGACCGGATCGTCGGATCTGTACGAGGCCACCGGGCGCCGACCACTGGCCAGCATCAACTTCGTCATCGCACACGACGGCTTCACGCTGCGGGACCTGGTGTCCTACAACGAGAAACACAATGAGGCCAACGGTGAGGGCAATCGCGACGGGGAGAGTCACAACCGTTCCTGGAACTGTGGCGTGGAGGGCCCCACCGACGACCCGGAGATCCTCGAGTTGCGCGCCCGGCAGCAACGCAACATCCTGGCCACGCTGTTCCTGTCGCAGGGCACCCCGATGCTCGCCCACGGCGACGAGATCGGCCGAACCCAGATGGGTAACAACAACGTCTACTGCCAGGACAGTGAATTGTCGTGGATGGACTGGACTCTCGCGGAGGAGAACGCGGATCTGCTCGAGTTCACCCGGCGGGCGATCGCGTTGCGCACGGCCCATCCGGTGTTCCGGCGCCGCCGGTTCTTCGCCGGCAAACCCATCCGCTGGGGTCATCAGTCGCTCGACATCGCGTGGCTGACCCCGTCGGGTCAGGAGATGACCACCGCCGACTGGGACAGCGGATTCGGCAAGAGTCTCGCAGTCTTCCTCAACGGCAACGGGATTGCCGAGAAGGACGAGCGGGGTGAGCGCATCCTCGATGACCACTTCGTGATCTGCCTCAACGCCCACTACGAGGACATCGAGTTCACCCTGCCTTCGATCCTGCGCCCCGGCTGGCACGGCGTACTCAACACCGCCAGCCCGACCGGCGTGTCGGATCTGGAGTCGGTCGGCGGCGGAAGCACGTTCGCGGTGCGTGCCCGATCACTCGTCGTCCTGCGAAACAAACGCTGATCGATGGTCACGCGCCCGGAACCGATCGCCACCTACCGTGTCCAACTGACGCCCGATTTCGGATTCGCCGACGTCATCGGAATCCTCGAGCACATCGCCGACCTCGGCGTCAGTCACGTGTACCTGTCACCGATCGGCACGGCCATGCCCGGCTCGACGCACGGCTACGACTGGGTTCCACCACCCCAGGTGGCACCGGAACTCGGTGGGCGCGAGGGACTTCGGGCACTACGGGCGGCCGCGTCGGTACTCGGGCTCGGAATCGTCATCGATATCGTCCCCAATCACACCGGAGTGGCGGTGGCCCTGCGGAATCCGTGGTTCGCCGATCTGCTGCGCCACGGTGCGGGATCACGCTATGCGACGTACTTCGACGCCGATTTCTCCTCCGACAACGGCGCCGACGGGGCACTCGCACTTCCGGTGCTCGCCTCCGACGGCGACCTGACGCCGCTGACCGTCGACGCGCACGGCATCCTCCGGTATCACGACCACGCCTTCCCCACCGCCCCGGGCACCCTGGGCGGAACACCCGCGCAAGTGCATGCGCGCCAACACTATCGGCTCGTTCCGTGGGACTCGGGCCTCATCGGGTACCGACGGTTCTTCACCGTCAACGAACTCGCCGGTCTCCGCCAGGAGGACCCCGCGGTGTACGACGCCACGCATGCGTGGCTCCGGGATCTCCTCGAGGCCGATCTGATCGACGGTGTCCGCGTCGATCATCCCGATGGCCTGTGGGATCCGATGGGTTACCTCGAACGCCTCCGCGGCGACATCGGCGCCGATCGACTGCTCTACATCGAGAAGATCCTCGCCGCCGACGAGGCGCTCGAGCCGACGCTGCCCGTCGACGGCACCACCGGTTACGACCAGTTACGGGTCATCGAGGCGCTGTTCACCGCCCCGTCGGGCATCGTCGAACTCAGCGAGATCCACGAACACGTCACCGGGGTGGCCGGTGATGCCCGGTGGCTGCATGCGACCGAACGCAGTCGCAAGATCACCACCTTGGCGACCATGTTTCCCGCCGAGCACCGACGTCTCGTCCGTGCCATCACCCATTCCGATCCGAGTGTCGATGCGGCGTCGGTGGCCGATGCGGTCGGCGAACTCATCGCCGACCTCGGCGTGTATCGCGCCGACTACCCGTCGTTGCGGTCCCGCCTGGTCACCGCGGCCGACGCGATCGTCGCCCGACGCCCGGACCTCGCCGACTCGATGGCGCTGATCATCCGCACCACCGAGACCCCGGGTGCGGCGACGTCGAGGTTGGCCCAGACCTGTGGTGCGGTCACCGCCAAGAGCGTCGAGGACAGCCTGTTCTATCGCACCGCACGGCTGGTGTCCGCGCAGGAGGTGGGTGCCGATCCGGCCGATCCGGCGTTGTCCCTGCACGATTTCCACCGGCACAACGTGACCCGTGCGCAGCAGTGGTCCCGTGCCATGACCGCGAGCTCCACCCATGACACCAAGCGCGGCGAGGATGTCCGCGCACGCATCGCGCTGCTGGCGCAGGTCCCGGAGCGATGGTCGATGACCATCCGCCGGATCTGGGCGGCGACCCCGCCACCCGACGACTTCACCGGATACTTCCTGCTGCAGAACATCATCGGCGTCTGGCCGACCGATGGCGCGGTGACCGACGAACTGCGGACCCGACTCGTCGACTACGCCCGCAAGGCGTCACGCGAGGCCGCTCTGAAAACCACCTGGACCGAGGTCGACGAGCAGTTCGAGTCGGCACTGTCCACCTGGATCGACACGATCACCACCGGCGAGCCCGCCGAGGTGATCACCGGGCTGGTCTCCCGGCTGGCGTCGGCGTGGGAACAGGAGTCCTTGGCGCGCAAGGCCATCGCCCTTCTCGGCCCCGGGGTGCCGGACATCTATCAGGGCACCGAGTGGTTCGAGGACTCGCTGGTCGATCCCGACAATCGACGACCGGTGGACTACCGCCGCTCGACCGACCATCCCAAGGTCCGACTCGTACAGGCCGCGCTCGGTGTCCGGTCGACCCATGCCGCCGCGTTCGGACCGGATGGCGACTACCGGCCGATCCTGGCCGAGGGCCCGGCATCGGATCACGTGATCGCGTTCGGCCGCGGTGTCGCCGGGGACGCCGACCCTCGCGTGATCGTCGCGACGAGTCGATTCACCCACAGTCTGCTGCCACCCGACGGCGCGAAGACGATGCTGACGCTGCCGCCGGGCGACTGGGTCGATGCGGTGTCGGGCGCCACCCACTCCGGCTCGGTCAGCATCGCGGATCTCCGTGCCGTCGCGCCGGTGGCGATCCTGACCCGCTGATCGTCCCTGACCCGTTGCTCGCCGGCCGCGGCGCGCCCGCTACCCGGCCGGGGTCGGGGCAGGCGTCTCGGTCTGGGTCGGGGCCGGTGCCGGTGCGCTCGAGCTCGGCGTGGATTGCCCCGGCAGGGACTGCGACGGATCGACGACGCCGCTCTTCTCACTTCCGGGCGGCCCGCTGAAGTCCGACACCAGCCAATTGCCGTCGACCTTCTGGAGGTCGAGGATGAAGATCATCAGGCGGGTCTCGCCGTTGGGGATCTGCGCCGATCGTGCGGTCACCTCGGCCATCACCGTGGTCTTGGCGGTGTCGGTGTCGAAGGATGCCACCGACGACGACACGATCTTCGAGGTCGCCTCGATGGCGAGCGCCTGACTGTTCTGCTCGGTGGCGGCGCGATCCTGTTCCAGCCGGGACCGCAGAGCCCCGGTCGACAGCGGACCCAGGATCTCCTTGTATTTGTCGGTGTTGCCCGGGTTGATCGTCGTCACCAGCTGCGTCACGAACTGCTCGGACACCTGCTTGGACGCGTCAAAAGCCTTGAGTCGCTGTTGATCCGAGTAGTACAGCCATCCGAGTACCGCCACTCCGGCGATCAGGGCGGCCACCACGATCGCCCCGAGCACGCGCAGCAGCGAGCGCGAGGACAAGGTGATCGAGAACTCCTTGCCCTTGCCCGTGCCCTTGCTGGTGTCCCGGTCGGCGGGCGCCGACGACGGGACCGTGTCGGCAGTCGACGTCTCGAGGTCATCGGCGGCAGCGTCGGAATCGGCGGCGGCGACGCCCTCGGCGGCCGGCGACGTGCGCTTGGCCTTGGCGGTCTTGGACCGCGGAACGGGTTTACCCTGCGCCTTCGTCAGGGATGCCGTCGCCTTCGAGACCTGCTGTGTCGGCGAGCCGTCGGCGTCACCGGTGTCGGCATCTGTGGTGTCGGGGTCTGTGGTGTCGGCGTCACTGGTGGTGGTGTCGATGGTGGGGTCCCCGTCGTTGTTCTCGCCGTCGTTCTTCTCGCCTGTCATGCACAGCTTTCCGTCCGCACGATGGATGTCACTTGTTCTCGGGGATCACTTGTCCAGCGGAACCGTGCGCGCATTCGGGTCGTAGTTCGGTGGCGGCCCGGCGGTGTCGTCACCCGGCGGTCGCGGTGCGTTCGCCGAGCCACGGATCTGCTGGTTGGGATCCTCGGTGACACAGTACAGATTCGTCGGAACGGTGAGTTCGAGGATCTTGGTCGGCCGCGTCGGCGTGATCGGGTAGTCGCAGTAGGGCCGCGGATAGATCGACCCGAATGCCCACCAGGCGCCGTCGTGGAACATGCTCAGGCTCTTGATCGATGCGTCCCGGATCGAGGGCAGCAGATTGACGATCGCCGGCGCCCGCAGCGCACCCTGATGGGCGATGTCGCGGAACTGGCCGAGCAGATCGGTGAGCGGGTCCTGCATCTCGTTGAATGACCCGGTGAGGCTGGTCAGCTGCTGCGGGCCCTTGCCCAGCAGGGTGCGGATCTCCCGGTCGGAGGCCACCGCGGCGTTGACGATCTCGCTGGTGGCGTTGACGGTGCCGGCGAGGTCCGGCTGGATCTGTGCCGTCGTCTGCAAGATGGTGCCGGTCTGCTGGATCAGCTTGGTGGTCTGGGGCAGCACCCGGTACAGGTCGGCGAAGATGGTGCCGCCCGCGTCGAAGAGCACCCGCAGGTCATTGGTCTCGCTGTCGGGGTTGAGGGCGACGTCGAGGTTGTCGACGACGACGGTCAACTGTGTCGGGTCGATCTGGTCGATCACCCCCAGCGAGGTCTCCAGCAACTGCGGGAACGGCACCGTCGTCTGCGTCTGGTTGACGTTGATGGTGTCCCCGTCGGCCAGATACGGGCCGTCGGCGGTGGCGGGCTGGAAGTCGACGTACTGCTCACCGGCCGCCGAGAGTCCCAGCGCCGCAACGATCGTGTTGCGGTTGATCTTCACGTCGTCGTCGATGGACACCTTCACCTGCACCGAATCCGGTTGCACGTGAATGGATTCGATGTCACCGATCTCCACTCCGCGCAGGGTGACCCGCGAGGTGTCCTGCAGACCGCCGGAGACCGGGAAGTTGATCGTCAGGCCGTAGTGCCCCTGGAAGGGCTGCCACCGCAGGGCACCGAAGGCCAGGTAGGACAGCCCCAGCAGCATCACCCCGATGAGGGCGAGGTTGCCCAGCAGCACCGAGTGCTTACGGAGAAAACCGAAGATCCCGCTCATCCGCAGCACCCCTGTGTGGCGGTGAGGCGGGCGATCAGACGTTGCAGCGTCTGCTGCAGCGACTGACCGGCCGAGTCGAGATCGCCGAGTTCGGGAAGTCTACTGGCCGAATCGAATCCGGCCCCCGGATTGAGGTAGTACACCTTCGCCGACAGCGCCGCCGCACTGGAACTGGTCGCCTTGACCCACTTCGGGGTCAGCACCGCGAGATTGTCGGCGAGACCGCCGAGCGTGGGTGCCGCGGTGTTCAACTGGGCCAGGACGTTGGCGAGATGATCCACCAGGTCGATCAGGTTCTGACGATCGTTGGTGAGGAAGTCGTTGGTCGCCGCCGTGACGGTGTTGGTCTTGTCCAGCGTCGTCAGGATGAGCTGCATCTGATCGTTGATGACGTTGAAGGCCGGTGCCAACTTGTTGATCGACGCCATGATCTGGGCGCGGCCGTCGGACAACTCGGTGGTGAGGACCCGCGTGTTGGCCATCGACCGGTCGACGGCCGCGGCGTTCTGGTTCAGCTTCACGATCGCGGTGGTCATCCCCTCGATGGCGCCGTTGAGCTCCTGCGGGTCATCGGGACTCGTCGAGACGGCCGCACTGAGCTCGGTGAGGATCTGTTGGGTCGACCCGAGCGATCCGCTGTCGACGAGTCCACTGATGCTGATCAAGAGGTCCTCCACCGTGGCGGCCGCCGACCGTGGGCCGGTGAGGGTGTCCCCGTCGGCCATGTAGCGGCCCTGCGCCGCCGCGGGCGGCAGCAACGCGACGAAGACGTCACCGAGCGGAGTCGCCTGGCGCAGTTCGGCTCCGGTGCCGACCGGGACCTTGGCGCTGGTGCTCACGTCCATCGTCACGATGGCCTGGTAGTTGTCGGCGCGGATCCCGGTGACCTGACCGACGTCACTGCCGTAGAGCTTCACCTTGGCCCGGGTCGGCAGATTGAGCGCGTTGTCGAAACTCGCGGTCAATTCGATGGTCTCGCCGAGGTTGCCCGGTGCGGGCAGCGGGATCTGTTCGACGGTGAGGCCGGGAAGCACACCGCAACCCGACACCGCCAGCATCGCCGCGACGATGCCGGTGAGCAGGGACTTGCGGGCCCAGCGGCGGCGCCGGGCGACGTCGGGCGACCAGAGGCGGCGGCTCATTTGCTCAACTCCAGTAGCCCGTTGAAGATCCCCAGGTCCGGACCGAAGTCCTGGAGCTGGCCGGTCTGACATCCGTTCTTCTGCAGATTGATGGCCCGGCAGAACTGGGACAGCAACTGGGTGTCGATCAGCGACTTGTCCAACAGCACCTGCGCGCGCCACGCCCCCTGCTCCGCCGACACCGAGTTGCTCAGGTTCTGGAACAGCAGCGGCCCGAGGTCGATGGTCTCGACGACCTGTCGGGAGAAGTCGCTGAGGTTCTCGGCGAGTGCGGCCAACCGCGCCGAGGACGCACTGATGGTCCCGCTGTTGTTGCGCAGGAACTCCGAGGTGTTGAGCAGCGCCTGGTTGAGGTCGCCGAGGGTGGCCACCAGACCCGGCGACTGCCGACCCAGCATCTCGCTCACGTCGTTGATGGAACTCGAGAACGCCTTCATCTTGGGATAGTTCGCGACCAATGCGGCGGTGAGTGTCTGCACCGACTTGATGATGTCGACGAGGCCGTCACCGTTGCCGGAGACGATCTGCGAGGCACTCCCCAACTGGTCGATGGCCTCCTGGAGGCGTTGCCCGTTGCCCTCGGTGATGCCGGTGGTGATGTCCATCAGGTCGGCCACCGGGCCTTCGCCGGGGGCATCGCCGGACAGCGAGGTGACCAGCTTGTCGACGGCGTCGAACAGATCACCGGCCGAGACGGGGCTCAGGCCCTCCTTGCGCATCACCGCGCCGTCGGCGAGTTTCGGGCCACCGGTGTAGGCGGGGGTGAGTTCGATGTGGCGGGTCGTCACGATCGAGGTGTTGACGATCGCGGCCTGCGCATCGGCCGGGATCGGCACGTCCTTGTCGACGGTGAAGGTCACCTTGACGCGGCTGCCCTGCTGTTCGATCTTGGTGATCTGGCCGACCGGCATGCCCAGCACCGCAACGTCATTGCTGGTGTAGAGACCCGCCGTGTTGGGAAAGTAGGTGCTGATCTCGATGGCCTGATCGGCCGCGACGGTCCAGCTCGCCGGGATCAGCGAGCATCCCGACAGCGCGCCGACGGCGACGAGGATCATCGCGATCAGGGTCGCCGGGCGCTGACCGGTGCGCCGACGTGCGGCGCCGTCCGCGCTCACACCCGTCTGAACTGTGTCGGTCAGCATCCGTCCACCACCCGTGCCAGGCAGAGCCAGTTGTCCGGGAAGATGCCCCAGGGCAGGTAGCCGTTGGCGTAGGGGCCGTCACCGATCACGTTGTTGGTCAGGCGCGCGGTCACCGGCAACACCTCGAGCATCTTGCGCAGGTTGTCGCGGTTCTTTTCCAGACCCTGCGAGATGGTGTTGAGGTTGGCCATGATGGGCGCGAACTGGTTGGCGTTGTCGGCGGCGACGAGTTGGGCCTGCTCGGTGATCTGGGCGATGCCGTCGAGCAGTTGGGTGACCAGCGCCTGCCGGGCCACGATCTTCTGCGCCAACTGCGCCCCCTGCCCGACGATCACCGCGAGTTAGGTCTGGGAGTCCTCGACGATCGAGGTGACCGACTTGGTGTCGGCGACCAGCTGATTGATCTGGTCCTTGCGGTTGGTGATGATCTCCGACATCTGGGTGAGCGCATCGAGGGTGGGTTTGGTGACCGCCGGAGCGCCCGCGAGTTGGGTGTTGAGCGTCTTGATGCTCTGCGCGAAGTCCTCGTCGTTGACACCCTGCAGGATCGGGGTGCCCTCCTCGATGGTCTTGTTCAGGTCATAGGGCACGCGCGTTTCCGTGATCACCCCGTCCTGTGCGAGGTCCGGCGAATTGCCCAGGGACACATCGATGTAGCGCTGCCCGAGGAGCGTCGACATCTTGATCTCGGCGGAGCCGTTGGAGGTCACCACGACGTCGTTGTCGACCTTCATCACGATGTGGACGTGATTGCCGGCGAGTTCGGTGCTGGCCACCTCACCCTTGTCGATGCCGGCGACGCGGATCTTGTCACCGGGCCGGATTCCGCCGGCCTGGGCGAAATCCGCGGTGTAGGTCTTCTTCCCGAGGTCGGCCTCACCGATCCCGGTGATCGCGAGGATCAGCACGACGATGACGATCGCACCGCCGAGGCCGTACCAGAGTCGGCGGTTGCGGTCGAAGCTGCGGCGCATGCGGCTTCTCATCGGCACACCACCGAGTGTTGGGTGCCGCCGATCTTGTTGATGATCCCGGGCGGGAACAGCACGTCGCCGATCGCGATGTCGAGGTCACACGCGTAGATGTTCAGGTAGGCGCCCTCTCCGAGAACCAGCGGGAAGTGTCCGAGGAAGATCGGCAGGTTGGTGGCCAGTCCGTCGAGTTTGGCGCCCTCCCCGATGAGGGTGGCGGTCGCCTGATTGGCCGAGGTCGCCGCCGCGGCGAGGTTGCCACTGGTCTGCGTGAGCACGTCGGCGAATCCGGATGCGGTCTGACCGATCTGGGTGACCGCGGTGCCCAGGGCCGCCGAGTTCGAGTTGAGGTTCTCGATCACGGCCTTGAGGCTGTCGATCAGCGTGCTGACCTGATCTCCCTGGCGGGCGAGGTCACGCAGTACTCCGCTGAGATTGTCGATGATCGCGCCGATGACCACATCACGGTTGGACATGTCGGAGGCGAACTTGCCGACCTGGGCGACGGTGTAGGACAGCGACACCGTGTCGCCCTGGAAGGCCTGGACCAGACCGTTGGACAGGTCGTTGATCTGCTCGGGCGTCAGCGTCTCGAATACCGGCTGGAATCCGGCGAGCAATTTGGTGACGTCGAAGGAGTCCTCCGACGGCTGCTCGAGTGCCGATCCCACCGGTAGCGGTTGTGCGTCCCCGTCGGCGAGACTGAGCGCGAGGTAGCGCTGGCCGATCAGGTTCTGGTAGCGAATGGCCGCCTTGGTGGTGGTGTACATCGGCTGATTGGTCTGGACCTCGAAGGTCACCTTGGCGCGGCCGTCGTCGAGGTCGATCGAACTGACCCGGCCCACCCGCACGCCGGCCATGCGCACGTCGTCACCGCTGGCGAGGCCGGACGCATCGCGGAAGTAGGTGGTGTACCCGTGGGTCTCACCGGGTACCGACCGCTCCAGCGTCGAGTAGATGATGTAGGTCAGCAACAACGCGATGACCGCGAACAGCGAGAAGCCGATCAACGGCTTACGGATGGTGGTGGCGCCCGCGCTCATCGCCCGCCTCCGGTCTCGGTGGACACCGTCTGCACCAGCGGCCCGAGCATCAGGGTGTCGGCGGCGGTCGGCGTGCGATTCAGTGCGGCACTCAGGGTCCGGTTGTCGGCGGCGGTGGTGACCGAGGCCGGGAAGGTCATCTGACGCATCCCACCCTGCGGGTACACCATCAACGGACCCGAACTGGTCGGGCCGGTACCGGTACCCGGACCGACGCACCCCGGACCGCGGGTCTGGCCGTACGGTCCACCGTTGTACACCGGGCAGTTCTGTCGCGTATAGCGTTGGAAGGCCGAGAAACTCACCCCGATGTTGAGCTGTGGGTGCCCGTTCACACCGGTGAACACGGTCAGCACCCGGGCCGCCAGATTGTTCAACGCGGTCAGGGCATACGGCAGCGAATTCGGCTCGTACACGGCCGCACCGAGCATCCGGTTCGCGTCGGCGACGACCGCCTTGCCGGCATCACCGTTGGCGGCGAACAGCGCCTGGATCTCGTCGGTCAATCCCTGCCCGGCCGACAGGATCGCCGTCAGATTGTCCCGGTTCTCGGTGACCGTCATCGCCGGGATCACGCTGCGGCCCAGGGCGTCGAGCAGCTCCGGCGCCGATTCCGACAGGCCGCGCACGGAGTTGTCGAAGTTCTCGAATCCCGACGGCGCCCCGGGTGGGAACTGCGCGTTGAGGGTCTTGAAGTAGTTGTCGAGAACGCCGACGAACAGCCCGAATGTCTGGCCGCCGCCGTTGAGGGCGTCGGCGATGGTGCCGAGGACACCGGCGAGTTGTTCGGGCGGGACCGCCTGCAGCAAGGTGCGCAGCTGATTCTGGGCGTCCTGCAGTTTGATGGTGGGCAGCGACGCGTCGGCGGGGATCGACGCACCGGAGGACAGGTGATCCGACGACGCATTGGCCGGCGGCACGAGTTCCACCGAGTTCACGCCGAACAGATTCGACGGGACGGTGCGGGCGGTGACATTGGCCGGGATGCCCTCGGCCTGCTCGGGCAGCACGTCGATGTCGACCTGGCGAAGCGCGATGCCCTTGGCGCCCGTCTCGTCGGAGGCCTGCACACCTTTCACCTGCCGACGATGAATCCGTTGTAGCGGACGTCGGCGCCGGTGGTCAGCCCGTCGCCGACGTCGGTGAGCTTGGCCGAGACCGACACCGTCGAGGTGAACACGCCCTGATACCGCATGAACAGCAGCACGAAGACGATGACGAGCACGATCAGAAACGCCAGCCCACGCAGGAAGTACTGCACGAGCGAGGGGTTGCGGCCGTCGGTGGCGATCAGCATCGGTTCCCCCTCATCCCGAGATCTTGATGCCGGGTGATGTTCCCCAGAACACCAGCGTCATGACCAGATTCGCGAAGACGATGACGATGATCGCCAACCGGATCGCGTGTCCCGCGGCGACGCCCACCCCCTCGGGTCCGCCCGAGGCGAAGTACCCGTAATAGCACTGCATGAAGGTCGTCAGCAGCACGAAGACCACGACCTTGATGAAGGAGTACAGCATGTCGGTGGACAGGATGAACGAGTCGAAATAGGCGAGATAGTCGCCGGCGCCCTTACCGCTCTGCAGCTGGTACATCACCTGGCAGGCAAGGTAGTTGGCGGCCAGCGAGACCGAGTAGAGCGGGACGATCGCGAGTACCGCCGCCGACATCCGGGTGGTCACCAGATACGGCAGCGGACGGATCGCGATCGATTCGAGCGCGTCGATCTCCTCACTGATCCGCATCGATCCCAGCTGGGCGGTGAAGCGGCATCCCGACTGGGCGGTGAAGGCGGTCGCGGCGAGCAGCGGGGCGATCTCACGGGTGGTGGCGAAGGCCGAGAGGCCACCCGTCACCGGGGAGATACCCAGCAGGTTCAGCGCCGTGTAGCCCTCGATGCCGACGGTCGCGCCGCCCATCACGCCGAGGATCACCATCACGCCGACGGTGCCGCCGCCGACCACGATCGCACCGTTGCCCCAGGCGACGTCGGCCAGCAGCCGCCACACCTCCTTGCGGTAGTGGGTGAACGCGATCGGCACCGCGCCGATCGAGCGCACCAGGAAGGTGATGAGGTGACCCATCTGGACCAGCGCGTCGCGCGGACCCTCGTAGACGACCTTGGTGGCCGCGAGCGGCCGCAGAACGGGGGGTACGTACCGGGAGGCGGCCATGTCACACCACCTTCGCCGGGACGAGGATGGCGAACAGCTGGGTGAGCACGACGTTGACGGTGAACAGCAGCAGCACCGAGTTGACGACGGCAGCGTTCACCGAGTTCGCCACGCCCGCCGGACCACCCTTGGTGTTGAGGCCGCGGTCGCAGGCGACCACCGCCACGATCGCACCGAAGATCACCGACTTGGCCAGCGCGAACGACAGATCCGAAACCCCGGCGAAGGACGCGAAGGTGCCGGTGTAGCTGCCCGGGGTGCCGCCCTGGAAGTACACGTTGAAGACGTAACCGGTGATGAATCCGACGAAGCAGACGAAGCCGCAGAGCAGGAAGCTGACCACCATGGTCGCGAGCAGTCGCGGGGAGATGAGGCGTTGTACGGGATTGACACCCATCACGCGCATCGCGTCGATCTCGTCGCGGATGGTCCGGGAGCCGAGGTCGGCGGCGATCGCCGACCCGACCGCACCGGCGAGCAGCAGCGAGGTCACCAGTGGGGCACCCTGCCGGATGACGCCCAGGCCGGTGGCCGCACCGGAGAACGACGTCGCACCGATCTGTCCGGCGATGTTGCTCACCTGGATCGAGACGATGACGCCGATGGGTATGGCCACCAGGAACGTCGGGAAGACCGAGGTGCTGGACATGAACGCGCACTGGCGGATGAACTCGCCGAAGGGGAACCGTCGTTTGACGATGTCCTCGACGAGCACCTTGAAGACCTCGACGAACATGGCGAGCTGACGACCGAAGGTATCGAAGCTGGCGACGACGTGGTCATGAAACCACGAGGACACCATCCCCCGCCGTTTCGGCGGCGCCTCCTCACCGTGCGGCGAGGCCTGCGTCTCTGTGCTCAATACCCGTCCCTGCATCGTCCGAATACCATCGCGCCCCCCATGGCAGGCGTGGCCCGCAGTAATATACAGCACCCCGCGCCACCGCTTATGCAGTTGGTCACAGCACGCCTGGCCTGCGGTGATCCGCCGAACCCAATACCTTGAAGCGGGTGAACGAACAACGGTCCGATCGCCCGGCGAGCTGTCACCCTCATGTGGACGACGTCACAATAACTGGGACGGACGACCAAAGTCATCCGAAACACACGAAACGGCCCGACAGTTTTGTGTCAGGGTTCGTCGCGTCGCCGTTCGCTCCCCCGCGCGTCCCGGCCGACATCCGGGTCTGGGCACCGGCCGCCGACCGGCTGACCGCGGTGTTCACCGGGCCGGGGGCCGGTACGGATGCCGGCTCACCGCCGCGCGTGGAGGTGCCGATGGTGCCCGACGGGCACGGGTGGTTCCGGATGGACGCGGCGTCGGTGGCCGGACTCGACACGGCCGGACTCGACACGGGGGGACTCGACACGGCCGGACTGCGGTATGGCCTCCTCGTCGACGATGCGACGACGCCCATCCCCGACCCGCGCTCGACCCGGCTGCCCGACGGGGTGCACGGCCGCTCGGCGTTGCACGTCGTCGACGAGTCGATCTGGCATGACGCGCAGTGGGCGGGGCGCAGCGTCCGCGGGGCGGTGATCTATGAGATGCACGTGGGTACGTTCACCCCGGACGGCACCCTGGACTCGGCCATCGACCGGCTCGATCACCTGGTGGAACTGGGCGTCGACTTCGTCGAGCCGTTGCCGGTGAATGCCTTCAACGGCACCCACAACTGGGGCTATGACGGCGTCGGCTGGTATGCGGTGCAGGAGAGTTACGGCGGCCCTGACGCCTTCGCCCGATTCGTCGACGCCTGCCATACCCGCGGCCTCGGGGTGGTCCTCGACGTCGTCTACAACCACCTGGGACCGTCCGGGAATTACCTGCCGGACCTCGGTCCGTATCTGGGTGCCGGGTCGACCGGGTGGGGTGCCTCACTCAATCTCGACGGACCGGATTCGGACGAGGTGCGACGCTACATCCTGGGCAATGCCCTGCGCTGGTTCAGCGAGTTCCACGTCGATGCGCTGCGACTCGACGCGGTGCACGCGCTCGTCGACCATCGTGCCGTTCCGCTCCTGGAGGCCCTGGCGATCTCCACCGATGCGCTGAGCGAGGAACTGGGCCGGCCGCTGTCGCTGATCGCCGAGTCCGATCTCAACGATCCCCGGATGATCCTGCCGCGCTCGGCGGGCGGATACGGATTGACCGCGCAGTGGGACGACGACATCCACCACGCCATCCATACGACCGTCTCCGGCGAGCGGCAGGGCTACTACGCCGACTTCGGCAGTTACGCAGCGCTCGCGAAGGTGCTGCGTGGCGGCTTCTTTCATGACGGCACCTATTCATCGTTCCGGCGCCGACACCACGGCCGGCCGATCCCCGACCAGGTTCCGACCACCGCGCTGGTCGCCTACACCTGTGATCACGATCAGATCGGCAATCGCGCGGTCGGTGACCGGCCGAGCGCGTACCTCGACGGCGGGCAACTGGCCATCAAGGCGGCGCTGGTGCTGTTGTCCCCGTACACCCCCATGCTGTTCATGGGTGAGGAGTGGGCGGCCGACACCCCGTTTCAGTTCTTCACCTCGCACCCCGAACCCGAACTCGGCGAGGCCACCCGCAACGGACGCAGGTCGGAGTTCGCCGAACACGGGTGGGATGTCGACGACGTCCCCGATCCGCAGGACCCGCAGACCTTTCTGCGGTCGAAGCTCGACTGGTCCGAACTCGACCGGGATTCCCACGCCCGGATGTTGCGGTTCTATCGGGCGCTGATCGCACTGCGAAAGCAGGAACCGACCTTCGCCCGCGACGACTTCGCCTCGGTGCGAATCGAATTCGACGAACAGGCCGGCTGGTTCGCGATGCATCGGGAACCCGACTGGTCGGTGGTGGCGGTCCTCGCCGACCACGAGGTCACCGTGCCGATCGCCCTGCATCCGGTGTTGTCGTGGGAGGCGCCGACAGTGACCGACGAGGGGATCGGCAGCAGCGGGCACAACGTGATCGTCGGTCGGCGTACGCCGTCGCAGTGACGCCGGCGGCCCGAATCAGGTCAGGTAACGATACGCCGGTGAATCCGGTTCGAGCCGTTCACAATTGAGTCGCGAACGGTCCATCCGGTCCATCAGGCCGGCGAGGCCGTCGGGACTGCCGAGTTGTACGCCGACCAGCGCGGCCCCGGTTTCCCGGTTGTTGCGTTTGACGTACTCGAACAGGGTGATGTCGTCGTCGGGTCCGAGGACCTCGTCGAGGAAGCGGCGCAGCGCCCCGGGTTCCTGGGGGAAATCGACCAGGAAGTAGTGCTTGAGACCGCGGTGCACCAGCGACCGTTCGATGATCTCGCCGTAGCGCGACACGTCGTTGTTGCCCCCGGAGACCAGGCAGACGACTGTCGCGCCGGCGGGCAGATCCAGCTTCGCCAGACCGGTGACCGCCAGTGCTCCGGCGGGTTCGGCGATGATGCCCTCGTTCTGGTAGAGATCGAGCATCGTCGAACAGATCGCACCCTCGTCGACGTGGGTGATGTGCGCGGCACCGGGCCGCAGCGTCACCGGCTCGTCCGGGAGCACCGGGACCTTCGGCGCGGGGCCCAGCAACGGATGCGCGGTCACCGACGACCTCAGATCCGCCATCACCCGATAGCCGAGGGCGCCGATCCGCTTGACCGATGCCCCGTCGACGAACGGGTCGATCTCGTCGAGGGTCACCGGTCCCCCGCCGGCCAGCGCGGCGGCCAGCGACACCGCACCGGTCGGTTCGACGCCGACGATCGTGCTCGACTCCGAGATCGTGTGCAGGTAGGTGGCGATCCCGGCCAGGCAGCCCCCGCCGCCGACCGGGGTGACCATGACGTCGGGCGCGCCGCCGAGCTGCTCGACGATCTCCTTGGCGATGGTGCCCTGCCCGGCGGCGGTGCGCGGATCGTCGAAGGCGTGGATCCAGGTCGCACCGGTGCTCAGCACGTCACCCTGCGCGGCGGCCGCCGCCGCGTCGTAGGTGTCACCCACCGCATGCAGCTCCACGAATTCCCCACCGTGCCAGAGGATTCGGTCGCGCTTCTGCTTGGGTGTGGTGGTCGGTACGTAGATCCGCCCACGCACCTGCATCGACCGGCACGCGAAGGCGACGCCCTGGGCGTGGTTACCGGCGCTGGCGGCCACGACTCCCCGCGCGCGTTCATCCTCGGACAGCTGCGCCATCACGTTGTAGGCGCCGCGAATCTTGTACGAGCGCACCGTTTGCAGGTCCTCGCGCTTCAGGAAGACCTGGGCGCCGACGAGATCACTCAGCCGCGGAGCCGGTTCGAGCGGGGTGCGCGCCACCGCCGGCGCGATCCGCTCGGCGGCCGCGTCGATCGACGCAACCGACAGGGCGGGTCCGGACGGGACCGCTCCGGACGGGGCTGCTCCGGATGTGGCTGTTCCGGATGTGGAACCGGTGTCACGCGACGTACTCACGCGTTCCATCGTCTCACTGGGCCGGCGCGCCCGTGCGCGCGGCGGGTCCCACGCCGACCCTGGTGTCTCACCTCGCGGCGTGCCTACACTCGCAATGGGTAACGTCCATCACACCCGCGAGGAGCCCGCATGCGACTGCGTCACCGGAACCGAGTTCTCCGCCGAACCGCGATCGCCGTCGCGGCCGGCGCCACCGCACTGACCACCATCGTCGCGACGGGCAGCACCACCGCACAAGCGGCACCGCTGTGCCCGGGGGCCTCACCCGCCCGGTTGGTCGGGACGGTGCCCGGGGCGGCGCTGGAGGGCCTGACCGTCGATGGGCGCGGCCGACTCTACACCACCGACCTCATCAGCGGGCAGGTGTTCCGACTCGACGCCCCCGGATCGCGCGCGGTACCGATCGCGCGGGTGCCGGCCGGCGGCGCCGGTGCGCTCGCCTGGACCCCCGACGGCACCCTTCTCGTCGGGTACGGCGCGGATCCGCGGGTCATCGTCGGCGACGCGCTGCGGCCGGGTGCCATCGCACGTCTGAACACCTCCACCAACGTGCTGCGGCCGTGGGTGGGCGGACTGTCGGCGGCCGACGGCATGGCCGTCGCGGGCAACGGCGTCGTCTACGCCACCAACGACTTCGGGAATCTGATCGGGCGGGTGTCCCCCACCGGGGCGGTCAACCCGACGTGGGGTTCCCTGCCGAGCGCCAACGGCGCGGTCCTCGGCCGGGGCGACCGGTGGTTGTATGTCTCGCGGACGTTCACCAATCCGGGGGTGAGCCGCATCTCGACGGCCAATCCCCGCGTGGTGCAGAGCCTTCTCACCCTGGGCGGTGGCGATGCCCTGGCGGCGCCCGACGGCCTCACACTCGACTCCAAGGAACGGCCGATCGTGCCGTTCAACGCCGCCGGACAGATCGTGCGGGTGACCTCACCCGGCAGCTATTGCGTTCTGGCGCAAGGACTTCCGCTCTCGAGCGTGGTCAGCTACGGCGGCGGGAATCGCGGCTTCTCGGCAGGGCGCCTGTTCCGCGCCGGCTTCGACGGCCGGATCTATGAGATCCCGGCCGGGTTCGATCCGTCCGCACCCATGCCACTGGCAGCGCGGTAACGCCCGATCCACCACGTGGAGATCAGGACCACGCCCGACACCCAGGCGGCGGTCTGCATCGAGGTGAACACGGCCAGGCTCAGCACGGCGGCGAGCACGGCGGCGGCGACGGCCTGCAGCTTGTAGACCGGCCAGTCGGTCCCGGCGATGTCGACGGTGGGCACCGCGCGCCGCGAACGGGGCTGCATGGTCTCGATCATCGCTGTCATCGATACTCCCGGAACATCAGACTTCGGCTGCCGTCGCAGTCGATATTAGCATCGTCGGCAAGAAAGTTTCGGTCAGCCGAAACCTTGCCGGGGTGTGACCTTCACTGCCGACGGCGAAGGGTGTCGAGCAGTTCGTGATACGGGCCGACGAGATAGGCGGTGTCCTCGGCGCGCAACCGGTCGTCGCGGCGCGGATGCAGGATCGCGCCGGTGTGGCGATCGATCGCGATGACCCGGGTGAGGGTGGGCAGCTCCGCCATCGAGATCCCGTCGAGGGTGCTGCCGCGCCGCACGAAGACCCCACCGACCATGAAGGAGCGTTGCCCCACCGAGAACGTCGAGATCACCTGCAACCCCAGTGCCGCGCCGATGAACCAGGGTGCGGCGAGTTCGACGGTGGAACGGACGTTCTCGAAACCGAAGCGGTGGGCGACGGCGGAACCGAGGGTGTGGTCGAAGACCCGGAGCACGACGGGCACACCCCGTTCGGCCGACGTGTTGCCCCACCGCTCGCCGAGCGACTCGCGGGCGATGATCCCGGTCTCGATGTTGATCATGTCGTCATGGGTGAGCACCGCGACCGCTCGCGCCCGGCCGATCCGGGCGTCCTCGAGGGTCTGACGCAGGGTGGCGTCCCCGAAGATGACCGGCACGTCGGCCGCCGCGGCGGTCGCCAGGAAGCGATTGTCGGTGCTCGACTCGATCGCGACCACATCGTGGCCGGCCGCGCGCAGATCGGTCGCCACCCGGATGCCGAAGGAGCCCAGACCCACGACGATGACGTGCTCGCGCATCTCCCGGGCGCGACGTTTGCCCGCGGATTGCCCGATGCGCCGTGACAGCAGGACGTCGGCGACGAAGGCCATCAGGACCGCGGTCGTGGTCACACCGGCAAACATCAGGCAGATGGAGAACAGCCGCAGCCAGACCGGCTGATCGACGAAACTGAAGTCGCCGTAGCCGACGGTCGCGATGGTCTCGGTGGAGAAGTACAGCGCGTCGACAAAGCTCATCCCCGGTTTGTGATAGGTGAAACGCAAGAGCAGGGTGGCTCCCAGCAGCAGTGTGAACGACGCCCCGAGTGCGCGGAACAGGTTCGGATTCACATCCTCGAGGAAACCGCGCAGCGCGCCGACCCCGCGCACCGGCAACGGCGGTCGCCGCCGACGGGCCGGATTCGGTCTTTCCCATGCGATCCCGGCGACCGCGAGATCGTCCGAGGTTCCGATGACGGCCACACGATCGCCGACGCCGACGTCGAGATCGCGACCCGGGCAACACACCACGCTCTCCGCGGCGTCGTCCCCGCCGGCGATCACCGCCACCGGGGCCAGGTCGCCGTACAGGTCACGCAGCGTACCGGCGGAGGGTGCGTCGGTGACGGCCATGATGAACTCGGTGCCGGCGACGGAGATGGAGTGGGTGGTCCGCGACAGGCATGCCTCGACGACCGACGGCGCGGCGAGTTCGGCCACGTCGAGCACCGCGCCTGGTCCGTTGCCCGCCGTCACCGCCTCGCGCAACACCTGATTGGACATGTTCACCACGACGCGCGCCGTCGTGCTGTGCTGCCGGGCCAGCAGCGCGAACTCCAGATTGACCGCGTCGTCGGATCCGGCGCACACCACCGCCAGGGCCGTGGCGACGTCGGCGGTGGACAGATCCGCCGGGGTCGCCACGGTGACGACGCGTACGCCGCTGCTCGAGATCTCCTCGGCGATGCGGACACTCAGCGCGTCGTCGCCGTGCACGATGATGTGACCGGGCATCTGATGAGGGTAATCAGCGCGCGGCCACCGCGCCGGTCGGCTACTGACCCAGGCAGCTGGGACCGAGCAGTGCCTTCAGATCACCCATCAGCGCCGAACTCGGCGTCACCCGCAACGACTCGGTGAGGCGCAGCAGCGTGGACCGCTCGTCGCTGACCAGGGTGACGTGCACATCCGCGGTCCCGGGATGCCGGGTCAGCACCTGCTTGAGCGCGGCCACCCGGTCCGGGGTGCACATCCGCGCGGGCAGGGTCAGGGCCACCGGCTTCGACGCCCCGGCGGCGGCGAGATCGGGAACGGCGAGATCATTGGCGCTGATCATCGTCGAATCGTCACGCTGGTTGACCCGCGCCCTGATGAGCACGATGTTGTCCGGTGCGATGTCCATTCCGTACGCCGCGAACGCCCGCGGGAAGAAGTAGACCTCGACACCACCGACCATGTCCTCGAGGGTGACCGCGGCCCACGGCTCACCCTTCTTGTTCACCCGGCGGGTGACCGCGGAGATGATGCCGCCGATCGTGATCTGCGCGCCGTCGCCGACGTTGCCCTCGAGCAACTGCGTGATCGAGGTGTCGGTCTGCGCGGCGATCGCGTGTTCGACGCCCGCGAGGGGATGCCCGGAGACGTAGAGCCCCAACATCTCCCGCTCGAGGGTGAGTTTGTGTTTGGTGTCCCACTCCTGATCGGGCACCTTGACCGCGAACACCTCGGCAAGAGAATCGGACGCGTCGTCGTCGCCTCCGCCGAAGAGATCGAACTGCCCGATCGCCTCGGCCTTCTTGGTGCCGATCACCGATTCCACGGCCTCGGCGTGAATCAGGAACAGACCCTTGCGCGGATGCTCGAGCGAGTCGAAGGCGCCGGCCTTGATCAGCGACTCGGAGACCTTCTTGTTGCAAGCGGTGACGTCGATCTTGTTGAGGTAGTCGGAGAAGCTGGTGAACTTCCCCTTCTCCTCACGGGCCGCCAGGATCGACGACACGACGCCGGAGCCGACGTTGCGGATGGCGGCCAGACCGAAGCGGATGTCGGTGCCGACGGCGGCGAAGTTGCGTTGCGACTCGTTGACGTCCGGCGGCAACACCGTGATGCCGAGTTTGCGGCAGTCGGCGAGGTAGATGGCCGCCTTGTCCTTGTCGTCGCCGACCGAGGTGAGCAGACCCGCCATGTACTCGGCGGGATAGTTGGCCTTGAGGTAGGCGGTCCAGAACGACACCAGACCGTAGCCGGCGGCGTGCGACTTGTTGAAGGCGTACCCGGCGAACGGCAACACCGTGTCCCACAGCGCGGTGATCGCGGCCTGGGAGAACCCGTTGTCGCGCATCCCGTCGGCGAAACCGTCGTAGGCCTCGTCGAGGATCTCCTTCTTCTTCTTGCCCATCGCGCGGCGCAGCAGGTCGGCCTGTCCGAGCGAGTAGCCGGCCACCTTCTGCGCGATCTGCATGATCTGCTCTTGGTAGACGATCAGGCCGTAGGTCTCGGCGAGGATCTCCTTGAGCGGTTCCTCGAGCTCGGGATGGATCGGCCGGATCTCCTGCAGACCGTTCTTGCGCTTGGCGTAGTCGGTGTGCGCGTTGACGCCCATCGGGCCGGGCCGGTACAGCGCGAGCACCGCGACGATGTCCTCGAACCCGGTGGGCTGCATCATCTTCAGCAGTTCCCGCATGGCCGCGCCGTCGAGCTGGAACACGCCGAGGGTGTCGCCGCGGGCGAGCAGTTCGTAGGTCTTGGGATCTTCGAGCGGCAGGGTGTCGAGGTCGAGGTCGATACCGCGGTTGAGGGTGATGTTCTCCAGCGCGTCACCGATGACGGTGAGGTTGCGCAGCCCGAGGAAGTCCATCTTCAGCAGGCCGATGGCCTCGCACGACGGGTAATCCCACCCGGTGATGATGGCGCCGTCCTGCGCACGTTTCCACACCGGGATCGCGTCGGTGAGCGGTTCGGAGGACATGATCACCGCGCAGGCGTGCACGCCCGCGTTGCGGATCAGACCCTCCAGACCCAGTGCGGTGTCGTAGATCTTCTTGACGTCCGGGTCGGTCTCGATGAGCGTGCGGACCTCGGTGGCCTCGTTGAACCGCTCGTGTTCGGGATTGGTGATACCCCAGACCGGGATGTCCTTGGCCATGATGGGCGGCGGCAGCGCCTTGGTGATGCGGTCGGCGATGGCGAACCCCGGCTGCCCGAACTGGACCCTGGCCGAGTCCTTGATGGCGGCCTTGGTCTTGATGGTGCCGAAGGTGATGACCTGGGCCACCTTGTCACTGCCCCACCGGTCGGTGGCATAGCGCACCATCTCACCGCGGCGGCGGTCGTCGAAGTCGATGTCGATGTCGGGCATCGACACGCGCTCGGGGTTGAGGAATCGCTCGAACAGCAGTCCGTGCGGGATCGGATCGATGTTGGTGATGCCCAGTGCCCATGCGACGAGCGACCCGGCCGCCGACCCACGACCGGGACCGACGCGGATGCCGACCTCCTGCGCGTGCCGGATCAGGTCGCCGACCACCAGGAAGTAGGCCGGGAAGCCCATCTGGATGATGACGTCGAGTTCGTAGTTCGCACGCCGCTGATACTCCTCGGGGACCTCGGTCCCCGGGAAACGACGCTCGGCGAGGCCGGTGGCGACTTCCTTGCGAAGCCAGGTCTGCTGGGTCTCGCCGTCGGGTACCGGGAAGATGGGCATCCGGTCATGGTGGGTGAAGACCTCGGCGTAGCTCTGCACGCGCTCGCCGATCTCGAGGGTGTTGTCACAGGCACCCGGGACCACCGAATCCCATTGCGCGCGCATCTCGTCGGCCGATTTGAGGTAGTAGCCGTCGCCGTCGAACTTGAAGCGGGTCGGGTCGGAGAGGGTCTTGCCGGTCTGCACGCACAGCAGCGCCTCGTGGCTGGCCGCATGATCCTTGGTGACGTAGTGGCAGTCGTTGGTGACGATGGGCTTGATGCCGAGCTTACGGCCGATCTCGAGCAGTCCCTCGCGAACCCGGCGCTCGATCTCCAGACCGTGCTCCATGAGCTCGAGATAGAAGTTCTCCTTGCCGAAGATCTCCTGCCACTTGGCCGCGGCCTCGAGTGCCTCTCGGTCATGGCCGAGTCGCAGCCGGGTCTGCACCTCACCGGACGGGCATCCGGTGGTGGCGATGATTCCCTCGGCGTATCGGGCGATGATCTCGTCGTCCATACGCGCCCATTTGCCGAGTTGACCCTCGATGGAGGCCAGCGAACTGAGCTTGAACAGGTTCCGCAATCCGGTCGAGTTCTCGGCGACCATCGTCATGTGGGTGTATGCGCCCGAACCGGAGACGTCGTCACCCTTCTGGTCGCGCGTCCCCCATTGCACCCGCTTGGTGGTGAACCGGGACTCCGGCGCGATGTAGGCCTCGATGCCGATGATCGGCTTGATGTCGTTCTTGATCGCGGTGTTGTAGAACTCGCTGGCGCCGAACATGTTGCCGTGGTCGGTCATGCCGATGGCGGTCATCCCGAGGCGTTTGGCCTCGGCGAACAGCGGCGCCACCTTCGCGGCACCGTCGAGCATGGAGTACTCGGTGTGGTTGTGCAGGTGAACAAACGAGTCGGCCACGGGACGCTTCTCACCTCGGTGTTTCTCGACTGGTCGGATGGGGCGTCACCAACTGTAGGCGCAACCACCGACAGCCGACGCCGGGCACGCCGCATGTGGCTGGTGAGGCGATCACGCGTGTGTCGGGCCCGGTGTGTCGTGCCCGGCGTGTCGTACCCGGGCGTCGTACCCGAGTGTCGAACCCGGAGCGTCGAATCCGGAGCGTGGCCTCAGCCGGCCCGCAGCACGTCCAGGGCGTGCTGCAGGTCGGCCGGATACGGACTGGTGAACTCGACATACCGACCGTCCGCGGGATGCGCGAAGCCCAGCGACCGGGCATGCAACCACTGACGCTCCAGCCCGAGCCGGGCGGCCAGGGTCGGGTCGGCGCCGTAGGTGAGGTCGCCGCAGCACGGATGGTGCAGCGCCGAGACGTGCACCCGGATCTGGTGGGTGCGTCCGGTCTCGAGATGGATGTCGAGCAGCGATGCGGCCGCGAACATCTCGATGGTGTCGTAGTGGGTGATGCTGGGCTTGCCGGCCGCGGTGACGGCGAACTTCCAGTCGTTGCCGCGGTGGCGGCCGATCGGGGCGTCGATGGTGCCCTCCGGCGGATCGAGGTGCCCCTGGACCAGCGCGTGATACCCCTTGTCCACCTCCCGGTCCCGGAACGCCCGTTTGAGCAGCGAATAGGCCCGTTCGGAGACGGCGACGACCATCAATCCGGAGGTGCCGACGTCGAGCCGGGACACGATGCCCTGGCGTTCGGCGGCACCGGAGGTGGAGATCCGGAATCCGGCGGCCTCGAGGGCACCGACGACGGTGGGTCCGCTCCAGCCCAGTGAGGGATGCGCGGCCACCCCGACCGGCTTGTCGACGACGATGATGTCGGAATCGTGGTAGATGACCTCGAGATCCTCGACGGGGGTCGGCTCCACCCGCAGCGGTTCGGCGGGTTCGGGCAACAGCACGTCGAGCAGGCTGCCCGCGGTCAGCTTGTGCGACTTGCCGACCGCGACACCGTCGACGGTGATGTCACCGTCGTCGGCGAGACGCCCGGCGACGGTACGCGAGAGTCCGAGGATGCGGGCCACCCCGGCGTCGGTGCGCATGCCGGCCACGCCGTCGGGAATCGGGAGGGTCCGTGACTCACGCATCGGTGGCCCGCCGATCCTCGGTGCCGCCCTCGGTGCCGTCGCCGTCGGTGTCGCCATGGCGCGCCGCCCAGCCGGATCGTGAGCCGTCGTAGTCGAATCCCAGCAACGACAGGACCACCAGCAGGATCGCGCCGCAGACGACCGCGGAGTCGGCGACGTTGAACACCGGCCACCAGCCCACCGAGACGAAGTCGACGACGTGGCCGCGCAGCGGTCCGGGGGCCCGGAAGATGCGGTCGATCAGGTTGCCCATCGCACCCCCGAGGACCAGCCCGAGTCCGAGCATCCACCAGCCCGAGCGGAGTCGGCTGCTGTAGCGGATGATCACCACGACCACCACCAGCGCGACGACGGTGAGCACCCAGGTGTAGCCGGACGCCATCGAGAAGGCCGCACCGCTGTTGCGGACCAGGCGCAGGGTGACGACGTCACCGATGATCGACACCGGGTCACCCGGGGTGAGCAGCGACACCGCGAGTGTCTTGGTCAGGATGTCCAGGGCGATGACGCAGCCGGCGATCACGGCGAGAATGCCGAGGACCCGGCCACCACGTGTCGGCTCGGTCGGCCCGGTCGCCGCAGGAGTGCCGCTCCCCGGATCGTCGGCGCCGTCATCCGACGACGCGGTGACCTCGGGTGCGTCGATCTCCTGTCCGCCCGCCTCCTGTCTGTTCGCCGAGGGCTCCTCACGCGCTGCTTCATCCACCCGACCATCATCCCTGATGCGTGCAATACGCTGACTGCCGTGTCCCTGACGTCCGATTCCACCGCGTCATCGACGCGCCATCAGCCGGTGTCCCGCCATCGATCGGTATCCCTCCGCACGCGCTCGTCGATGGTCGCCGCCTGCGCCGCGACGTGCGGTCTGCTCCTCGCCGCGTGTGGCTCCGACACCGACACCCCGGCGTCGGCGACCCCGGCGGTGCCGAGCGGGCCATGCGTGTCGGCGGCCACCGCGGCGAGTATGGCGACGCAGATCCCGATCCCGTCGGCATCGGTGACACTCACCTCGCCGGGCACCGGGCCCCTCCGCGCCGCGAGCGCGGCCCCCGACCTCGCCTCGGCGCAGCAGGTCACCCTCTCGACCACCTCCACCGAGTCGTCGACGACGGCACAGACGACGCAGTCCCTCGACACACCGCTGACGGTGCGCTTCGGGTGCGACGCACCCGATCGGCTGACCGCGGTGCTCGGCGCCCCGACGTCGGCGCAGCCGGAACTCGGCGGTCAGTTGCCGCCGGTCGCCGGCAGCGTCGCCGAGATCGGTGTCGGTCCCGGTCTGGCCCCGCTGTCGTTGCGTCTGGCCCCGACCGATCCATCGTCGGAATCGGCGCGACGCGCCGTCGAACAGTCGCTGGTGCAGTCGTTGCAGAACGCGATCACACTGCCCGCCGATCCCATCGGTGTCGGCGCCACGTGGCGCACCGAACGCACCCTGTCCTCGGCGGCGACCGTCGTGCAGACCGTCGAGGCGCGGCTGACGCGGTGGGAGGGTGACCGTCTGACGGTGTCCTTCACCGCCGACGAGTCACCGGTCAATTCGGTGTTCACCATTCCCGGCGGCGATGCGACGCTGACCATCGAACGGTATTCCTACACCGGTTCCGGCGAGGTGACGATCGATCTGACCCGCGGGCTGCCCGTCGCGGGAACGGCCGAGTATCGCGGGGCGCGCGAGCTGGTCGGCGCCGACGTGAATCAGCCGCTGCTGCAGACCTTCGGGTTCACCATGGGCTGGAAGTCGCCCTGACGACGTCGGCACGGCCCCCTGGGCCACGCCTGGCGGGCATACGACGATGGCCACCGATCCGGAGGGATCGGTGGCCATCGTCGTCGGTCGGGGCCGCGCTGTCAGTTGGGTGCCCTGTCAGTTGGGTGCGCGGCTGGTGGTGGTGCGGCGGGTGCTCGTCGACGGGCACATCGCGCTGGTGACACCGTTGTTGGTGATCAGCGGGCAGACGAAGCTCGACGCCAGCTTCCAGCGACCGTTGTCGTAGACGATCTGGGCATCGATGTCCTGGGGTGCCTGGTCGGGCAGTTTCACGGTCGCGCGCACCGTCGCGCGGTTGGGTCCGTCGACGGTGACCGGGCCCTTGAGGGTGTAGGTGACGTCCTGGTTCTGCTGGCGGGCCTCGACCAGCTTGTCGAAGACGGACGGGTCCTTCTCCGAATTCTGGACGAGGACGACCTTCTGCGCGTTCGGCACCTGCGGGTCGAGTGCCGTGTCGAGCATCTGGTTCAGCGTCGCCACCGACGGCGGCGAATCCGGATTGGTGACGTCGCTGCCGTCGGACGCCGTCGAACTGCTGGTCGCGGGAATGGTGGGGATGTCATCGGAACCGTCATCGCCGCCACAGGCGGTGAGGCCGGCGGTGACCGCGGCGGCGATCATGACCGCACCTACGAACTTCGGAAACTTCAACGAACTCCCTCACTGGTCTTCGGGTCTGGGCATCGGTTCGGATGCACGGCGCCGGGACTCCCCGCCCCGCGCGCCGCGACGAGTTCTCCCCACTATGCCAAACAAGATCGGGCATGAGCGCCAACCCCGGCCCAATCCGGCGTCACCGGTCACCGACCGCCGCCCCGCATCGAGGTCGGTCCTCGACTCCACCCCGCAACGGTTGACGCCACCCGGAGGTTCCGGGGAACCTTGTGATCCATGGCACCTTCGCAGGCCCGCGCCCGCATCGTCCTGATCACCACCGGCGGCACGGTCGCCTCGCAGACGACGGCCGACGGGGCCGTGCCGACGTTGTCGGCCGATGATCTGATGGGTGTCGCCGAGGTGCCGGGCACCGTCGGCGATGACGCCGACGCGGTCCCGGAACCGCTGGTGAGTGCCGTCGACGTGGTCGCCGTCGACCTGATGGCGAAGGACTCCTCGGCACTGACCCCGGCCGATCAGTTCCGGATCGTCTCGGCCATCGCCGATGCCCTCGCCGACGACGCGGTGGACGGCGTGGTGGTCACCCACGGCACCGACACGATGGAGGAAACCGCCTTCCTCGCCGACCTGTTCGCGGCCGATCCGCGGCCGGTGGTCTTCACCGGCGCCCAGTATCCGGCCGATTCCCCGGATTCCGACGGCCCGGAGAACATTGCCGCGGCGTTGGGCCACGCGGCGGACCCGGCGAGCCGCGGTCACGGGGTCTCCATCCTCCTCGGTGGGCAGCTCGTCGCGGCGCGTGGTGCGTTCAAGGCGTCCACGGTCGACCTCGATGCGTTCGACTCGGTGCATGACGGGTTGCCACGACCGCTGCTGACCGGTCCGGTGCCGAGTGGCCGGTTGG
This sequence comes from Gordonia sp. VNK1, assembly GCF_040049135.1. NCBI lineage: Bacteria > Bacillati > Actinomycetota > Actinomycetes > Mycobacteriales > Gordoniaceae > Gordonia > Gordonia sp. VNK1. The sequence goes on along the minus strand of NZ_JBDZDJ010000002.1, from coordinate 338,147 downwards.
CGCGGGTGGACACCTACAGCCTGTATCCGGGTGTCTCCCCCGGCATCATCGCCGCGGCCGTCGCGCAGCATGCGGGCGGCATCGTGTTGGCCGGGACCGGTTCGGGCAACACCCATCCCGACATCACGGCCGAGGTGGATCTGGCGCGTCGACGCGGCGTGGTCGTCGTCGTGTCCACCCGGGTTCCGTTCGGCCCGGTCGTCCCCACCTATGGCGGCGGTGGCGGCGCCGTCGATCTGGAGCGGGCGGGCGCGATCGTCTCCCGGTGGCTTCGTCCGCCGCAGGCCCGGATGGCGCTGTTGGCACTGCTCGGCACCGGCTGCGATCAGGACGAGGTGGCCGACTTCTTCTCGGCATCCGAACCGCGTGACTGGCCGGCCTGAGTCGCCGTCGACGGCCACGCGAGGCTGTCGAGCGGATCGGCCGGTTGCAGGTTCGCGTCCGACTCGGTGAACGTGCGGACCGGTCCGGGTCCGGTGGCCCGCGTCTCGAAGCGCACCGTCACCACCCCGTGACCGGCACCCTGCACCCACCCGTGCCCGTACTCGGGGTGCACCACGTCGCGGCCGGTAGCCCAATGGTGGTGCGCCCCGGACGGATTCGCGCTCGTGCGGTTCCCGGCGGGGACGTCGAGGTCGAGGGAATCGGTGTGCACCGGATCGATGTCACCCGAGTCGGGCTCGACTGAATCGGGATCGACCACAGGGGTGTCGCCCGGATCGAGGTGGGCAGAACTGATTGCGCCGGCCGTGACCGCCGCGTCGCCGAAGAGTGCGTACTGCTCGATGTCGCTCAGTCCCGAGTACCCGACGCCGACGAGCCGGATCGGGCCGATTGCCTCCGGATCGAGGGCCAGTCGCTGAGCGATGGCGACCAGCGCGTCGAGGTCGCTGGTGGCGGCGGGAAGGGTGGAACTGCGGGTGAGGACGGACATGTCGGAGCGTTTGAGTTTCAGGACCACAGTGCGGGCCCCGCGACCGTCCGCGACGAGCCGCCGATGGGCGTCGGCGGCCGCGCGGGCGATCGCCGGCCGCAGGGCGGGCAGGGTCACGATGTCGTCGGCGAATGTCGATTCCGCCGAGATCTGTTTCGCCGCGGCACGTTCGGTGACGGGGCGGTCGTCGATGCCCTGGGCCAGGCGATGCAGCGCCGGCCCGACGGTCGACCCGAGCACCGAGGCCACCTCCACCTCGGACAGTGCCGCGAAGTCACCGATGGTGGCAATCCCCAAGCGCGCCAATCGGTCTCCGGATACCGGGCCGATCCCCCAGAGTTTGCGCACCGGAAGTGCGTGCAGGAAGTCGAGTTCCCCGGATGGTCCGATGACCATCACCCCGTCGGGTTTGGCCATCCCCGATGCGATCTTGGCGATCTGCTTGCCCGACCCGAAGCCGACCGAGGCCGCCAGTCCCACCTCATCCCGGATGCGGCGCCGGATGGACTCCGCGAACTCCTGTGCGGTGGCACCACTTTCGCCACTGAGCTCGGACGGTTCGGCGAACGCCTCGTCGAAGGACAGCATCTCGATCACACCCACCGATTCGCGGACGATCGCGAAGATGCGTTCGCTCACCGCGCGGTAGACGCTGCCGCGTGGCGGCAACACCACCGCGGTCGCGCCGACCAGTCGCCGCGCCTGATGCATGGGCATCGCCGATCGTGCGCCGTAGGCACGGGCGGCGTAGCTCGCGCCGGCCACGACTCCGCGGCCGCCGGTACCGCCGACGAGGACGGGTCGCCCGGCGAGGGTGGGCCGGGTGAGTTGTTCCACCGAGGCGAAGAAGGCGTCCATGTCCAGGTGCATCACCCAGCGGGCACTGCGTTCCCCCTCTCCGGAGGGAGCGGATCGATCGGACACCTCACCAGCGTAGGCAGTACCGGACGGGGCACTCGCCGCGCGGGTCACCCGACGACGAAGACCGGGATCTGGTGGGCGTGGGCGCGGATCTGATCGGCGGTGGCGTCGACGCCGACTCCGTCGGGCAGGAAGCGGCCGACTTCCCAGCCCCACTTGTCCAGGTAGCGGCGGATGATCGCCGGGCGCGCGGAATCGGGCACCTCGGTGAGGTGGGCGGCACGAGTGCGACGACCGCGACGCAACTCGACCGCCCCGTTGACCCGCACGTTGCGCACCCACTGGGTCTGACCCCGCACCGAGACCAGGTACTGGGCGCCGTCGATGGTCAACGGGTTGACCGGGATTCGCTGCGGTGTGCCGGTCTTCCGTCCGAGGACGGTCAGGGTTTGCGCGCCGGCCAGATTCACGCCGCGATCGGCGAGCCATCGGACGATGGCGTTGAAGCGGACATCGAGACCCTGCGGTGCGCGGTAGTGGGTGTCGGACATGTCGGCCCTTTCGTTGAGGCGGAATCGAGAGCGGTGCTCTCTAATTCAGAATCCGCCATCCCGGCCAGAAAATCAAGAGCACCGCTCTCATTCATGGCACGATGGTCGCCATGCCCCCTGCCGACACTCCCCCGTCCCGCGCGACCACATCGCGTTCCCGTGCACAGAATCGACAGGTCATGGAGTCCGAGATCCTGCGGCTCGGGCGTGAGCATCTGCGCACCCACGGAGCCGCGGGACTCTCGCTGCGTGCGATCGCCCGGGAACTCGGCGTGGTCTCCTCGGCGGTCTATCGCTATGTGCCCAGTCGCGACGAACTGCTGACGCTGCTGCTCGTCGAGGGGTACACCGACCTCGGCGAGGCGGTCGACGCCGCCGCCGATGCCGCCGAACCGGCGGATTCCTACGTCCGAATCCTGGCCGTCGCCAACGCGATTCGTTCCTGGGCGATCAACGACCCGGCCCGGTGGGCACTGCTGTACGGCAGCCCGGTACCCGGCTACGCCGCCCCCGCCGACCGCACCGTCGCGCCCGGCACCAGGGTGATCGCCCGCCTGCTCGCCGAACTCGCCGACGCACATGCCGCCGGACGGACCACCGATCGCCGGACCTCGCTGCCCGCCGAACTGTCGACCGACCTCGACGCCATCCGCACCGAGTTCGCCAGCACCCTGCCCGACGGCGTCCTGCTGGCCGGAACACTGTTGTGGTCCACCGTGATCGGCGCGACCTCGCTGGAGGTCTTCGGCCAGTACGGCACCGACACCTTCGCCGCGCCGGAGCAGTTGTTCGGCGCACAGGTCGACGCCGTCCTGTCGGCGATCCTGCGTCGGGACCGACCGACTCCCGACCCGCGCGTGTTACCCGATCACGCGGAGTAGAGATCCTCGCCGTGTGCAATCCGGGCCAGGACCCGACGGAACACCTCGTAGTCGTGGGGTCCCACCTCGGCGGCCCATGTGCGTTCGACCGCCGACAGATACACCCGAAGTCGCCCGATCAGGTCCTCGCCTCGCGCGGTCACCGAGATCCGCCGCACGCGTCGATCGCCCGGATCGTGGCCGACCGCGAGGAACCCGCCGTCGACCAGGAAGGCGACGTGCTGACCGGCGCCCTGCTTGGTCATTCCGAGAACCTGCGCCAGGTCGACGGTCCGCCCGGCTCCGTCGGCGACCGCCTCGAGGACGCGAAAGTGCGAGACGCGCAGGCCGTCCCACTCCTCGGGGACCACCCCTGCGCGTACCCGCGCCAGGGCGAGTCCCAGCAGCATCGCCACGTGCGGACCCGGCCCGGCTGCGGACATCCCCTTGACAGAATTGGTCAATCTACTTACCTTTCTAGTAAAGTAGCTTGACCAAAGGGTAGCCGATGAGCGCGTCGCCACAAGAGCCTTCCCCCGCGCCCTGGCTCGAGGAGATCCGCGCCGTTGTGCCCGGCGAGATCCGTGAGACCTCGGTCGCCGACGTCGATTACCCGCTGTCGACACTGACCACCGGCGAACGCGCCGAGGTTCGCGTGCGCACCGACGCCGGCACCCACCGCCTCGTCCGCAAGGTCGCCCGATCCGTGGCACGGTCTCCGATGCTGGCGGCAATACCGCCCGAACACCGGGCGGTCCTGATGGACGCATTGCCCTGGCGTGTCGAGCCCGACGTATACCGCTCGCCCATGTCGTCGTCGCTCCCCGAGGGCATGCGACAGGCTCGATGCCCGGCCGTCATCGATCTCGACGACGAATCCGCCGCCATCTGGCTGGAACGGGTCGACCATGTCCCGGGTCCGTGGTCGGCAACCGACTACCGCGACGCCGCCCGGATGCTCGGACGATTCGCCGGTGCGGACCCGATCGGTCACATCGCCGACGCCATCGGACACCCGACCGGTCCGCATCAGGCCCGGGTGTACTGGCAGATCAAGCTGTGCGGGATGTATCTCGCGGCGTTCGACGAGGGATCGGTGTGGTCACACCCGGCGCTGCTCCGAACGGTGACGCCGGCTCTGCGCCGTCGGCTCGACGCGTTCATCGAGCAGGTGCCGACCCTGCTGACCGAGATCGAGTCGCTCCCGCTCCTCGTCGCACACGGCGACGCATGTCCCAACAACATCCTGCGTTCCGTGGACGGCTCCGGGTTCATCGTCATCGACTGGGCGTTCTTCGGCCGCAATCGGGTGGGCTTCGATCTCTCCCAACTCGTCATCAGCGAGATCGACCTCGGACGGATGCCCGGCGCGCGCCTCGGCGAACTCCAGGATCTGTGCCTGCCCGCCTACCGAGCCGGACTCGCCGACGGCGGCGTGCGGATCACACTGCCCGATCTCACCCGCGCCCACCGCATCCAACTCGCCCTCGCGGCAGCAGTCGCCTCCATCCCCGTCGAACGCCTCACCCCCGATGCCGTCGCCGACCCGGCACTCGAGGAATACTGCCGTCAGCGCATCACGGCTTTGGAGCACATGCTTGCGGCGATCGACATCTGATCGCGAACCCGACGTCCAACCCCATCCACGGTGACAGCGCTCGACACCACGTTGACAGCGCTCTACCCGACGTTGACAGCGCTTGGCGAAGCGCTGTCAGTGAAATTCAGAGCGCTGTCAACGTGTGCGTGAGCGCTGTCACCGACCGTGCCGGCGCTCAGCTTCCGGCGGGCGCCTTCACCACATCGGCGCTGACGCCGTCGCCGAGTGCGATCGCTCCGGCAGCACCGTCGACGTCGACGTCGAAGCGGACCGCGAGAACCTCACCGGCGATCAGCTCGGCATGACGCCGGGCCCATTCGGCGCGCCCGGCGGGTACCACCAGACGGATCTCGATGCGGTCGGAGACGTCGAGTCCCAACGTCTTTCGCGCATCCTGCAGTTCCCGCACGCGGTCCTTGGCCCAGCCCTCGGATTCGAGTTCCTCGGTCACCGCGGTGTCGAGGACGACCAGGCCACCGCCGCCGGGCAGCTCGGCCGTCGAATCCGGCTCCACCGCAACCAATTTGCGCGTGTACTCACCGGGCTGCAGATCGATCCCGTCGGCCGAGACCACCTCGGTGCCATCGGCGGCCGACGACACGGTCCAGTTGCCCGCCTTGACCGCCTTGATCACCCGCTGCACATCCTTGCCCAAACGGGGTCCGGCCGCGCGGGCGTTCACCACCAGCTCGTGGCGCCCATAGGCGTCGGCGTCGGTGGACAACTGCACCGACTTCACATTCATCTCGTCGGCGATGAGGTCGGTGAACGGGGTGAGTTGCTCGGCCGTCGGCGACGCGATCGTCAACCCCGGCAACGGAAGTCGCACCCGGAGCTGGTTGGCCTTGCGGATACTCGACGCCGTCGAACACACCGCCTGCACCTCGTCCATCGCCGACACCAACGCGGTGTCGCCGGGCAGTTCGTCGGCACTCGGCCAGTCGGTGAGGTGCACCGACCGTCCGCCGGTCAGCCCGCGCCAGATCGCCTCGGTGGCCAGCGGCAGCAGCGGCGCCGCCAGCCGGGAGGCCACCTCGAGCACCGTGTACAGCGTGTCGAAGGCGTCCGCATCGGCGTCCTGTCCCGCCCAGAACCGCGCCCGGGACCGACGGACGTACCAGTTGGTCAGCGACTCGACGAACTCGCGGAACGACTCACATGCCCCGGCGATGTCATAGGTGTCGAGCGCCGTGGTCATGTCGTCGCGGGTGACCGCCAGCTTGGCCAGGATGTACCGGTCGAGCACGTTGGTCGAGTCGGTCCGCCAGGTGGCCGGCCGCTCGGCGTAGAGCTGCAGGAAACTGTAGGCATTCCACAGCGGCAGCAGCGCCTGACGGACTCCCTCGCGGATTCCCTTCTCGGTGACCACCAGGTTGCCGCCCCGCAGCACCGGCGAGGCCATCAGGAACCAGCGCATCGCATCGGAGCCATCGCGGTCGAAGACCTCGTTGACGTCGGGGTAGTTGCGCTTGGACTTGCTCATCTTCTGGCCGTCGTCGCCGAGCACGATGCCGTGCGCGATCACGCTCTTGAATGCGGGCCGGTCGAACAGGGCCGTCGCCAGTACGTGCAGGTTGTAGAACCAGCCGCGGGTCTGACCGTTGTACTCGACGATGAAGTCACCCGGATTGTGCGGCAGCACACCGGAATCGGCGTCACCGTCGAACCAGTCGGCGTTCTGGAACGGGTAGTGCACCTGCGCATACGGCATCGACCCGGACTCGAACCAGCAGTCGAGTACCTCGGGGACGCGGCGCATCACCGAGGTACCGGTCGGATCATCGGGATTGGGCCGGGTCAGCTCGTCGATGTAGGGACGATGCAGATTGTCCGGTCGCACCCCGAAATCCCGCTCGAGCTCGTCGAGTGAGCCGTAGACATCGGTCCGCGGATACTCCGGATTGTCCGACACCCAGACCGGGATCGGCGCACCCCAGAAGCGATTTCGGCTGATGTTCCAGTCCCGCGCACCCTCGAGCCACTTGCCGAACTGACCGTCCCGGATGTGTTCGGGCGCCCAGGTGATCTGCTTGTTGAGCTCGAGCATCCGCTCCTTGATCGGCGCCACGGCCACGAACCACGACGGAACGGCCATGTAGATCAACGGCTTTCCCGATCGCCACGAATGCGGATAGGAGTGCTCGATCGTCTCGTGCCGCAGGATCTTGCCCACACCCTTGAGGTCTTTGATGATCACCGGATTCGCATCGAAGACCATCAGGCCTTCGTACGGTGGCACCTGCGCGGTGAATCGGCCACCCGGATCCAGTGGCTGCACCACCTCGATGCCGTTGGCGGTGGCCAGTTCCATGTCCTCTTCACCGAAAGCCGGTGCCAGATGCACGATTCCGGTGCCGCTGTCGGTGGTGACGTAGTCACCCAACAGGATCCGGTGCGCATTCGGATGGCCGGCGAAGAAGTCGAACGGCGGCGTGTAGTGCAGATCGGCGAGGTCGGCGCCCCGGTAGGTGCCCAGGGTCTCGGAATCACCGAACTCCTTGGCGGAGGCACCCACCAGCGCCTCGGCGAGCAGGTATTCCTGCCCGTCGGCCGCCCTGAGGTGGACGTAGGTGACATCCGGGTTGACGGCGATGGCGAGGTTGCTCGGCAGTGTCCACGGGGTGGTCGTCCAGATGAGGGCGTTCACGCCGTCGAGTTCGGTGTGCGGACCGTCGGGGACGACCAGCGGCATGCGCACGGTGACCGCCGGGTCCTGACGCATCCGGTAGGCGTCGTCGAGCTTGGATTCCTGATTGCTCAGCGGTGTCTGCTCGTACCAGGAGTACGGCAGCACGCGATGACCCTGATAGATCAGGCCCTTGTCCCACAGCCGCCGGAAGGCCCACATGACCGACTCCATGAAGTCGATGTCGAGGGTCTTGTAATCGTTGTCGAAGTCCACCCAGCGGGCCTGCCGGGTCACGTAGTCGCGCCATTCACCGGTGTAGCGCAGCACCGAATCGCGGCAGTAGTCGTTGAACTTCTCGACGCCCATGGTCTCGATCTCCGACTTGTCGGTGATCCCGAGTTGGCGTTCGGCCTCGAGTTCGGCGGGTAGACCGTGGGTGTCCCAGCCGAAGCGGCGCTCCACCTTCTTGCCGAGCATCGTCTGGTACCGCGGTACCACATCCTTGACGTAGCCGGTCAGCAGATGCCCGTAGTGGGGCAGGCCGTTGGCGAACGGCGGACCGTCGTAGAAGACGAACTCCGGGGCGTCGGCGCGGTTGGCGATCGACGCACGGAAGGTGTCGTCGGCATCCCAGTAGGCCAGGACCCGTTCTTCGACCGTGGGGAACGACGGTGCTCCACGCTCGCCGTCGGTCATGTCGACGACGGGGTACACGTGGGTGTCGGGGGACGAACTGGCGTCGCTCATACGAAGGGCTCCTCGTGCCATCACTGCTCATTCGGCACGGGGACGCATCATCTGCGCGGTACCACCCCGCTTGCATCGGCAGACACCGATGCCACTCGGCACCCGCGGGACCGCCGATGGGCGACCGTCGCGGATCAACAAGGCTGTGACGGGCCAACCCGCCTGGTTCTACTGAGGGCGGACATTGCCGGACCGGGTGGGCCCGGCCGTACCCCGTTCTTCCAGGTGCTCCCCGGTGATGGCCGGATCAACGCAGCACTCAGTGTAGCCGCCGAGGGCGGCCGACAACCAAATCGTTTTCGGGCCCCGCTGCCAAGCGCCCGCTGTCGCTCAGGACAGTGGCGGACGCCAATTCGGATCGAGCGGATCGATCGTACGGGGCGGGGGCGGATCCTCACGATCAGCGTCGGCGTCGGAGGTCGCCTGCGGTTGCGCTCGTGTCACCGCGGGGTCCGTCGCACCGGACGACGATGAGGTGGGAACCGAACCCGGTGCCGGCGGTGCCGGCACATCAGCAGGCTTCGGCGTATCGACGATGTCGGCGGCGCCCACGGATCGCAGATAGTCGGCGTAACCCCGTTCGGCCGTTGTCGGAGAATCAACCGTCGAGTCAACGTTCGGTGAGTCGACGGTGGGTGAATCGCCGGTCGGCTGCGCCGGGGGCACCGGGGTGCGATCGGCCTTCTCGGCATGGGACGCCGGCGGCTCGGCCGGCGATCGTGGTGTCACCACACCTTGCCAGAGGGCCGCTCGCTCGTCCTCTGCCGACATCGGCACCGCTCTGGGCCCGCCGGGATGCGGCGGCGGAGAACTCGACGGTTCGTCACCGGCGGCCACAGTCTGAGCCGATCCGGCTTCGTCCCCGGTCGGGCCGGCATCGTCGCCGGCGTCGCGTTCGTCGTGGGCGGCAGCGTCCTCATCGGTCCCGAAGCCGAACCCGCCGCCCCGATCGGGCTCCGGCTTGGTCCGGCGCCCCGACCACACGATGTCGGCGACCAGGAAGATCAGTCCGACCAGACACACCACGATGCACGCGACCGCGAGCCACAGTGTGCCCGTGATCAAACCGACGACGAGCAGGACGAAACCGACGAGCGTGGCCGCCAGGGCCAGGGTCAGCATGTCATGTGCTCACGTCGCGGGCGATCAGCTCTGCGAGTAGTTGCTGAACCCACCATTGCCCGGATCCGTGGAGAACGACTGGTCGACGGGGCGTCCACTCTCCACCGGTGCGGCGCTACCGCGCTGCTGCAACTCCTCGAGCTGCGATTCCAGGTAGGTCTTCAGGCGGGTGCGGTACTCGCGCTCGAACACCTTGAGCTGTTCGATGCGGCCCTCGAGCACACCACGCTGCTGGTTGATGGTGCCCATGATCTCGGCGTGCTTGCGCTCGGCATCGGACTGCAGGGCGTCGGCACGCTCCTGGGCCTGACGCACCTGCGCCTCCGAACGCGTCTGAGCGTCGGCGAGGATCGCCTCGGATCGCTGCCGGGCGTCGGTCAGGGTGGCCTCGGACTTGCTCTGCGCGTCGGCGACCATCGAGTCGGCTCGCTGACGGGCGTCCGACAGCAGGGCGTCGGCCTCCTGTCGCGACGATCCGGTCAGGCGGTCGGCCGTCTCCTGCGCCAGGGCCAGAACCTTGGCGGCCCGGACATGGGCGTCGCCGTCGACGGGTGCGCTGACCGGTGCGGCAGCGGCCACCGGGGCCGGGGCGGGCTCGGGTTCGGGCTTGGACATCGAGAAGACCTGCGTGTGGTCCTCCGACGGTGCCGGAGCGGCGGCGACCGCACCCGACTTGGCGTCGGCGAGCTCGCCTTCGAGTTCTTCGACGCGCTGCTTCAGATCGGAGTTCTCATCGATCAGACGCGCGAGTTCCGCCTCGACGAAGTCGAGGAATTGATCCACCTCGTCCTCGTTGTAGCCGCGTTTACCGATAGGCGGTTTGCTGAACGCGACGTTGTGCACATCAGCTGGTGTCAGCCGCATGTCGGTCCCCTCAATGTCGTTCGAGATTGTGTGTTGTTGACGGTCGAAAACTGTGCCCAGTACAGAGTGTCACTGATCATTCATACCAGTCAAAATCTGTAACTGGCGTCTTATCCTGTCACACCTGAACCGTTCGTTGTAGATCATCGATGTCGTCTCGCAACCAAACAGTCATCTAACTATGACATCCATGCCCGTCGAAATGGCCCACTACCGGCAGACACGTACCCGATGGCGCTCCTGCTTTCAGACCGGCATGCCGAGCGCGGCCAGGGCCGCCGATGTCCGGAACGAGCCCACGAATTGCATCGCGATGACGACAACGATCAGCACGATCATCAGGGACAGATCCAGCCGCACCGGTCCGAGGGGAATCGGCGGAATGATGCGCCGCAGGAGTTTGATCGGCGGATCGGTGAGGGTGAAGGTCACCTCGATGACCACCACGACGATTCCGGTCGGTCGCCATTCCCGCGCGAAACTGCGGACCAGTTCCACGATGAGCCGGGCCAGGAGCAGCAACCAGTAGACGAACAGGACGTAGTAGAGGATTTCGAACAGCATCGCCACTTCTCAAGAGTGCCTGACGCCGCGCGCCCGCGGTCGCACCGGTGTGACCCGGCACGTCTCCGCGGGCGCGACGACGACGATCGGATGGGATGGCCCGACCCCACCGGAGGGTGGGCGATTGGGCCGATTTGCGCAGTTCAGGACTGATTGTAGAAGCCGGTTTCGGCGATCTTGCGCCGATCCTCGGCCGAGACGTCGATGTCGGCGGGCGAGAGCAAGAACACCTTGGTGGCGACCTTGTCGAACGAACCGCGCAACGCGAACGCGAGTCCGGCGGCGAAGTCGACGAGTCGCTTTGCGTCGTCGTTGCTCATGTTGACCAGATCCATGATCACCGGGTTGCCGTCGCGGAAGCGCTCACCGATGGTGCGGGCCTCGCCATAGTCGGACGGGCGCAGCGTGGTGATCTTGTGCAGGGGTCCGTCGGCGAACACCCGCTCGAGTTCTCCACGCGATTCCACGCCGCGGGGACCGCTCGCGGCGCGCAACGTCGCGCTGCTCGACCGCTGCAGCGGCTCGAGCCGGGCCGGACGCACACGCTCCGGACCGTGTTCGACGGCCGCCCGGACACTGCCCGCGTAGGCGTATTCCGGTGCCGCGGCGTAGCCGGCCTCGAATTCGTATCCGGCCGCGGCGTAGCGGCGTTCCTCGCCATACCCGTCACGCTCCCGGAAGCCGACCTCGCGGAACTCCCCGTAGCCTTCTCCGGCGACCTCGTCACGGTAGGAGACGTCGCCGTAGTACTCGTCGCGGTAGGACCGCTCCCGCGGCACCGCCCGCACCGGTCCGGGGCCCGGCTCGTCGAGGTAATCGTCCTCGTACTCACTCGGAGGCACCATGCCGAAATATGCCTTGAACTTCTGCATCGTGGTCATGTGCGGGGGCCTCTCTGTCGTCCGACGCTTAGAGCGGTGTTGCAGGTGGTGCCGGTGGGTGTTGTTGTTCTCGTTGGTTCTCGTGTGACCAATGTGATTACTGAGAGAGTATCGGCCGAGAACCCATGATCGCGGTACCGACACGCACGCATGTCGAGCCGTATTCGATCGCGATCTCCATGTCCCCGCTCATCCCGGCGGACAACTCACCGGCCTGCGGGTGATCGGCGAGAAAACCCTCCCGGACCTCGGACATCCGCTCCATCCACTGCCGGTGAGAACCGTCGACGGGAGTGATCACCATGAGCCCACGCAGCCTCAGGGACGACTCCGCGGCGATGGTCTCGGCCAGGGCCGGCAGGTCCGCGATCTCGACACCACCGCGCGTCGGGTCACCGTCGAGACTCACCTGGGCGAACACGCCCAGCGGCGCGTCGCGCACGTGCTCGTCGAGTGCCTGTTCGGCTGCCCGGCCCAGATGCCCGACGAGCTTGTCGCGGTCGACCGAATGCACCGAACGCGCCCACCGCGCAACGGTTTTCGCCTTCTTGGTCTGCACACTGCCGATCATGTCGAACACCACCCGATGGGTCGGTACGGCGTCGCCGAGTTCGGCGAGCTTGCGGCTCGCCTCCGGCTCCCGCGACTCGCCGAAGGCCCGCTCCCCCAGCTCGATCAGCCGCATCACGTCGGATGCCGGGAAGAACTTGGTGACCACCAGCAGTTCGACGTCGCCCACCGGGCGACCGGCCGCGGCGACCGCGGCGTCGAGCCGCTCACGCACGGCCGCGAGTCGCCCGGCGAGTTCATCCGAGCGCGGATCGCTCACGACCCGGCCACCGGGCCGGCAGCGTCCTCGTCGGGATCGCCGTCGGGATCGATCCAGATCACCGACGCCAACCGGCCGGTGGGGGCGCCACGTCGATGGCTGAACAACTCGGTGTCGGAGATGGTGCAGCGCGGATCCTGCGCCACCGCACCGACCCCGACGGCGAGGAGTTGCCGACGGATCCCGGCGCGCAGGTCGAGGCCCGCGGTTCCCTGACGGGTTCGGCAGGCACTGCCCGGGAGGTGTTCCTCGACGTCGCGCTGCATCGCTGCGGGGACCTCGTAGCGCTCACCGCTCGCGGCCGGCCCGAGGAACGCCCCGATGCGTTCGGGACGCGCGCCGAGCCGGATCATCGTGCGCAGCGTCGCCGGGATGATCCCGATCCGCGCACCCACCCGCCCGGCGTGCACACCGGCGATCACACCGGCCTCGTCGTCGCTGAGCAGGACCGGCACGCAGTCGGCGCTCAGGACCGCCAACGCGACGCCGGGGACCGTGGTGACGAGGGCGTCGGTCGCCGGCACCCGGATCGACGGTCCGACCCGCTCGCCCTCGGCGGATCCGAGCGTCTGCTCGTCGATGACCGTGACGTTGCGACTGTGGATCTGCTCCATCCAGACCACCGACGACTCCTCGACACCGATCTGCTCGGCGAGGCGTCGCCGGTTGACCGCCACGGCCGCGGGGTCGTCGCCGACATGATCACCGAGATTGAAGCTGTCATACGGCGCACGCGAGACGCCGCCGGCGCGGGTGGTCACCACGCGCCGGACCCGCGCACCACCGGAAACCGGTGAGTTCATCTCACCGCTTCATGAAGGACGGAACATCGACGTCGTCGTCGTCGAGGGTCACGTTGTTGCGGCGGGGCCGCTCGGGGGCGGCGTTGGAGGCGAAGGGATCGCCCTGCCCGGCCGGGAGGTCACCGAAGAGCGGATCGCTCTTGGTGGGCGTCGAGACGGTACCGGCGGTGGCCGATCCGACCGCCGACTTCCCGGCGGCGGCCGTGGGTGCGTCGGTCCGCTTGCGCGGTGCGCCGCCGTCGAATCCGGCCGCGATCACCGTCACCCGGACCTCGTCACCGAGGTTGTCGTCGATCACGGTGCCGAAGATGATGTTGGCGTCCTCGTGGGCCGCCTCCTGCACCTGGGTCGCCGCGTTGTGGATCTCGAACAGGCCCAGGTCGCTGCCGCCGGCGATCGAGATGAGCACGCCGCGTGCGCCTTCCATCGAGGCCTCGAGCAGCGGCGAGTTGATCGCCGACTCCGCGGCCTTCTTGGCACGATCCTCACCGCGGGACGAACCGATACCCATCAGCGCGCTGCCCGCGTCACTCATCACGCCCTTGACGTCGGCGAAGTCGACGTTGATCAGACCGGGCGTGGTGATCAGGTCGGTGATGCCCTGCACACCGTTGAGCAGTACCTCGTCGGCGCTGCGGAAGGCGTCCATCAGGCTGACCTGGGCGTCGCCGAGCTGCAGCAGACGATCGTTCGGGATGACGATCAGGGTGTCGCAGGATTCGCGCAGTGCGGTGATGCCGGCCTCGGCCTGATTGCCACGCCGCTTGCCCTCGAAGCCGAACGGGCGGGTCACCACGCCGACGGTCAGCGCGCCCAGCTTGCGTGCGATCGCGGCCACCACCGGCGCGCCGCCGGTTCCGGTGCCGCCGCCCTCACCCGCGGTCACGAACACCATGTCGGCACCCTTGAGGAGCTCCTCGATCTCGTCGCGGGCATCCTCGGCCGCACGACGACCCACCTCGGGATCGGCACCGGCGCCGAGACCACGCGTGGAATCACGTCCGACGTCGAGCTTGACGTCGGCGTCGGACATCAACAGCGCCTGCGCGTCGGTGTTGATGGCGATGAACTCAACGCCCTTGAGGCCCTGCTCGATCATCCGGTTGACGGCGTTGACGCCGCCGCCGCCGATGCCGACGACCTTGATCACGGCCAGGTAGTTGTGCGGTGGCGTCATGACGCTCGCCTTCCTTCTCGGGTCAAAACCCTAAACCTCAACCATAGATCTAGAGTTATGTCAAGTAGTGGTGTTGGTGACGACGCTAGGCACCGGTGCGCCCCAGACCCGGGAGGCGCCTCGGCGTGTCGCCAAATCCCCGCCGATATGTCGGAAAGCGGGGCGCGGACGCCCGAATCGCCGCGCGCTGTCGCGCCTCCACCTGAGATGGTGCGCCCCTACCGAGATGGCGTGCCGCTACCGGTATGTCGGAAAGGCGGGGGCGGAGACGTTGAACTGCGTGGCGTCGCGGGTCAACAGATAACTGAGCGTGCGCGCCTTCTCCGCACCCTGGGAATCGTCACCCCACACCACATTCCGATTCCCGGTCAGCTCCAGGTGGATGTCCACCGGCGAGGAGGCCGTGACACTGACCACCTGCTTGGACAACGACGGCGGCAACCCGGCCACCACCGCCAGCGCGGCCCGCGTGGTGGGATCGGCAGGACCCGGTGTCGCGGTGTGGAAGACGGGCAGCTTCTTGATGTCCGGCGGCGCCGAGGCCGCGGGATAGGTGAGGTAGCCGACCCCGGACCGATCGAGGACGTGGAGCTTGTCCCCCTCGGTGACCACCGCGACCGGGACCCGCTCGGTGATGGTGATCTCCAGGGTCGACGGGTAACTGCGTTGCACGCGTGCCGATTCCACCGACGGGATCGCGGCGATCCGCCGTGCCGCGGCACCGGTGTCGACCTGCAGCAACGGGGTTCCCGACGGCACCGCGGCCGCGGCGAGCACCTGAGCCCCCGGCACCGTCCGGGTACCGCTGATCTCGGTGCCGCGCACCGACATCAGCGGTGTCAGATACGCGACGAGCACCGACCCGACGATCACGACGGCCGCCACCACACCGCCCAGCAGGATCCGGGATCGGCGACGCCGTGGCAGCCGCGGCCTCACGGTTCCGCCGGTTCGGGGCTCGCCGGTGCTGGGCCCGCCGGTGCTGGGCCTGCCTGTTCTGGGCCCGCCTGTTCCGGGCCCGCCTGTTCTGGGCCCGCCGGATGCGGATCGGCCAGCACGGCAAGGATTTCCGGGCCCTGCATGGTGATGTCCCCGGCACCCAGCGTCAGCACGATGTCCCCGGGCACCACCGCCGCGGCCACCGTCTGCGCCAGCGAGGACAGGTCCGCCACGAACGTCGCCGGACGCGACATCCGCTCCACGATCATCCGCCCGCTCACACCGGGGATCGGGTCCTCGCGCGCCCCATAGACGTCGGCGACGACGACCACGTCGGCCAGATCGAGTGCCGCGGCGAACTGATCGGCGAATTCCTCGGTGCGCGAATACAGATGAGGCTGGAAGACGGCGATGACGCGTCGCTCGACGCCGGGATCGGCGTCGACGATCGCGCGCGCGGCGGTGAGCACCGCGGCCACCTCGGTGGGATGGTGTGCGTAGTCGTCGAAGACCTCGACCCCGCGGGCGCGGCCCTTGAACTCGAACCGCCGACGCACCCCGGAGAAGGCCTCGATGCCGTCGATCACCCCGGATAGATCGGCGCCGGCGCACACCGCACCGATCGTCGCCCCGATGGCGTTCCGCGCCATGTGAATACCGGGCAGCGTCAACGACATCCGGCGGGATTCGGCGACGTCGTTGACCGGCGGCGCGAACCGGACCTCGACATCGCTGCCCGCGGTCGTCGGCGTCCACGACCGCACGCTCGCCACCATCGACACACCGTCGGGCACCGCCACACCGTCGGTGCCGTATCCCAGCACCGACACACCCCGGGCGGCCAACGTCGCCGCGCACCGCTGCGCCAGCGCCCGCGCGCCGGGATCGTCGAGGCACACCACCAGGACGCCGCCGTCGACGATCCGGGCCACGAAGGCGTCGAACACCGCGACGTAGCGCTCGACGGTACCGAAGTAGTCGAGGTGATCGGACTCGATGTTGGTGATCACGACGATGTCGGGCGTGTACTCGAGCAGCGAACCATCGCTCTCGTCGGCCTCAGCCACGAACACCGCACCACTGCCGTGATGGGCGTTGGTGCCCGACTCGTTCAGCTCACCACCGATCGCGAAGGACGGATCGACACCGCAATGCTGCAGGGCCACCACGGCCATCGACGTCGTCGACGTCTTCCCGTGCGTGCCCGCGACGAGGACCGTGCGATACCCGACCATCAACTCGGCCAGCACATGCGGGCGCAGCAGGATCGGGATACCCCGGGACCGGGCCGCGACGAGTTCGGGATTGGTCTTCGGGATGGCCGCATGGGTGGTCACCACCACCGACGGCCCGCCCGGGATCAGATCGAGCGCCGACGGGTCGTGTCCCACCTGGATGTGGGCGCCGCGCGCACGCAGGGCGAGCACACCCCGACTGCTCTTCGCGTCCGAGCCGGACACCGCCGCACCCCGCGCGAGCAGGATCCGCGCCAGCCCGGACATGCCGGCACCGCCGATACCGACCATGTGCACCCGCCGCAGGTGGGCCGGCAGCGTTCCGGCACCCGATCGCGTCGTCTCGCCGGTCATCGACTCACCTCCACCCACTCGTTCCGATGCATATTGTTCACTGCTCCGGAGCCGAACCCGGCGAGCGAAACGCGTGTGCCAGGTGTCCGCGGTGATCTCCGGCCCGGAACTGCGCCGCCAACTCCAGCGCCGCCCGCGCCACCTCGACCGCCGCATCCCGATGGCCGGTGCCCGCGGCCGCCGCCGACATCGACGCCAACCGCGCCCGATCACCGAGCAACGCCGGGATCTCCCGTTCCACCCACTCGGTGGTGAGATCGTCGTTGTCGACCAGGATCCCCCCGCCGGCCTCGACCACCGGGAGAGCGTTGAGTCGCTGCTCGCCGTTGCCGTGCGGGAGCGGCACATACACCGCGGGCAGCCCGGTGGCCGACACCTCGGCCACCGTCATCGCCCCCGACCGGCAGATCGCCAGGTCGGCGGCGGCATACGCCAGATCCATCCGCTTGAGATAGCCGACACCCTGATACGGCGGTGCGCCCGCCGGGGTCGCCGGATCGATCGAATTCTTTGGCCCGTAGGCGTGCAGCACGCCGATGCCGGCACGGCCCAACGCCCCGGCAGCACCCTCGACCGCCTTGTTGAGCTGTTGGGCCCCCTGCGACCCACCGAACACCAGAAGTGTCGGCGCCTCCTCGTCGAGGCCGAAGTAGTGCCGGGCCTTGGCCCGCAACGCGGACCGGTCGAGTTCGGCGATCTGGCCCCGCACCGGGATTCCGACGACGCGGGCATTCTCCAGCCCGGACCCGTCGACCGCGGCGAGCACCACATCGGCGAAGCGGGCGCCGACCTTGTTCGCGATACCGGCCGACGCGTTGGCCTCGTGGATGACGATCGGCAGTCTCTTCTTGGCGCGGAGATGGGTCTGCGCCGCGAGGTACGCCGGGATCGACACATACCCACCGAATCCGACGACGACGTCGGCCTGCACCGAGGCGAGCACCTTGCGTGCCGCGGCCACCGACCGGGCCAGCCGCGCCGGCGTCTTGGCCAACTCCAGGCCGGGCTTGCGGGGCAACGGCACCGGCGGGATCAGGGCCAGCTCGTACCCGCGGTCGGGAACCAGGGTGGTCTCCAGGCCCCGGCGGGTACCGAGCGCGGTGATCCGGGCCCGCGGGTCGAGCCGCCGGACGGCATCGGCCACGGCCAGCGCCGGCTCGATGTGTCCGGCGGTGCCGCCACCGGCCACCACCACCGACAGCGGGCGACCGCTGCCATCCGCCTGATCAGGCGAGTCCATCGCTTCCTCTCCGTGTGAGCCGAGGTCCGGCTCGTCGTCCGAGTGCATCACTGCGCGTCATGCGGGCCGCGCCCCACCACGGTTCGCCCCACCACGGGTTCGCCGCGGCACCGGTCACCGAGGACGGTTCACCCCGGCCCGATTTAAGCCGGGGCACACCCGGCCCGGGCCTCGCCCCGGTCATCGGGTCCGGTCACCGTCGGGCCGGGCGACCGGTGTGCGCCCGCGGCTCCGACCTCATCGGCGCACCCGCATATCGAGTTCTCGACGGGCCACCACCGGCGCGGGTGGCGCCGGGCGTCGGTGCGCCACGATACCGAGCAGGAGAATACCTGCCGGGCGACGCCGGCGGCGCAGCCGGTGACGGCACCATCGCTGACGCGTCACCGCGCCCGCCGGGCCACACACGTCGCCAGCCCGATCGGGCCGGTTCGGCCGGTCCGGCGGCCGTCGGTCGCTGTCGGCGCGCCGGCGCGGCCCCGGATCGCCGGCCGTCGAGGCGGTCACGCAGCACCTCCGCCCGGGACGGCTGGTAGGCCACCGGCGTGGGCAGACGGAACAACCGGCCGAAGCGACGGGTGGGCGGCGAGGACAGCGCCACGACCGCCTCGGGTTCGTGGCGGGCCGCATTCGCCAACAACCCGAGCATCGCGAGCACCGTCAGCGTCGACGTGCCACCGGCCGACAGCAGCGGCAACTGGATACCGGTCACCGGCAGCAGCCCGATGACGTAGCCGATGTTGATCAACGCCTGAGCGGTGATCAGCACGGTGATGGTGGCGGTCATCAGACGCAGGAACGGGTCGGTGCAGCGATGCGCGATCCGGAAACCGACGAACGCCAGGATCACGAACAGCATCACCACCAGCAGCCCGCCGATCAGGCCGAGTTCCTCACCGATGATCGCGAAGATGAAGTCGTTGTGGGCGTTCGGCAGGTAGTTCCACTTGGCCCGGCTCTGACCGAGACCGACCCCGAAGACGCCGCCGTTGGCCAGGGCATAGGTGGCCTGGCGCGCCTGGTAACCGGCACCCTGAGGATCGTCGATGCCGCCGAGGAAGCTCATCACGCGCTGCGATCGGTAACCCTCGACCAGGGCCAGCAGGATGGCGATGGCGATACCGGTGACCGCGAAGGCACTGAACACCTTGATCGGCAGGCCGGCGAACCACAGCAGGGTGCCGACGATGATGGCGATCGTGATGGTGGTCGACAGGTTGGGTTCGAGGATGATCAGCAGACAGATCAGCACACCGACCGGCAACAGCGGGATCAGCAGTTCGCGCAGCGGTGCATGTTCCCGGCGGCGCGAAGCCAACAGATGGGCCCCCCACACGCACAGCGCCACCTTGACCAGCTCCGACGGCTGAACCGACAACCCCGAGATCACGAACCAACGCCGAGCACCCTGGCTCAGCGTGCCGATCCCGGGGATCAGCACGAGCGCCAGCAGGATGGTCGTGACGATCATCAACGGCGCCGCGACACGACGCAGCAACCGCACCGGCAGGCGCAACGTGAAGTAGAAGACGACCAGGCCCAGCAGCGCGAACACCACCTGGGTCGCGAACAGCCCGTAGGCCGAGCCGTCCTGCGAGTATCCCTCGACCGACGACGCCGAGAGCACCATCACCAGGCCGAACACGGTCAGCAGCAACGCCAGCGTGAGAACCAGGTGATACGACGCCAACGGCCGACCGAGCAGGCTCCGCACACCCTCGCCGATGGTGCCGACGACCGAGCTCAGCGACCCGGTCACCGTCGTCGCGGATTCCGCGTTCCGGGCACGCGCGGATCGGCCGGACTTCTTCGCCGCGCCCCCCGCCGAACCCGCCCGCGCATCCCGCTTCTGATCGGTCGTGTCCCGGTCGGCCCCGTCACGCGTACCCGGCGTGGACTCGTCGGCCGCGGGGTCCGCCGGCACCGTGTCGCCCGGAGACGATGTCGGCGCCTTCGACTTCTCGGTGCGTCCTGCCTTCGACTTCTCGGTGCGTCCTGCCTTCGACTTCTCGGTGCGTCCTGCCTTCGACTTCTCGGTGCGCCCTGCCTTCGACTTCTCGGCGGGTCCTGCCTTCGACGCGGCGCCGGCATCTGTGCCGGTGTCGGTCCGCGGGGTCATGGGCGCGTCGGCTCGTCGGTACCGGCTGTCGGTGACGATCCGGCCAACGACCGGGCCGCCGCGGCGAACGCGTCACCGCGCCGCCCGTAGCCGGCGAACATGTCCAGCGATGCCGCGGCCGGGGCGAGCAGGATCGCGTCGGGTCGCTCACCGGCGTCCCGGGGCCCATCGGCGGTGACCCGCGGCCCATCGGCCAGGACCCAGGCGACCTCGACGGCCCGGTCCATCACCGCGACGGCGGCGTCGGAGGAGGTCGCCGGTCGAGAGGTCGGGGCCCCGGGAAGGTCGGATCCTGTGGGCAGATCGAATCCCGCGGGAAGGGAGAACTCGCGCTGTACCGTCACGCAGCCATCGTCCCCTGTGAACACTGTGACTGTTGGGACTTCTGGGGCGTGTCGCGCGATAGCCTCGACGATCAGATCCCGATCCTGTCCGATCACGACGACCCCGGCGAGGCGGGAGGCGACCGCGGTGAGCATCTCCGCCAGGGAGGCCCCCTTCAGCAGTCCCCCGGCGATCAGGACCACGCGCCGGTGCGCGGCGACCGCGGCATGCGCGGCATGCGGATTGGTCGCCTTGGAGTCGTCGACGAAGTCGATGCCCGCGCGGGTCGCCACGACCTCGCCGCGATGCGCGGCGGGCCGGAAAGCGCCCAGAGCAGCGCCGATGGACGCCGCGTCGACTCCGATGGCCCGCGCCAGCGCCGCCGCCGCCAACGCATCGGACTGTCCGGACGGCCCGGGCGGCGCGATGGTCGCGACGTCGGCGAGCACGACCCCGTCATCGCCGGGGACATCCCCCTCGAGCGCGAAGGCCCGGTCGATCAGGTGCCCGTCCCGGATGCCCAGCTCACCGGGACCCGGCTCGGCGAGCGTGAATCCGACCCGTCGGCCGGACACCGGCATGCCCGCGGCGACCGCGTTGTCGAGGCCGACCACGCCGACCGTTCCGTGCAAGGCGATCTGCTTGGCCTGCGCGTAGGCGTCGAACGATCCGTGCCAATCGAGATGATCGTCGGCGACGTTGAGCACCACCCCGGCCGCCGGTGCGATCGACGGCGCCCAGTGCAGCTGAAACGACGACAACTCGGCGCAGAGCACCTCCACGCGGGGTTCGGCGCGCATGGCGTCGAGCACCGGCAGCCCGATGTTGCCGCAGGCGGCCGCGCCACGACCCGCGGCGGTCACGATCTCGGTGAGCATCGAGGTGGTGGTGGTCTTGCCGTTGGTGCCGGTCACCACGAGCCAGGTCCGCGACGGTCCGTAGATCTGCGCGACGTCCAGACGCCACGCGAGTTCGACCTCACCCCACACGGGAACACCGGCGGCCAGCGCGGCGGCGGGCACCGCATGGGTGGGTGCGAACCCGGGCGAGACCACGACCAGATCGGTTCGTGCGGGCCAGTCGGCGTCGGCGAGCAGAGCGGTGATCGAGATCAGTGTGGCGCCACGTTCGACGATCGCCGCGGCCCCGGCAATCGGGGTGTCGGCGGTCGGGGTGTCCACACCGTCGTGTACCCGGTCGTCGGCGATGCGCACCCGTGCGCCGAGGGCGAGAAGGTGATCGGCCGCCGACATCCCGGCGGTTCCGCCACCGGCGACGACCACCGATCGTCCCGGCAACCACGTCGCCGGATCGTCGAGGCCATCCGCGCGCGGCGCGTCGGCGTCTGCGTGGTCACTCATCGCGTCCGCACTCATCGCGTGCGCCTCAGCCACTGACCGTGAGGAACTCGCCGTAGAACAGCGACAGTCCCAACGCGCAGGCGATCGCGGTCAGCAGCCAGAACCGGATGATGACCGTGGTCTCGGCCCACCCCCCGAGTTCGAAATGATGGTGGAACGGCGCCATCCGGAACACCCGCCGTCCGGTGGTGCGGAAGAACGCGATCTGGATGACGACCGAGACGATCTCGGCGACGAACAGTGCTCCGATGACCACCGCGAGGAGTTCGGTGCGGGTGGTGATCGACAGGCCGGCCAGCATGCCACCGAGCGCCAGCGATCCGGTGTCACCCATGAAGATCTTGGCGGGCGCGGCATTCCACCAGAGGAATCCCAGGCAGGCGCCGCCCCCGGCGACCGCGATCAACGCCAGATCCAGCGGATCACGCACGTTGTAGCAGCCCTTGGGGATGTCGTTGGCCGGCTTGGCGCCGCCGGAGCAGGCGTTGACGAACTGGAAGAAGGCGACGAGCACATACGAGCCGAGCACCATGGCCATCGATCCGGCGGCCAGCCCGTCGAGTCCGTCGGTGAAGTTCACCGCATTCGACCACGCGGCCACCACCAGCCACACGAAGATCACGAAGGCCACCGAGACCATCGAGATGACGTCGATGTCCCGCACATACGACAGGTACGGTCCCGCCGGCGTCAGACCGGCGTCGTTGCGGAACTGCAGGACGAGGACGCCGAACAGGATCGCCGCGATGAACTGCCCGATCGACTTGGCGGTCTTGTTGAGACCGAGATTGCGGTGCTTGTGGATCTTGATGAAGTCGTCGAGGAATCCGACGATGCCCAGGGCGGTCGCCAAGCCCAGGACGAGCAGACCGGAGGCACTGGGCCCGGCGTCGGAGTCCATGAAGACCCCGGCGAGGTGGGCGCCGAAGTAGCCGGCCCACAGCGCGATCAGGATCGCGACACCGCCCATCGACGGGGTGCCGCGTTTGGTCTGGTGGCTCTTGGGGCCCTCGACGCGGATCTCCTGTCCGAAGCCCTGGCGCGAGAAGAGCCGGATCAGCAACGGGGTGAGCATGATCGACACCGCCACCGCGATCGCACCCGCGATGAGGATCTGGGTCACCTGACGGTCCTCGCCTTCATTCGTTGATCGTTACCGTTCATCGGACTCGTCCGAATCATCTTGTGCCGCAAGGATGGTGACCTCGTGGCCGAGATCTCGCCAGCGCTGCGCCACGGTCTCGGGGGACAGCTCGGGGACGGCCAGCAGCACGGTGTCACCGGCGTGTGGCGTCCACGCCTGTTCGGCGACGACGAGGTCGAGGGCATCCTCGACGTCCTCGGCCAACCGCGCCTCGTCACCCCACGAGCCTTCCATCACCGCACCCTGATGCATCCCCCGCACCGCCCGGGACGAGGCACCGACACACAGCACCTTGTCGACCGCCAGCCGGACGGCCAGTCGCCCGAGCAGGTCATGCTCGACGACGTGCTCGTTCGCCGAGCGCACCGGACCGTCGGCCTCGTCGGTGCGCAGCTCGCCGAGGATCGCCCACGTGCGTTCGGCGTCGGCCCGATCCGGTTGCACCCCGGGCGGGGCACCGCGCGACACGCGTCGGGCACCGTCGGCCGACTCGACGAGGGTACGCAACAACCTGGCGACGTCGCGGGTCCGCGCCGATGTCGGCGCGGCGAGAATGGTGATCGCCTCACTCACCGGGCACCCCCGGTGCTGCGGCCGCCGCGGCGGCCAGGACCTCGGCGACGACCACACGGTCATCGAAGGGGTGCTTGACCCCGTTGATCTCCTGGCCCACCTCGTGGCCCTTGCCGGCCACCAGCACGATGTCACCGGGCCGGGCCCAGCCGATCGCCGCCTCGATCGCGGCCCGGCGGTCGCCGATCTCCCGCTCCTGCGCCCCCGCGGGCCGCTCGTCGGAGGGCACCTCGGCCAGGCCCGCGAGCATCGCCGACCGGATCGTCGCCGGATCCTCGGTCCGGGGATTGTCGTCGGTGATGATCACCAGATCGGCGCCACGCGCGGCGACGGCACCCATCACCGGGCGTTTGCCGTGATCGCGGTCGCCGCCCGCGCCGACGACCACCGCGATACGGCCGGTGGCCTGCCCACGCAGCGTCGACAGCACCGCCTCGAGGGCGCCGGGCTTGTGGGCGTAGTCGACGATCGCGAGGAAGGGCTGACCGGTGTCGACACGTTCGAGGCGCCCCGGCACCGACACCGACTGCATCGCCTTCGCGGCCTGCGAGGCGCTGACCCCGGCGGCCACGGCCACCGCGACCGCGAGGGTGGCGTTGGCGACGTTGTAGCGACCCGGCAGCGGCACGGTGACCTCGGTGGCGATCCGCCCGGGACCGCGTAGTTCGACGCGCTGGGAACCGTCGGCGTCCACCGTCGACGGACCGGCATGCCAGGATGCCGGGACGTCGGTGGTGGCCACGGTGATCGGGGCGCTCGGCGCACCGGCCGCGGCGACCTCGGCCATCCGCCGTCCCCAGTCGTCGTCGACGCAGATCACCGACCGCACCGCGCGCACCGACGAACCGGAGGAGAACAGTCGTGCCTTCGCCTCGAAGTAGGTGCGCATCGTCGGATGGAAGTCGAGGTGGTCCTGCGAGAGGTTGGTGAAGGCACCGACCGCGAAGTGCGCCCCGTCGACGCGCCCGAGTGCCAGGGCGTGGCTCGAGACCTCCATCACGACGGCGTCGACGCCACGTTCGACCATCGCCGCCAGCAGACCCTGCAGATTCGGCGCCTCGGGGGTGGTCAGTGAGCTGGGAACGGCGACACCGTCGACCCGCGTCTCGACGGTGCCGATCAGCCCGACGGAGTGTCCGGCGGCGAGCAACGCCGCCTCGACCATGTAGGAGGTGGTCGTCTTACCCGAGGTGCCGGTGATGCCGATGAGCTTCAGCCGCTGCGAGGGGTTCCCGTAGACCCGTGAGCTCACCGCGCCGAGCACGCTGCGCGGATCGTGGGCGACCAGGACCGCGTAGGTGGCCTCGGCGGGCGCCGAGCGGGCGATCTCGGCCCGTCCGGCGGCGTCGGTGAGCACCGCGGTGGCGCCACGCTCGATCGCCTCGGCGACGAATTGCGCACCGTGCGCCCGCGCGCCGGGGAGCGCCGCGAACAGATCGCCGGGCTCGACGTCCTGGGCGCGCAGACAGACCCCGGTGACGGTGGTCGATCCGGTGGCCGCGCCCACCAGGTCCAGGCGGGCGCCGGTGGACGCCGACAACACACTCACCTCGGTGGGTTCCACGTGCCGTGGACGACTCAGATCGGCCGCGCCCCGGGTACCCGACCGGCGACGGGAGCCGGACTCGCGACGAGATGCCATGGCGATAGATCCTCTCCTCTCCCCCTGCGGATGTCTCCGGCCGACCGATGACGGCCGCGGCGGGAGATGAACGCACTCACGATACCGTCAGGCATCCCCGCGTCCCGGGCGGGTCGCGCGGCGTCGTTCGAACTGTTTGCGTGAACCGCCGACGACGCGCCCGGCCGGTCAGGATGCCTGCAGAACCAACCTCGGGGTGGGCTGCGCGGACTGCGGAACGCGGTCGTGCTGCAGGATCCACGAGGCGATGGTGCCGAACAGCGGCGCCGCCGACTGGCCCCCGCTGCCGTCGGAACTGCGCCGCGGGTTGTCCAGCATGATCCCGACGACGAAGCGCGGATTGTCGGCCGGGGCGATGCCGGCGAAGGTGATGTTGTAACTGGAGTTCGAGTAGCAGCCGCACGACGGGTCGACCTGCTGGGCGGTACCGGTCTTGCCGGACAGCTGATAGCCGGCGACGGCACCCTTGGCCC
This sequence comes from Gordonia sp. VNK1, assembly GCF_040049135.1. Classification (NCBI taxonomy): domain Bacteria; kingdom Bacillati; phylum Actinomycetota; class Actinomycetes; order Mycobacteriales; family Gordoniaceae; genus Gordonia; species Gordonia sp. VNK1. The sequence continues at coordinate 312,321 of NZ_JBDZDJ010000002.1, read as the reverse complement.
CGGTGCCGCTCTGCACGCCCATCGGGTCGTCCTGGAAGACGGCCCGGAACATGTCGCGCACGGTCCGCGCGGTGTCCGGCCGGACCACCTGCACACCCGCGGGCGTCGGCTCGGTCTGGGCGCCCTGCCCTTCCCGCTGCTCCGACATCAGTATCCGCGGCGGGATGCGCAAGCCGTTGTTGGCGATGGCCTGATACATCCCGGTCATCTGCAGCAGCGTCATCGACAGGCCCTGACCGATCGGCAGGTTGGCGAACGAGCCACCCGACCACTGGCTCAGGGCGGGCACCTCGCCACCGCTCTCGGCCGGCAGTCCGACCCCGGTGAGCTTGCCGAGACCGAACCGGTTGACCATGTCGGCGAAACGTTCCTCACCGACCTGCTGGGCGAGCATCAGGGTGCCGACGTTGGACGACTTCCCGAAGATCCCGGTGGTCGTGTAGGGGGCCACGCCATGGGTCCAGGCATCGTTGACGGTGACCCCGGACATCCGGATGCTGCCGGGAACCTGATGGACCTGATCGGGAGTGGTGAGACCGTACTCGAGGGCCGCGGACGCCGTGATGATCTTGTTCACCGAGCCGGGCTCGAACGGCGAGGTGACGGCCGGATTGCCGAGATCGGCGTCGGGCTGTTCGGACAGCGGCGTCGAGGCGTTGAACGTCCCGTCGTTGGCCATCGCGAGCACCTCGCCGGTGCGGGAGTCGAGCACGACCGCCGACGCGGACTTGGCGCCGGAGAGTTGCTTGGCCTTGGACACCTCACTCTGTACGAACCACTGGATGTCGGAGTCCAGCGTCAGTCGCACCGTCGCACCGTTGATCGCCGGGTGCACGTTGCGGGTGGACCCGGGGATGATCGCCCCGTCCGAACCGCGGTCATAGGTTCGTGAACCGTCGGTGCCGGCGAGGACGGAGTCGAGTGAGGCCTCCAGCCCGATGAGGCCGTTGCCGTCGTAGTTGACGTCGCCGATCACGTTGGCCGCCAACGATCCACCGGGATAGAGACGGATGCTCTGCGGGTCGGCACCGACCTCGGGATAGTCGGCGATGATGCGGGAGGCGACCTCGGGGCTCACCGAGCGGGCGAGGTAGACGAAGGTCTCGTCGCCGGTGAGTTTCTTGCGCAGGTCGTCGACGCTGATCGATCCGCCGAGCGCCTCGGAGACGCCGGTGGCGATCTCGTTCAGTCGCGTGTCGACGTCGGGCAGGTCGGGGTTGTCGTGATGGGCCGCGCTGATGGCCGCGCGAACGGCCTTGGGCAGGAACGTCAGTGACCGTGCCTCGTCGGTGTAGGCCAGCGGCCGCCCGTTGCGGTCGAGGATCGCGCCTCGCTTGGCGGTGAGCACCTGGGTGTACTCACGTTGCTGCGCGGCCTGCGCGGACAGTTCCGGCGCTTCGATGGTGTGCACCACCACCATCCGGATCGCGACGGCGATCACCGCGAGCAGCACCACCACGCCGGCGATCCGGCTGCGGAGCACGAACGTCTCGGGACGCTTACCCGGACGCTTGGAACCGCGGGGCGGCTTCGGTGGGGTGACGCCGGTACCGCCCCTGCCGGAGGCAGGTCGTCCGGGTGCGGCGGTCGTGGTCGCACGTGTCGTCATGGTTGTCAATTGTCCACCGCGCTAACGGTTCTCCCCGGAATTTCCGCCCGGCGGGTTGCCGGTCGACGGCGCCGCGGAGGCCGGCGCGGAGGTGGGCAGCACGTTCGGCGCAGGCGTGGTGGGCGTTTGGCCCGATTCGACCGAACCACTCGGCGTCGACGACGGGACGGGTGTGGTGTTCGGCGCCGGTGTCGGAGTTGCCGGGGCGGACGTCGTCGGGGTGGATGCGGTCGGGGTCGCCGGGGCGCTCGTGGTCGTGGTGGTCGCCGCCGAACCGGACAGACCGACCGAGTCGTCGACCTTGTTGGGATCGATCTGTGCGGTCGGGTTCGGTCGCGGATCCGGGTTGATGGTGCCCATGCGGGTGCCGGTGGCCGGGGTCGGATCACCGATGATCCGCACCTTGCCGTCCGGACCGAGCACCATGCGCGCCGGGTTCTGTGCGGGTACCAGACCGAGCGCAGATGCCTTGTCGGACAACTCCGGTGCCGAGTTGCCCGATTCGAAGGTGCGCTTGAGCGCGTCGGCGTGGTCGGCCAACGCCTGATTCTCGTTGCGCGCCAAGCCGATTTCGTAGGAGTCCTGCGCCGCCATCGTCGACAGCCACAGGCTGGTACCCAGACCCAGCGCGAGCAGCAGCAGCACCGGAACGACGAAGGGAACCCGGGACAGCCGCTGCGAGAGCGTGATTCGCCGATTCCCGACGCCACCTGCGGCGGCCCGCAGCCGTGCCGCACGTGCCACGTCGGCGTCGTCGGCGGCGCGTCGTTTGCTGCGACGATCGATCGCGCGTTGGGCGGCCCGTGACCGCGTCGGGCGGTCCGCGTCCGCACCGCTCCGGCGCCGCCGTGAGTTGCCGGACGACCTCTCGCGCACTGCGTCGACGTCGACGTCGTCGATCAGGGTCATGACGTCACCTCCTCGGCGATTCGCTCGATCGCTCGAACCCGTACCGGGGCCGAACGCGGATTGCTCTCGAGTTCCGCATCGTCGGCGCGTTCTGCTCCGCGCGTGACGAGCCGGAAACGTGGTGCGGTTCCGGGCAATTCGACCGGGAGTCCGCGCGGTGAGGTGGACGTGGTGCGAAGTGCGAACTCCCGCTTGACGATCTTGTCCTCGAGCGACTGATAACTCATCACCACCACGCGTCCACCGACCCGGAGTGCGGCCAGTGCCGCCGGCAGCGCGTGGCGCAGTGCGTCGAGTTCGTGATTGACCTCGATCCGCAACGCCTGAAAGGTGCGTTTGGCCGGGTGCCCACCGGTTCGCCGGGTGGCGGCCGGGATGGTGGCGTAGAGCAACTCGACGAGTCGTCCGCTGGTGGTGAACGGCTCGCGGTCACGTTCGCGCAGCACCGCCGAGGCGATCTTGCCGGCGAAGCGTTCCTCACCGTATTCCGAGAGCACCCTGGCGAGTTCGCCATGTGAATAGGTGTTGAGGACGTCGGCGGCGGTGGGCCCGTCGGCGAGGGTCATCCGCATGTCCAGCGGGGCGTCGACGGCGTAGGCGAATCCCCGTTCGGCCTGGTCGAGTTGCATCGACGACACCCCGAGATCGAACAACGCGGCGTCGATCCGGTCGACGCCCGCCGCGGACAGGACCGCGGGGATCTCGTCGAAACGGGCCTGATGCAACGAGATCCGGTCGCCGAATGCGGACAGCCGATCGCCCGCGATGGCCAGCGCCGAGGAATCACGATCGATGCCGATCACCCGGGCATCGGGGAATTCGGTGAGAACGAGTTCGCTGTGACCCCCGGCGCCGAGTGTGGCATCGACGAAGATCGGTTGTGCCACAGCGGCATCGGAGAGCGCCGGCGCCGTCAGTTCGATGATGCGCCGGGCCATCACCGGGATGTGACCATGCTCGCCGGAGCGACGATTCGTGGCGGTTGCGCCGCTCTCGTCGTCATCCTGCGATGTCACCGTCGTGCCCCTTCGCGTGCGCCGGCCACGCCACCCGCGCAGGGCGATGTGGTCGGAATCGTTTCCTCGGCTACGGCGGCCACCGATGGTGCGGGGTCTCGCCCCGGTCGCGCACCTGGCGTTGGGGAAGTACGCCAGGGTCGGACCGGGGCGAGGCCTCGAACCATCCGAAGCCCGGTGCATCTGTCCGGCACCCATGTTCTCGGCTACAGCACCGCGCTCAGCGATGAGGAGTTCGCCGCCGAGAAGTTCTCCTCGTGTTGGTTCTGGTAGTCACGCCATGCCTGCGCGTCCCAGATCTCCAGATGATCGAAACTGCCGATCACCACGCATTCCTTGGACAGTCCCGCGTACTGCCGATGCTCGGCCGCCAGGGTGATCCGGCCCTGGCCGTCGGGGCGTTGCTCGTCGGTGCTGGCGAAGAAGTACCGCTGGAAGGCGCGCGCTTCGGGATCGTTGCGCGACGCCTCCATCGTCCTCTCCGCGATCGCATCGAACTCTTCGGCTCGATACACCGACAGGCTGTGGTCCTGGCCTCGTGTGACCATCACCCCTCCTGCCAGTGCGTCGCGAAACTTCGCGGGCAACGTGAGTCGCCCCTTGTCATCCAATTTGGGCGTGTAGGTACCGACAAATCGCACGGACATGTCGGCACCTCCCGCCCACCGGGTCCGACGTTCCGGTTCGCCTCACCCAGTGACGCCCACAGTACCCCACTTTCCACCACTTTCCACCCCATAGCCCCCACCACTTCCCCACCGATCCCCATATCCGCAGGTCAATCACCATTCAGAGAACACCGACACGCGGCGCGGCGCGTCGTTCACGCGAGTGCCCAGCACCCGGATCGTGTGAACAGAGGTACAGAAAGTGCCTGTTGAGGCGGGCCCGGGCCCGCGGTGGGGCGTGGTGGGGAACCGGGTGGGGCGTGGTGGGGAATGCGGTGGGGCGTGGTGGAGAACCCGGTGGGGCGCGGTGGGGAACCAACTGGGGACCCGGCGGGGCGTGATGGGGCCCGATTGGGGACGCACAGTCACGGCAGGACCGTTGCGAAGGACATCCTGGTGAGCAACCGCGCGGCCACCGGTCGAGAATCACGGGCGGACCCGGCATTGGCGTACCGGTGGCGGTGTACCCGTAGCGGCGTGCCGATGGCACACACGACGACGGCGGCGCACATTGTGTGCGCCGCCGTCGACTGGTAGAGCTGCGGACCGTCTGGTCCGAGATCAGGTCAGAGTGTCACTCGCCGTGCTCGAAGCGGCGGTTGAACCGTTCCTCCATGCGCTCGGTGAACTTACGCTTGGGCGCGGACTGCTTGCCACCGCGGCCGGCCGAGTCCGAACCGCCGGACGACTTGCCCGGCTTGCCGCCGCCCCACAACGCCAGGAGTGCGGCGCCGAACATCACGAGGAATCCGACGAGGGACAGGATCGGGAACCCACCAACCGTGAGACCGGTGATCGGTCCCAGCACCAGCAGGACCAGTCCGAGGACGAAAACGACCGCCGCTTGAATGCGACGACGACCTGACGACCGCCCGAGACGGCGACGTGTGACGCTGGACGCGAACTTCGGGTCCTCCGCGTACAGAGCGCTTTCGATCTCTTCGAGCATCCGCTGCTCGTGCTCTGAGAGTGGCACCGACCCTCCTTACCTGTTACCGACGAGTCATCGATGAGTGCGTTGCCGCGATCTTCGACGATGACGTGTCTCGCGGCGTTTCTTTCATGATACGAGGTGATTCGGGCGGCGACCACCATAACCGCCCCCGTTGGATCGAATTCATGTCTTCCGACCCCATCGATCGACCGATCCGCTCAGGCCGGATGCGCCAAGGAGGGCTCGGCGGAGGGGCGTCCACCGCGTTCATAGGCCATGACCAGCGTCTCGACGGCGTCGAGAAACTCCAGCACCCGGCGATGGGTCTCGGCGCCGACGCCGGGATCCACCGAGCGCTCGATCCCCGCCTCGATATTCATCCGAAGAGAGGATCGGGCGGCGAAGAAGTCGGCGTAGAAATCCAATTCCGGCATCACGATCGCCAGCCTGCTCCAGGCGTTCGTCGGCAGTCCGCGGGTGGATCGGCGCGAGGACTCCCCGATCGCGATCGCCGCTCCGGCGGCGCGCAGGGCGGCGAGGTAGAGCTGCCGGAAGCGTTCGGCGTCATCGATGACCGCGATGGCGTTGTCGAGGAGCAGATCCGCGCGTGACAGCAGGTCACGTGCCCGACCCACGACGATCGGGTCCACCACCGTTGCGGACTGTGCGCGACGTGCCATCGTGATCCCCTTTCCTCGTGGTGCCCGTCTCACCCGTTCCGCGCCCGAACCCAGCAGCGCCCGAACCCAGCAGCGCCCGAGCCCGGCAGCGCGATCGGCAAGTGTGTGTTCGCGTACCGTTCAACACGGCCCGGTGGCAGACGCTTCCCTCGTCCACCACCGGATCGTGTCGTCGTCGGGCATCGGCGAACAGCTTGCGGAGGCACATTCATCGAACACCCGTTCGACATATTCAATATAGCTAGATCCGCTCCAGAGATCAAGATGCCCGATGCCACCGACAATCCGACCAGAGAGGCTCCTCGTGACGATCCGGCTCGTCAGGCTGCAGGGACAGGATTCCGCTGTCTGGCTCGAGCCCGCGCTCGACATCTACGTCACGGCGATGAACTATCCGCGCGGTACCGAACTGCATCGGGCCGGACTCTGGCGCGAACACATCGCACGCACCGGGTGGACCGCGTTCGGCGCCCTGCAGCGGCTGCCCCCCGCGACGACCGCGTCGATGGACGTCGCCCGGCGCCGCATCGGATTGCCGATCTCACCGGACGCCGACGAGGTCCTCGTCGGCATCGCCTACGGATACCGCGGCGCCCGGGACCAATGGTGGAATCAGCAGCTGCGGGCCGGTCTGCGCGTGTCCGGACGCGATCCGCACGTCATCGACGACCTCACCGACAGCTACTTCGAACTGACCGAACTGCACGTCCACCCGACCGCCCAGGGACACGGGATCGGGCAGTGGTTGCTGTGTCAGCTCCTGGCCGACCGGCCCGAACGACACGTGTTGCTCTCGACTCCCGAGATACCCGACGAACGCAACCGCGCATGGTCGCTCTACCGCCGGATGGGATTCTGCGACGTGCTGCGCAACTTCACCTTCACCGGCGATCCGCGTCCCTTCGCGTTCCTCGGCCGCGGACTGCCCCTCGTCGATCCCCCCGCGATGCCGGCAGGTCGCCATGCCTGCCCGTGACCGGTCGCATCGCCTGCCGCCGACGATCGCGCGATGACCTCACCACCGATGACCTCACCCCATCGCCTCACCGACGCCGTCGTGGTGGGCGGTGGTCACAACGGGCTGGTCGCCGCCGCCTACCTGGGCCGGGCCGGGCGGTCGGTGCGCGTCCTGGAACGCGATACCGTGCCGGGCGGCGCCGTGTCGACCATCGAGCGCTTCCCCGGTTATCGGGTCGACCGCGGATCGTCGGCGCACCTGATGATCCGGCATTCCCCGGTGCCCGACGAGCTGTCGCTGAGCGCGGTGGGTCTGACCTACCTCGACTGCGATCCGTGGGCGTTCTGCCCCGCCACCGACACCACCGGCCCGATCGTGTTCCGCACCGACCTCGACGCGACGTGCGCTTCCATCGAACGCGCATGCGGCCCCGAGGACGCCGCGGCCTATCGCGACTTCGTGGCCACCTGGACCCCGCGCGCCGAGGCACTCATGCGGTCGTTCTACCAACCGGCCACCCCCGGCCGGTTCGCGCAGGCGTTCGGCACCCTCGGAACCACCGCCACCACCGCGCGTCGCGGGCCGATCGGCGCGCGTTCGGGCCGGATGCTCTCGCTCACCCAGGAGCTGATGTCCTCCGGTGATGCCCTGCTGGATCGCTGGTTCCGCTCCGAACAGCTCAAGGCGGCCCTGGCCTGGTTCGGAGCGCAGTCCGGTCCGCCGATGAACGCTCCGGCGACCGCCCCGATGATCGGTTTCGCCGCGCTCATGCACCGGATACCGCCGGGACGTGCGGTCGGCGGCAGCGGCGCGCTCACCGAGGCGTTGTTACGCCGCATCGATTCCGACGGCGGCGAGGTGCGCACGGCATCCACCGCCACCGAGATCGGCCGATGCGGCGACCACTGGCGGGTGCGGACCGCCGACGGTGAGGGTCATTGCGGCCGAACCGTCATCAGTGCCTGCCACATCATGACCACCCTCGAGTTGCTGCTGGCCGGCGGATTCGACGCCGATCTCCTCACCCGATGGCGTTCGCAGATCGTCGTCGGCACCGGGATCGGCATGGCGGTGCGGCTGGGCACGCGCGATCTGCCCACCTACCGGGATCTGCCCGGCGATCTGCCCGCCCATGGCGTGCACTCCGGGCTCGGACTGCTGGTGTCGGATCGCGCGCACCTGCGACGCGCCGAGGCCGCGGCCGCCGTCGGAGAACTCCCGGCGCGACCGGCCTGTGTGGCGATGAGCTACTCGGCGATCGATCCCTCCCTCGCCCCGGCCGACCGGCATCTGATCACCCTGTGGGCGCAGTGGCATCCGCGCCGGCTCGCCGACGGAACCTCCTGGTCGGCCGCCGAACACTTCGCCACCGACGCGATCATCGCCGAACTCGAACGTCACGCCCCCGGCATCACCGACAGCGTCGAGCACCGCTTCGGGCAGACCCCGGAGTTCCTCGAGTCCGAGTTGGGTCTCGTCGGCGGCAACATCATGCACGTCGAGATGTCGATCGATCAGATGTTCATGTTCCGGCCGCATCCGGACCTCTCCGACCACACGGTGCCCGGCGCCGACGGGGTGTTGCTCGCCGGCGCATCGACCCATCCCGGCGGCGGCGTCACCGGGGCCAGCGGCCGCATCGCCGGACTCGCCGCGGTCGCGCGGACCCGTCGTCGCCGTCGCTGACCCGCCACGTCGGTCACCGATGCCGCCACGGACGTGTCGCCCACCCCGCGGCGACGGGTCTCTGGCACGATGAGCACCGTGCGCCCGCCGACTCCACGACCGATGCCGCGTCCCCGCAACCATCGCCGCCCCGCCTTCCTGCTCGCGGTGCTGCTCATGCTGGCCGCGCCACTGATGTCGGGATGTCTGGAACGCTCGACGACGGTCGGCGATCGCTTCGCGGGCAGCGTGATCGTCGCGACGAGCCCGGACAATCCGCGCGGCGCACCGCAGTTCGACATCCCCGAATCGATGCGCCGCGACATCGCGATCACCGACTATCGCGAAGGACCGTCGACCAGCGCCTCGGCGCAACCGCAACCCGGCGGTGGCACCGCGGAGGGGGACGACACCGCGACCCGGGTCGGTAGTCGGGCCACATTCAGCAATCTCACCGCCGGACAACTCGGCCAACTCGGCGACATCGTGGCCGACAGCTTCGGCGACACGACGATGACGATGGAGCTCAGTGCCAAACGCAGCGGCGACGTGGTGCGGTTCCGCGGCACCGCCGACCTCACCGGCCTGGTGGCCAACCGCGACTACGTGAAACTCACCATGTCCTTCGCGGGTCCGGTGACCGCGACCAACGGCGATCAGAGCAGCGACACGTCGGTCTCGTGGACTCCCGAACCCGGCAAACCCGCCGACTTCACCGCCGAGGCCACCTATGCCGATCCGGCCACCGCGGCGTTCGGCGGGTGGACGATCCTGATGGTGCTGATCTGCCTCGCGGTGGTCCTGGTGGTCGCCCGGCTGGCCTACGTCTCCCGTGATCGCAGCCCGCGCCCGGGCCGGCCCGCCGAGACGGCGAAGACCTCGAAGACGAAGACCGGCAAGCGATCGACAAGCAAGAACACGAGCGCCGATGCCGCTTCCCCCGGACCGTCGGGTCCCCGCGGCGACGAACCCGCGCGGGATGCGGCGGCGGTCGGATCGACGCCGACGGCGGGCCGACACGAGATACCCCGCTCGGAGAGCGAGTAATCGCCTGCCTCGCCGGGCGATTGCCGGTGGGATTGCCGGTGGGATTGCCCAGGCGGCCGGCCCGGCGAACGGGTGACCGGGAATCAGCCGACGGCGCTCGGCAACGCCTCCCGGGTGTCGACGCCGAGCCGTTCGAGGACCTCGCAGGTGGCCTTGGCGAAGTTGAGACTGCAGAAGTGCAGGCACACGACGCCCTCGGCGATCAGCCGCTGGGCGGTCTCGGTGGCGAAATCGATGCCCACCTGACGCACCGCGGCGCGGTCCTCCTCGGGACCGTCGCCGGCGGCCGCGGCGAATCGCTGCTCCACGGCCGGCGGGATCACCGACCCCGACAGCTGGGTCATCCGCCGCGCGCTGGCCAGCGAGGTGATCGGCATGAGGCCCGGGATCAGTGGCTTGTGCGCCTGTTCCGGATCGGCGGCGGCCACCCGGTCACGCAGCCGCAGGAAGTCCTCGACATCGAAGAACATCTGCGACACCGAGTATTCCGCACCCGCTCGCAGCTTGTTGACCAGCACCTCGGTGTCCTGGGCGAGGTCACGGGCCCGATGGTGGCCCTCGGGGAAGGAGGCGACGCCCACGTGGAAGTCGCCGAGACTCTCGATCAGTTCGACGAGTTCCTGCGCATACGACAGACCCTGCGGGTGGCGGACCCACTCGCCGAGGGGATCACCGGGCGGGTCGCCGCGCAGGGCGAGCAGGTTGGTGATGCCCTGATCGGCGTAGGCGCCGACGAGTCCGCGCAGTTCGGCGATGCTGTGGTTGACCGCGGTCAGGTGGGCGACGGGCAGCAGCGTGGTCTGGGCGGCGAGCTCACCGGCGATGCGCACGGTGCGGTCCCGGGTCGAGCCACCGGCACCGTAGGTCAGTGACACGAAGGCCGGATCGAGGCGCTCGAAGACCCGCACCGCCCGCCACAGACGGGCCTCGGCGTCGGCGTCGCGTGGGGGGAAGAACTCGACCGAGAAATGCACCACGCCGTTGGCCGGCGGCGTGGCGAGGCGCTCGACGACGGACGTCGCCGGGGAGGAGGTGGTCACCGCGCCATTGTACGTATGACGGGCGATCTCCTCCGCGCGGCGCACGCCGCCGATGTAGGGCGCCCTTCCCTCACTCCGCCCCGGACTCGGACGCCGATTCCGTGGGCGCGACGGCAGCCCCGGAGCGTCACGCGCCATGCCCTAGCCTGAGTGGGTGACGCCGACCGTAGTCCCACCGACCTCGTTGTCGGAGGTGCCCGCCGCCTCCGGCGTCGTGCTCGAGGAGTTCTTCGCCCGCGCAGTGCCGGTGGCCGGCGAGATCTCGCCGGTGGTCGGCCACGCCGCCGAGATCGTCGCCGACTTCGTGCGGTACGGCGGCAAACGGGTCCGGCCCACCTTCGGCTACGCGGGCTGGCTCTGCGGGATCGGCCACCCCGATCGTCGTCCACCGCAACCGGAGCAGACCGCGACGGATGCGTTACGCGTCTGTGCCGCACTGGAACTCGTGCAGGCATGCGCCCTGATCCACGACGACATCATCGACCACTCCGACACGCGTCGCGGCCGCCCGACCGTGCACCGACTCTTCGAACAGCACCACCGGGAGTCAGGGTGGTCCGGCGATGCCGCCGATCACGGTGTGGCGGCGGCGATCCTGGCCGGTGACTTCGCCCTGGCCTGGGCCGACGACATGGTTGCCGGGCACTCCCCCGCCGGCGCGGATCCCACCGACGCCGCACCGACCCCCCTGCCCGCCGGCGTCGGTTCGACGTGGGCGGCGATGCGCACCGAGGTCCTCGGTGGCCAGTATCTCGACATCGTCAACGAGGCCAGCGGCGACGACAGCGTCGAGGCGGCCTATCGGGTGATGCGATACAAGACCGCCGCCTACACCGTGGCCCGGCCTCTCGAACTCGGCGCCCGGATGGCCGGGGCGCCACCACAACTGCTCGACGACCTGGCCGCCGTCGGCCACGACCTCGGCATCGCCTTCCAGTTGCGTGACGACATCCTCGGGGTGTTCGGCGACCCCGACCGCACCGGCAAACCGTCCGGCGACGACCTCGTCGAGGGCAAGCGCACGGTGCTCCTCGCCTCCGGGTTGCGCCGGGCCACCGACCGCGACCCGGCACTGGCCGACCGTCTGCGCGGATACCTCGGCCGGACGCTGGACTCCGACGAACTCGCCGGTGCCCGTTCGATCCTCGTCGACGTCGGCGCCCGTGCGGAGGTCGAGGACCGCGTCGACGGACTGCTCGGGTCGGCGATCGCACGCCTGGACGCGGCAGACATCGCCGCCGGCGTCCGGACCGAACTGTGCGGCCTGGCCGAGTCGATAGCGCACCGTGAGGCCTGATCGTCGATGCGCCACAGCGTGATCGCCGCCGGCGACGGTGAGCTCACCACCCACCGTGACGGTACTCGTGCCGACATCTGGCGCGGCCTCGTCGGGTCGATCCTCGTCTGTCTCGGCGGGTTCGCGGTCGCCGACATCCCGCGCAATCATCCGGGACTCGCCGGTCTGGGTCTCGACGCGGTGACCTACGGACACGGTAAGACGTTGGTCGGCACCATCTTCTGGCTGGGTGTGGCGCTGATGATCTTCTCGTGGGTACGGATCGGCCGCCGCGTCGGCCCGCGGGTCGCGCCCGCCGATCGTCCGTCGGCGACGACCATCCGCTGGGCCGTGATCGGCTGGGCTGCACCACTTCTGGTGTCCGTCCCGCTGTTCAGCCGGGATGTCTACGCCTATCTCGGCCAGGCGTCGGTGTTCGGTGCCGGGTTCGATCCGTATGCCGACGGCCCGGCACATCACCCCGGCCCGCTGGTCGACAGCATGGCGCAGGTCTGGGCGTCGACCACCGCGCCGTACGGCCCGATGTTCATGGCCATCGCCCGTGGCGTCGTCGAGATCACCGGTGAGCACGTGTATCTCGGCGTCATCGCGACGCGCGTGGTGTTGCTGCCCGGGTTGGCCCTGTCGTTGTGGGCGGTCGGGCGTCTGGCCGATCACTTCGGCGCCGGCGCGCAGGCCGGGCTGTGGCTGGCCCTGCTCAACCCGATGGTGCTGATCCACCTCGTCGGCGGACCTCACGTGGAGTTGCTGATGATGGGCCTGCTCGCCGCGGGTGTCGCCCTCGTCGTCGACGGCCGCCACGTCGCGGGGCTCACCGTGCTGGGGCTCGCGGTCTCGGTCAAGATCACCGCGGGCGTGGCGATTCCGTTCATGCTGTGGATCTGGCTGGCGCACATACGCTCGCAGCGCACACTCACCGCCCGGGACGTGACGTCGACGCTCGCCGCGGTGGTGGCGGTCCCGGTGGCCGTATTCGCCGCGTGGACAGCGGCGCTGGGACTCGGTCTGGGCTGGCTGACCGGACTGGGGTGGGCCGATCGGATCATCAACTGGTTCACCCTGCCCACCGCGGCCGCCCACCTGGTCACGCTGGTGGCCGCACCCTTCACCTCGTTGAGCCTGTGGCCGGTGCTGACGGTGACCCGGGCGATCGGGGCCGTCTGCCTGGCGCCCATCCTGGTCGCCCTGTGGTGGCGCGGTCGGCGCGACGAACGCTCCGCCATGACAGCGCTGGCGTGGGCGATGCTGGCGGTGCTGGTGCTCGAACCGTCCACCCTGCCGTGGTACTACACGTGGGTTCTGGTGATCGCCGCCGCGTTCACGCTCCCCGAGTGGACCCGCGCCCTCGTCGTCGCCGTCTCCGCCTTCATGCTGATCGTGTTCCAGCCCGACGACTCGATCGTGTTCTACAAGCTCCCCGAGGTGGTGCTGGCCGTCGCGCTGTCCGCGCTCGCGGCGATCTCGCTGATCCGCCCGGATCCGTTGCGGCTGCGGGCGCTCGCCCGGCGCGCCTGGGGTGCGTGACCGGGCCTTTGGGGCGTGTCCTCAGAAGGCCTCGGCCTGCGCGCGGCGGATGACCTCGCGCGCCGAATGCGTGTGCAGGGCCGCGGCCGGACACATGCCGAGATCGTCCTGCACGGTGAACAACCACGCCATCGCGTCGTCGCGGGTGAACCCACCGTCGAGGAGGACGTCGACGAGACCGGTGAAATGCTTGGCGATCCCGAGGTCGTCGAAGAACAGGCACGGGATCGCCGGCTGTCGGTCTCGCGAGATGGCGAGCAGGCGATGGTCCCGGATGAGGGTGCGCACCTTGGTCGATGACACCCGGAGTCGGGCTGCCACCTGATCGACGGAGTAGGTCTCGACGTCGGCGGGAATGGTGTCCGGCGAGAGCGGAAGTGAACTCACCGCCCAGAGCCTACCGTCTCACCGCGCGCCGTGGCGCACGGTTGTGCACGACTCGCGCGGTGGGACACGGGTAGATTGCATTGACGTGAAGGCTGGCGTCGACGAGGTGATCGGATCGGTCCTCGAGGACCGCTACCGCATCGATGCGCCGATCGCCCGTGGCGGGATGTCGGCGGTGTATCTCGGGGTGGATCTGCGACTCGGCCGCGACGTCGCGGTCAAGGTGATGGACACCCGGTACGCCGCCGATCCACAGTTCTTGCGCCGCTTCGAGTTCGAGGCGCGCGCGGTGGCCGGGCTGAAGCATCCCGGACTGGTGGCGGTCTACGACCAGGGCATCGACGACGGGGTGGCGTTCCTGGTGATGGAACTCGTCGAAGGCGGGAGCCTGCGCGAGTTGCTGCGCGAACGTGGACCGATGCCACCGCATGCCGTCGTGGCGGTCGCCGACCCGGTCCTGGGCGGCCTGGGCACCGCCCACCGCGCCGGACTGGTGCACCGCGACGTCAAACCGGAGAACGTCCTGATCTCCGATGCCGGGGAGGTCAAGGTCGCCGACTTCGGGCTGGTGCGCGCCGTCGCCGAATCCGGGGTCACCTCGGCGAGCGTCATCCTGGGCACCGCCGCCTATCTCTCCCCCGAGCAGGTGGAGGCGGCGCACGCCGACGCCCGCAGCGACGTGTACTCCATGGGCGTGATGATGTTCGAACTGCTCACCGGCCGAACACCTTTCCGCGGTGACACACCTCTGGCACTGGCGTACCAGCGACTCACCTACGATGTGCCGGCACCCGGTGACGTGATCGCCGGCGTGCCCACCGAACTCGACGAGATCGTGCTGCGGGCCACCGAACGACGACCCGCCGACCGCTACGCCGACGGCTTCGCGATGCGGGAGGCGCTTCTCGACGTCGCCGACGACCTCGACCTGCCGCCGTTCACCGTGCCCGCCCCGCGCCGCTCGGCCGAACGCGACACGGTCGCACGTCTGCGCGCTCGAGCGGGCGCCGCCCATCACACCCGGGTGGCCTCCCGTCCACAGCCGGCCGCCCCCGACTCCGAGGCCGGCGACGACGAGGCACGCGAGGCATCCCGGCGCCCGTCACGTGCGGCCACGCCACGCGTCGAGACACCTCCCCATCCCCTCGCCGAGGAGATGGCCGATACCGCGTCGGGTCGTCTCCGCGCGCTGATCTGGATCGTCGTGGTGCTGATGCTCGCGGCCGTCGCCGGTGGCGTCGGGTGGTGGGTGGGCTCGATGCTGCCGGTCACCTGAACCGTCGCCGGAACGCCCGGCCCACGCCCGGGCGTTCCTCAGCCGCGCAGCATCTCCGCGACCAGGAAGGCCAACTCCAGCGACTGCTGGGTGTTCAGGCGCGGATCGCAGGCCGTCTCGTACCGGCCGGCGAGGTCGAGATCGGAGATGTCCTGGGCCCCGCCGAGGCACTCGGTCACATCCTCGCCGGTCAACTCGATGTGGATGCCGCCCGGGTGGGTGCCGAGAGCGTGATGGACCTCGAAGAAGCCCTGCACCTCGTCGACCACCCGGTCGAAGTGCCGGGTCTTGTAGCCGGTCGACGACTCGTGGGTGTTGCCGTGCATCGGATCGCTCTGCCAGATCACCTTGTGGCCGCTGGCCTCGACGGCGGTCACGATGGCCGGCAGCACATCACGCACCTTGCCGTTGCCCATCCGCGCCACCAGCGTCAGCCGACCGGGCTCGTTGTACGGATCGAGGCGCTCGACGTACTCGACCGCCTGCTCCGGGGTGGTCGACGGCCCGATCTTGACGCCGATCGGATTGCGGATCAGCTCGGCGAAGGCGATGTGGGCGCCGTCGAGTTGCCGGGTGCGTTCCCCGATCCAGAGGAAGTGCGCGGACAGGTCGTAGAGCACCTTTCCATCCGGGCCGGCACTCGGATCCTCGGGTGCGTCGGCCAGGCGCAGCAACGCGCGCTCGTAGTCGATGACCAGCGCCTCGTGCGAGGCGAAGATGTCGGCGGCGCCCAGCGACGCGTCGTCGACGCCACAGGCGTCCATGAATCGCAGCCCGCGATCGATCTCGGCGGCGAGTGCCTCATACCGCGCACCGGCCGGTGAGGTGCGCACGAACTCGCGGTTCCAGTCGTGCACCCGGCGCAGGTCCGCCTCCGAATGAGTCAGTGCCCGAACGAGATTCATCGCCGCGGAGGCGTTGGCGTAGGCGCGGACCAGGCGCGAGGGATCGTGGATGCGCACCCCCGGTTCCGCCGGGAACCCGTTGACCATGTCACCGCGATAGGACGGCAGGCCGAGGGCGTCGGTGTCCGACGAGCGCGGCTTGGCGTACTGCCCGGCGATGCGGGCGAGCTTGACCACCGGCATGCTGGCGCCGTAGGTGAGCACCACCGCCATCTGCAGCAGCGTGCGGATATTGCCCTTGATGTGCGGCTCGGTGTTGTCGGCGAACGTCTCGGCACAGTCACCGCCCTGCAGCAGGAAGGCGCGGCCCTGCGCGACCTCGGCGAGCTGCTCGCCGAGCGTGCGCACCTCGGCGGGCATGCAGATCGGCGGAACGCTTTCCAGCACCGTACGCATCCGGCGGGCCTCGTCGGCGGGCCAGCTCGGCTGCTGCAGGGCGGGCCGGCCGAGGGCGTCGGCAAAGCGCGCCTGCAGGTCACCCGGCAACGGCGGGAGTTCGGGCAATTCGTCGATCGGAACGTCTACGGTCCAGTTCACCACCCGTCCAGCGTAGCGACCGGCCGGAGACGATCATCCCGGGACCGTCATATCGGACGTCGACGATGTCCGCGACGCCGTGACCGGTGACGGGACGCCGGTTCAGCGCGCCGGTTCAGCGCATGGAGGTCCGGGACCGTTCGATCGCCTGCCACTTGCGAAAGTTGTGCCGGGCATCGGCCAGCGCATCGTGGGCATCGGCAGGCGCCGACGGCAGCGCCGGCCGGCCGGCCGCGTCCCAGTGCTGACGCAACTCGCGGGTGTAGCGGGGGATCTGACGTGGCAGCGCCGTCATCGGACCCCACAACTGGCAGAGCGCGACGTGGTCGTAGGCGCCGACCCAGGCCCACAACTCGATGTCGTCGCCGGTCTCGGTGAGGAAGGCGAAGAGTTCGTCACGGATCTGCCGGCGCGACCGCCACACCGACGCCGACGGGGACGGGAGTTTGGGCAGGACGTTGGCCCGCACCCAACCACCGGCACGCGCCGGATCGAACTCGGTGGACACCGCGTAGAATTCTCGTCCGTCCTCCGCGACGACACCCATCGAGATGAGCTCGATCGTGGTGCCGTCCTCGATAAACTCCGAATCGTAGAAGAACCGCATACTGGTAAGTATGCGCACCCGCCATCCGAGTGGACATCACCGGAAGAAACGAAGGCCATGAACGCTCCGCTGACCGCACTCGACGAGCGACTGCGCCGCTGGTCGCCCTCGCGTGCGGTGCGCGTGCTCATCGGCGTGGCTTTCGCAGTGTCGGCGGGGATGCAGATGTTCGGGGTGCCGTTCACCTCCAACTTCGGTACCCGCACCCGCATCGACCTCGACGTCTACCGGATCGGCGCACAGATCTGGCAGGACGGTCAGAGCCTCTACGCCGACGGATCGATGCCCTTCACCAGCGATGGCATCTGGTTGCCGTTCACCTATCCGCCGTTCGCGGCCCTCGGATTCGTGCCGCTGGGTGCCATGCCGCTGCCGGTGGCCGGGGTGATCATGTCGGTGGTGACCACCGCCCTGGTGGTGGTGATCCTGCACATCGTGGCGACACTGCTGTCGATCGGTAACCGCGGGAACCGCTGGTGGTTGGCCCTTCTCATCGCCACCGGGACCTTGTGGCTCAATCCGGTGTGGATGACCCTCGGTTTCGGCCAGGTCAACGTGATCCTGATGGCGATGATCATCGTCGACATCTTCGTGATCACCCGGCTGCGCCGCCCGTGGACCCGCGGGCAGGGAATTCTCATCGGGTTGGCGTCGGCCATCAAACTGACGCCCCTGGTGTTCATCGGGGTGTTCATCGTCGCCCGACGGTGGCGTGCGGTGGCGACCGCCGCGGCCACCTTCGTGCTCGCCGGAGCCTTCGCGTGGGTGTGGTTGCCGCACGACTCCTACGGGTACTGGACGCACACGCTGTTCCACACCACCCGCATCGGTGATCCGGCCGGCCGGATCAATCAGAACCTCAACGCCGCGTGGATTCGCATCCTGCCCGGACTCGACGGTCAGATCGCGTGGGTGATCAGCGCGCTGGTCATCACCGCGTTGGCGGTGTGCGCCGTGCACGCCTGCCACCCGGTGGAGTCCTTCCGCGCCCGGGCCGGCACCACCGCCCGCATCAACGCGGTCCTGGCGACCTGCGTGGTCGCGCTCTGGGGACTGCTCGTCTCTCCCACGTCGTGGGCGCATCACTGGGTGTGGGCGATCCCGCTGATCCTCACAGCGGTGACCGTCGCGGCGCGCACGACCTCACGGGCCGGCCGGATCGGCTACCTGACATTGGCAGTGACCGGGCTGATCCTGTTCTCGCTGGGCCCGTTCCAGTTCCTGGCGCAGGACTCCTCGACGTGGTCGGTATGGGGCCACATCGTCGGAAGTTCGTACTCGATCTGGGGTATCGCCGCGCTCGTGCTGATCTGGCGCCTGCCGTACACCACCGCCTCGGCCGACACCGCCGGACGCGCGGGGGCCGATCGCACCCTGGCCGACAGCCACACGCGCTGAGGCGCACAAGCGCTCACCGAGCCTCGGTGAACGCCACCCCGTCCGGGCAGCCACCCCGCCCGGACAGGAGGTGATCAGGCCGCCGTGGTCTCCTTCGGGTGTTCGGGCTGCTTGCGTTCCTTCAGCGACGCCGCGTACACGTCGACGTACTGCTGACCCGTCAAACGCATGAGCTCGTACATGATCTCGTCGGTGACCGCACGCTCGATGAACCGATTGCCCTGCATGCCCTCGTAGCGGTCGAAGTTCAGCGGCTTGCCGACCTTCACGATGACCCGGGTCGGTCGCGGCAGCACCGTCCCCGGCGGATTGAACTTGTCGGTGCCGATCATCGCGATCGGGATCACCGGCACACCGGTCTCCAGCGCGATACGCGCCAGCCCCGTCTTGCCCTTGTAGAGACGGCCGTCCGGTGACCGGGTGCCCTCCGGATACATCCCCATCAGCTCACCCTTCTCCAACTGCCGGCTCGCCGCGGTCAGCGCGCCGGCCGCGGCCTCGGCCCCGGACCGGTCGATGGGGATCTGGCCGACGGCGGTGTAGAACCACCGCTGGAACGCGCCCTTGAGGCCGCGGCCGGTGAAGTACTCCGCCTTGGCGAGGAAGTAGATCCGGCGCGGGCACATCAGCGGAAGGAAGAAACTGTCCATCACCGCAAGGTGATTGCTCGCCAGGATGGCGGGTCCGCGGGCCGGGATGTTCTCCAGACCCTCCACCGTCGGACGCCCCAGCACCCGCAGGATCGGCCCCAGGAACACATACTTGAACGCGTAGTACCACATCGGTCTTTTCAGTACCTTCCATCACGCCGTGAGCGCGCCTCGGCCCGGTTGGAACATTACTCATTCACCGCTGCCGCCGGTGCGGCATCGGCCGTCTGTCCCCGAAGTGCCGCCAGACCTTGACGGGCCACCTCGGCCGCGCCGAGGACACCGGCATTCTCCCCCAATTGCGTGCCCCGGATACGGGCGAGTTGACGGTGCCCGGCCCCGGTGACCAGACGCGCGTAGTGTTCGCGCGCCTCGTCCAGGTACAGCCCCGACGCCGACCCCACACCACCGGCGATCACGATCAGATCGGGGTCGAAGACGTCGGCGATCATCGCCAGGCCCTGACCCAGCGAGGCCGCGAACGCGGCGAACGCGGCCACCGCCACGGCGTCGCCGTCGGCGGCCGCACCGGCCACCCGGCGTCCGGTCAACGAGCCCGGATCGGCGGCCACATCGGCGGCCAGCTGACTGCGTCCCCAATCACCGTCGGCCAGCAGCTCCACCACGGTGTCCACCAGACCCGTTCCGCTGCAATACCTTTCCCAGCAACCCCGCTTGCCGCACGAGCATTGCCTGCCGTCCGGGACGACCGTGAGATGACCGAGTTCGGGAGCGACACCGAAACTGCCGCGGTAGATCCGCCCGTCGATGAGCAGACCGGCACCGATGCCGGTGCCGATCGCGAGCACCAGGGCATTGTGGCCGCGTGCGGCGGCGCCGAATCGTTGTTCGGCGACCGCGGCGGAGTTCGCATCGTGTTCGGTGAACACCGCAATCCCGATCCGGGCGGTCATCTCCTGCGCCACCGCCGCCTCCCGCCACGGCAGGTGCGGGGCGAAACGCACGATCTGCCGGTCGGGCGTGAGGAATCCGGCGATCGCCATCCCCACGGCACCGGCCGACCACCGCGAGGTGAGTTCACCGACCAGCCGGTCCAGGCAGTGTTCGAGGGCGAGGGCCGTCGGCGGTGTCGCCGCGCGCAGCGTGTCGAGCATGACCCCGGCGTCGTCGACGACCGCGGCGCGAACACTGGTGCCGCCGATGTCGATTCCGATCGTGAGCTCACTCATCACATCTCACCTTCCGGCGTCCCCGGGGCCGGCCGCGGCCACGGATCGACGCGAGAACTGTCGGCCGCACCCGGACCGGGACGCGAACCCGGACCCGGGCGCGACGGCGGAACATCGAGTTGCACGGTGATCGGCTGGTAGTGACGCGGCGGCGGCGCGTTCTCGGGCGGAACGCTGCGCAGCGCCTCCACGACGGCCTCGAGCACCGTGATGAGGGCCGCGATCAGCCGGGCCAACAGATCACTGATCTCCCGGATCAGCGAACCGATCTCGCCGATGGCGTCGGCACCGAAGCCTTCGCGCACAAAAGAATCCATGCCGGGGACCGAACCTGCCGACCCCGAACCTGCCGCGGCGGTGCGCGCACCGGCGTTGCCCGTGCCGAACCACGACGCCACGGTGTCGATCTGGGCGGCCAGCGCCAACAGCAGATCGCGCAGCGGATCGCCCACCGTCTCGTGGCGGCGCGAACCCGACTGATACGAACCCGACTGATGCGAACCCGAGGGGGACCCGGGCGCACCGTTGCCGGTGTGCCCGCTGTCGTCGGTTCCCATGTGTGCTCCATCTCGGCGAGGCAAAGGGGTGGCAGCCTCGGCCGTCAATGTTCGTGCAGTGGCGGATCGTGTCCGGTGGTGGCGGATCGTGCAATGGCACGGTACCCGGTGAACCCACCCCCCTGCATCAGCGGGGCGCTGAAGCGAAGGGACCGCTCAGGACCCGCGATCGCGGGGCCAGACGGCGGGGTCGGGAGTGAACTGCACCCGCACGTGCGTCCCGTCCCACCGGGCGGTTCGGACGACGCAGCGCCGCAGGACCGACGGCAGACGAACGCCGTACCGGAACCCGTCGACGGTGACCAACAGGTCGTCGCCGCTGCGCCCGAGGTCGAAGCGCTGCGGGTCCGGCAGCCGTTGCGACCAGGCCATCTCGAACACCGAATCCACCCCGGCACCCGAGATCGTGACGACCGTCGGGTCCGCGCTCCCGCGTGCCTGGCCTGTCGGTTTCGCCAGTGCCACAGCAAGTCTGCGCAGTCGTGCCGGCCGGTCCACCGGCGCGTCCGCCGCGGCCACCGTCACCAGCGACAGCTGCGGATCCTCGGGGGTCACCACCGCCGCCGGCCCCGCGCACACGCCCTCGTTGACGACGACCGAACGCACCGGCAACCCCATCACGTCGGCGACGGCGAGGTGGCGGGACAGCACCCGTCCGCCGCGATGATCGGCCGAGACGACGAGGTGGGCGGCCACCACGTCGGCGTCGGCCAGCAGCTCGGTGATGTCGTCACAGTCGCGGGCGATCGCGTCGATCGCCGCGGTCAGTTGCGCCCAGAGCGGCTTCTCCGCGGCCGCGGCCAGCCGCCGGTGCCGGGGCCAGAGGCGTTCGAGCGCCTGACCGAGCACCGCGGGCGCGCGCAGCACCGCGAACGGATCACCCGTACCCGACAGGTCCACCACCACACGCTGCCAGTCGCCGCTCGTCGCCTCATCGCGAATCCGCTTGAGCAACAAGAACTCCTCGACGCCGGGAAGCGATGCGAGCTCGGCCGCGTCGATACCGGCGATGGTGCTCACGATGGGCAGTGCCACCTTGGATTCGCGCACGCTCATACCCAGCAGCGACCCGAAGGCCGTCCATGTGTGTTCCAGCAGATCCAGCCGGTCCAGCGTCAGCAGATGCAGTCCGGACGCGACCGCGACCGGTTCACCGGACACCCGGAAGACGCCGAGAAGATCCGGCGTCGCCGACAATCGATCGACCGTGATCAGCAGTGTGTGCCGGTCCGGTGGGGTCAGCGGCGTCGGAGACCGGCGTCGGGTGCCGCGGTCACGACGCATGGCTCCGGCTGCCGCGACGACCGAGATCCCGGAGCCGCCCGGACCCAGCACCAGGTGGATGGGGGTGAGATCGATCAGCCTTCGACCCTCTTCTTCAGGTCGTTGAGCGCGGTGTCGGTGATGGCCTTCTCCGCACGCCGTTTGAGCTGGCCGATCATCGGCACCACCAGGTCGACCATCAGGGTGTAGGTCACCTTCGTCGACCCAGGCACCTGCTGGGTGACCTCGTAGCGGCCCCGCTGATCACGCTGGAGGTCACTGGACACCAGTCTCCACGACACCCCGGAGTTGTCGTCGTCCCACTCGTAGCGCAATTCGTAGGTGTCCTGCAGTACACCGGCATCGAGGACGAACCGCACCTGCCGCGGACGGCCGGCGCCATCACGTTCGGTCACCTCGACCTCACGGGCCGCACTCACCCATCGCGGATAGTTCTCGAAATCCGCGATCACCGCCATGACGTCGGCGGCATCGGCGTTGACGATCACCGACCGCTCGGTGTGGTCGGCCATCAGTGACCAGCCTGCACGGCGTCGACGGCCGGTTCACCCGCGCCGCGGAGCCCCTCGAGGTCGGCCTTGACCTCGAACGCCATCACCTTGCCCGCGACCCGGCGTCGCCGATTGAGCTCGGCCACCGCGCGCATCCGTGCCGGGTCGTCGGTGGGCAGCGCGGCGGTCGGTTCGGCGTGCAGAAAGTAATGCAGCACGAATCCGTCGAGCACCGGCTCACACCAGATCTCCATCGTCCCCGACAACGGCCCGGACACCCGCCACCGCACGCCGGCGGGCCCACGGTCCTCGACGACCTCCAGACGCAGATCCGGCCACCAGCGCCGCCATCTGCCCCGATCCCCGACCACCCCGGCCCCCAGCTCCGGCGCCGCGGCGACAAAGGTGTCGTCCGCCACCTGAATGCTCGTCACGGTCTTAGCTTCACATACTCGGCCTCGGCATCGGTAGGGCACCGGTCCCCGGGACGTGCCCGGCGAACGCGGTGAGCGCGTTGGTTAACATGGAGTAACCCATGATTTCGATGCGGAAAGGGTCCACACATGAGCGAGTACAGCGTTACCGCCTCATTCACCATCGGGACTGACGAGAACGCCACCTCGATCATTTTCGGTATCGCCGAGCGCAATCCGGCCAAGACGGTGTTCCGCGAGAAGCGCGGCGGGCAGTGGGAGCCGGTGCGGGCCGACGACGTGGCCCGGCGCATCACCGAACTGGCCAAGGGTCTCGCCGCCGTCGGCGTCAATCCCGGTGATCGGGTCGCGCTGCTGTGCCGGACCCGCCTGGACTGGATCCTCCTCGACTTCGCCATCTGGTCGGCCGGCGCGATCACCGTGCCGATCTACGACTCGTCGTCGGCCGGTCAGATCGAGTGGATCCTGCAGGATTCCGGGGCGACCACGATCATCCTCGAGGACGCCGAGCATCGCGTGCAGTTCGATCAGGTCACCGGGGTCCCGCAGCAGGTCCGGGCACTCCAGATCGACGTCGCCGACGGGACCGGTGCCATCGAGTACCTCCGAACCGCCGGCGCCGACA
This sequence comes from Gordonia sp. VNK1, assembly GCF_040049135.1. Taxonomy (NCBI): domain Bacteria; kingdom Bacillati; phylum Actinomycetota; class Actinomycetes; order Mycobacteriales; family Gordoniaceae; genus Gordonia; species Gordonia sp. VNK1. Next base: position 288,633 of record NZ_JBDZDJ010000002.1, on the reverse strand, counting down.
TCGACGACGAGGAGATCGTCAAACGACGGGCCTCGGTCGGTGCCACCACCCCGGCGACGCTGATCTACACCTCCGGCACCACCGGCCGCCCCAAGGGATGCGAACTCACCCACGCGAACATGCTCTCCGAGGTCCGCGGGGTCCTCGAAGGGGACCTGTCGACGCTGCTCGGCGACGGCAAGCGCCTGCTGATGTTCCTGCCCCTGGCGCACGTGCTCGCGCACGCCATCACCCTGGTCGCCCTGGAGGCCGGCGTCGAGGTCGGTTTCACCCACGACGTCTCCGCGCTGGTCCCGGAGTTCGCGGCCTTCCGCCCCTCGCTGATCCTGTCGGTGCCCCGCGTCTTCGAGAAGGTCTACAACTCCGCCCGTCAGGGCGCCCACGACGGCGGCAAGGGCAAGATCTTCGATCTCGCCGCCGACACCGCCGTCGCCTTCGCCGCCGCCTCCGAACGCGGGAACGTCGGAATCCTGTTGCGCGCCAAGCATGCCGTCTTCGACAAACTCGTCTACGCCAAGCTGCGCGCCGCCCTCGGCGGCCAGTGTGAGCTCGCCATCTCCGGCGGCGGACCGCTCGGCGCGCGACTCGGCTACTTCTTCAGTGGCGTGGGCATCCCGGTGTACGAGGGCTACGGCCTGACCGAGACGACCGCCGCGGTCACCGTCAACACGCCCGGGGCGGTCAAGGTGGGCACCGTCGGGAAACCGTTGGCGGGCAACTCCGTCCGGATCGCCGAGGACGGCGAGATCATGCTCCGCGGCGACGTCGTCTTCGCCGAGTACTGGCGTAATCCCGAGGCCACCGCCGCCGCCGTCGAGGACGGCTGGTTCCACACCGGCGACCTCGGCTCGCTCGATGAACACGGATTCCTCCGGATCACCGGCCGCAAGAAGGAACTCATCGTCACCGCCGGCGGCAAGAACGTGTCACCGGCCGGGCTCGAGGACGTGATGCGCGCCGACGCACTGATCTCCCAGGCCGTCGTCGTCGGGGACGCCAAGCCGTTCATCGCCGCCCTGATCACCATCGATCCGGAGGCCTTCCCCGGATGGAAGGAACGCAACAACAAGCCCGCCGACGCGAGTGTGTCCGACCTGTCCGACGACCCGGATCTGCGTGCCGCCATCCAGGCCGCCATCGACGAGGCCAACAAGACCGTCAGTCACGCCGAGGCCATCAAGAAGTTCCGGATTCTGCCCGAGGACTTCAGCGAGGAGACCGGCGAGATGACGCCGACGCTGAAGGTCAAGCGCAACGTCGTCGTCGACAAGTTCTCCGACGACATCGAGTCGTTGTACACCAAGCGGTAGCACCCCGGTGGTGCACCGGCGAGGTCACAGGAGTTGACGCAACCGCGCCGCCAGCTGTGACCACTGCCAATTCTCTTCGACGAAAATCCTTCCCTGCCTGCCCATCTCGGCAGCGGCAACCGGATCGGAGAGGATACCGATGAGCGCGAGCGCCACACCGGCCACATCGGTGCCGTCGACGACGGTGCCGGTGACGCCTTCCCGGACGGTTTCCGGTGCGCCGCCGGAGAGCCCCGCGACCACGGGCACTCCGGTGGCCGACGCCTCGAGGTAGACGATGCCCAACCCCTCCACGTCGAGTCCGCCGGCGCGGGTCCTCGACGGCATCGCGAAGACGTCGGCGATCGTGTGGTAGGCGGCGAGATCGGCGGCGGGAACCGACCCGGTGAAGATCACATGCTTGGCCACCCCCTCCTCGCGGGCGATCTCGTGCAGTCGATCGGCGTAGGGTCCACCACCGACGATGACGAGGACCGCGTCGTCGATCTCCGACCGGATCAGCGGTAACGCCCGGATCAGCACGTCCTGCCCCTTGCGGGGTACCAGACGCGACAGGCAGAGCACGGTGCGACGGTCACCGAGACCCAGCTCGCTCCGAATCCGTTGCCGCGCCGCCGCATCCGGCGCGAACCGCTCGATGTCCACACCGGGTGGGAGGTACTCCAGGCAGGCCTGCGGACCGAACGCCGACGCGAAACGTCCACGCGTGTAGCGACTGACGAAGGTGACGGTGTCGGTGTGAGTCCCGATGTACCGCAATACACTTCGCGCTCCGGGCAGCATCGACCAGCCGACCTCGTGGCCGTGTGTGCAGGCGATCACCCGGCTCGCCCCGGCCTTGCGAAGATGTCCGGCGAGCATCGCGAGCGGCGCGGCGGCCCCGAACCACACCGTCGAGATCCCTTCCTCCCGAATGATCTTCGCCGCCCGACGGGCCACGAACGGCGTCGGCAACATCAGGGTGGTGGGATGCCGGTACACCCGATACGGCACCGACGCGTCGAAGTCGACGTGACTGTTCCCCCGCCACCGCGGTGCATACACCACCACGTTCTCCGGATCGAGCCGATCCACGAGATTCTGCAGATACGACTGGATACCCCCCTGACGGGGCGGGAAGTCATTGGTCACCAACAGGGTTCGGTGCGTCACCACCTCACCATACGGTGATCAGATCACGATGGTCACCGGAGTTCACGGGTCAGCCACGCGCGCCACTGCCCGACCAGTGTGTCGCGCGGAATCCCCAGTGTCGCCGCGATCGCCGCATCCTGGCGGGCCTGTTCCCCGCTCGCGGCGACGCCGACGTAGAGCGACCTGAGTTTCTCCTCGCCGAAGCGGCCGGCGACAAACGCCGCCATCGACCACGCGGTTTGATACGCGAGGCGTGAGGCGTCGCTGTCCACCGCGAACTGCTCATCGGCGGGCAGACCGGCCGGTGTCCGGCCGGACCGTACCGCGGCCGCGAGGTCGGGGGCGGCGTCTTCGAGGCGCGTGTAGGTTCCCTTGCGCCCCACGTACTCCGGGACGCCTTCGGTGATCCACATCGGGGCGGTGGGGGCGGTCTGCGCCCGCGTCGCGACGTGGGTGAGTTCGTGGCGCAGCACCACCTCCAGCGCCGGATCGGGGAGGTCGGCAACCTCGGGGGTGAGGACGATCCGCTGTCCGGTGGCACTGGCCGCGGACAGATCGAGATGTGCATAGATGGTGGCCGCTGCGGCACCGGTGTCCGAGGCGGTACCGGCCAACGTCCGGAACTCGTCGTCGGTGGCGGTGGCGACGACCACCGCGCGGCGTGGCCAGCGCGGTCCCCACCAGGCGGTCACCGCGCGCACCGCACCCGGCAGCGACCGGCCGATCCGCTCGATGAGGGTGCCGGTGTCCGGGTAGGAGCCGATCACCGAGGTGCCGCCGAGTGTGGGAACGTCGGACGCCGCCAGCCCCGGCACGTTCCACAGCTGGGCCGTTGGTGCGGGCTCGCCGACCAGAGTGGCGTCGCCGACCACCTTCCAGTCATCGCCGTAGCGCGCGACGACGAGCTGGGTGGTGACGACCACCGGCTCCTCGTCGATCCCGGGATTCGCCGCACCGCCGAGCGCACTGTGGATCTCCACCGGGGCCACCCAGTCGTCGGAACTCCCCTGCTCGTCGAGCCGTTGCCGGACATCGGCGCCCACCTGCGTCTCGGCTTCCTCGGTGGGTGCCGGCTCGTATCGAAAGTCCCTGAGCACCAACCGGGTTCCGCGGGGTACACGAGCCGGGTCGGCGCGGAACACCGCCGCCGAGAGGTTGGCCTGCACGGTGTGCAGGCCGGCGCGGAACGCGGCCGTCGCCGAGGGGTCGACGAGCGCATCGAGATCGGCGGGGGTGCCGTCGGTCAGGACGCGTGACAGCGAGGTGAGCATGTCCCGCACGCCGGCGGTTCGCTGTTCCAGATAGATGTTCGTCGTGGTCTCCGACGTCGTCGGCGATGCTCCCGGACTCGACGGCGACGTGGTCGACGATTCGCCCCCGCACGCCGACAACCCCAGTGCGACAACGATGATGACGATCACGCACGGCAACGCGGGATGGCGGATCGTTCCGCGACGACGATCGGCGCGGCGACGGGTCACCTCGGAACTGCTCAGTACCGACGACCGGCGTTGAACGGCCCGGCGTCGTCGATCGGCACGACCTTCACCGGAACCCCGAAGGTCGAGGCGTGAATCACGTAACCGTCGCCCACGTACATCCCGACGTGGTGGGCATCGGAGTAATAGATGATGAGGTCGCCGGGCTGCAGATCCTGCCGCGCCACCGCCGTCCCCGAGGCCATCTGCGCCTCACTGGAACGCGGCAGCGTCTTGCCGGCCTGCTTGTACGCCCAGACCATCAGTCCCGAACAGTCGAACGAGTTGGGACCGGTCGCACCCCACACATACGGATCACCGATACGCGTCAGCGCGGCCTGTACGGCCACCAGCGCCGGGGAGGTGCCCCGCGGGATCGCGGCCGGGTCGAAGTCGAATCGGGGGCCGGCCAACGCGGCGAGTTGCTTGCCGGTCATCGACTGATAGATGACCCGGATCTGCGCCGCCTGCAACTGCAGTTCGGCCTGACGCTTCTGCAGGTCACCACGGACCCGCTCGGCCTCGGTGACGGCCTGGGTGGCCGTCGCCGCGGTGGCGTTGGCCTCGTCGCGGGCCGACACCGTCTGCGCCCGGGTCTTCTTCAGAGTCGCGAGTTGGGCCGCGGTCTGCCTGGAGACCATTTCCAGCCCCGACATCTGATCGAGCAGGGACTGCGGCGAATCGCTGGTCAGCACCGCGTAGAGGCGATTGGAGCGGCCACCCATATAACTGACCCGGATCAGCGAGTCGAAGCGCTGCTGCACCGACGACAACGTCGCCTCGGACCGATCCAAGGTCGTCTGGGCTGCTGCGGCGGCCTGGCGGGACTGCACGACGATGCGTCGCTGCTTGTCGTACTCGATCTGTGCGTTGTGCATGGCCTCGGCCGACTTCTCGGCCTCCTGGCTCAGCGCCCGGTACCGGGTCAGCAACTGATCGGCGGTCTGCGGTTGCGCGGCGGCCTCCGGCACACCGACCAACCCACCGAGCTGCGCCATGGCGATCACGACCGCCGCGAGGACGGTCGTGAGGACCCATCGGGCCGATCCCATCACGCCGCTCGTCGATCCCGCTCTCACGGTTGTCACCACACTCCCTTGCTACCCCGTCGCTCGGCCACATCCCGATAGGTGGACGTCATCCCCCGCCGACGACAGGCTCGGGCGAATCGCGCTGTGCGCGATCCGCCCGATACATGTTCACACGTCCAACCGGTACGTGGACTCAGTACCGCCGAACTCCCACCAGCGACCACTCCTTGACCGATGCCTTCTGCACCGGCACGCCGTAGGTCGAGGCGTGGATGAACTGGCCGTTGCCGATGTAGAGACCCGCGTGTCCGCCACCGTTGAAGATGAGGACGTCACCGGGCTGGGCGTCGGCGTAGTTCACCGCACGGCCACCGCCGAGCTGGCCGTAGCTGTCACGCGGGAGGGTCTTCCCGGCCTGCTGGTAGGACCAGTAGACGAGACCCGAGCAGTCAAAGGCGTTGGGTCCGGCTGCGCCGTAACTGTACGGGGCACCGATCTTGGTTTCCGCGGCCTGGACAGCCTTCTGTCCCGCGGTCAGCTGCGGGGTGATGATTCCGCCGCCGCCGGGCCGGAACTGGCTGGGAACCTGGTTCTGGTCGACGCCGGGCAGCGTGAACTTCCCCAGGTTCGGGATCTCGATGGTGGCGCTGGGCGCCGGAGCCGGTGCGGCCAGGGCCGGACCGGCGGCGACAGCAAGCGAGCCGACGGTCAACGAGCCCGCGATCATCGCCTTCTTGGCGACGCCTCCGCGATTCGGCTGTTCCAAACGATGTTTGGCCACGAAAGAGGTTCTCCTTTTGTTCTCCCCTGACCGCCTACCGAGTTAGCTGTCGGGTTCGGGCCGAGAGAATGGCCCTACACACCCGGGCACAGCCGTGCCCAGGGCGCGATTCACCCCAATCCGGATTGCTCCGAAAACGTGTGGTTCCCCGGTTCGCCCGTCGGGCGATTGAGCGGTGATCTCCGCAGACCACTTCTGTTGAAGTAGGACGCTCCGCGAAGGTCTCGGAAAGGTTACGAAATCGGATGCGTGTCTGTCCACTAGGGGACAAAGTGCCCTTGCCGCCCGGAAATTCACCCCGCGCGCAGAATCGTCAACCCCGGCCGCGAATCAGGCCCACACGCTGGGCCGATGCCCGCCCTTGCCGATCGTGCAGCCTCGGTGCTCGCCATCGAAGCAGCCATGAACACATCGATGGCCGAACCGATCTCGGCGTCGGCGATCGCGTGCCCGCCGCCCCCGTTCACCGCCACCAGAACCGACCCGTCGTCGCTGGTCGCAGGGGTGATGAGGACGTTCATCATGCAGCCGTCACACGCGGTGCGGCGACCTGGACAACTACTGCAGTCGATGTACATCTGTGATCTCCATCTCATTTGCGGTCTCTGGCCGTGTCGACGCCGGATTCCCCACGCGGACACCCCGAGTCATGCCTCGGGGGTCATGTCTCGGGGGCCACGTCTCGCGTGACGCCGTTGCGCCGTGCGATCCGCCATCGGGAACACACGCTAGAGATGACCACCGACAGTTTTCGCCGATGCCGCGATCGACGACGACGTCGGCCCGTGGAGAGGAGTCCTTGTCGGTGGTGCGAACTAGTGTTCGCGCCGTGGTGGGAGATCCCGTTCAGTTGTCCTTCGCCGACCTGATGACCGCGGCCGGCCGCGGTGGTGATGATGTGGCCGCCGACCCGACCTTCGGCGAGGAGTCCTTGTTCGACACGACGTTCGTGGTCGTGGACCTCGAGACGACCGGCGGTGATCCCGCCCGCGACGCGATCACCGAGATCGGCGCGGTCAAGGTCCGCGGCGGTGAGGTGATCGGGGAGTTCGCCACCCTGGTCGATCCCGAGCGGTCGATCCCACCCAAGATCGTCGCGCTGACCGGGATCACCGAGGCGATGGTCTACGACGCCCCGCGTATCCCCGAGGTGCTGTCGTCCTTCATCGAATTCGCCCGCGGGTGCCTCCTGGTCGCGCACAACGCGCGCTTCGACACCGGCTTCCTCCGGCACAACGCCACCCGCCTCGGGCGGGAGTGGCCGTTCGTCACCAGCCTGTGCACCGTCCGACTGGCACGTCGCGTCCTCACCCGCGACGAGGCACCGACGGTGGGGCTGGGTGCGCTGGCGGAGTTGTTCGACGTGTCGGTCCGGCCCACACACCGGGCACTCGACGACGCGCGCGCCACCGTGGAGGTGCTCCATCACCTCCTCGAGCGAATCGGGAATCAGGGCGTGCGAACCTACGGCGACCTGACGGCCTACCTGCCGCGCGGGAACCCCCGGCTGCGGGCCAAACGGCATCTGGCCGACGCCCTCCCCGCCCGACCCGGGGTGTACCTGTTTCGCGGACCCTCTGACGAGGTCCTCTATGTCGGGACCGCGACCGATCTGCGCCGGCGGGTGATGTCGTACTTCACCGGTTCGGACCCGCGGGCCCGGATCGGCGAGATGGTCTCGTTGGCCACCCGGGTCGATCACGTCGAGTGCGCCCACGCGCTCGAGGCGGGGGTGCGAGAGTTGCGGCTCATCGCCGCCCACACGCCGGCCTACAACCGGCGCTCGACGCAGCCGCACCGCGGCTGGTGGATCACGCTGACGGCGGAGCGCTTTCCGCGGTTACAGATCAGCCGCACCGCCACCGACGATGCGGTCGGTCCGATCCCCAACCGCACCCGCGCATCCGAGATCGCCGATCTGATGTCCCGGGCATCGGGCCTGCGCACCTGTCGGACGCGGCTGCCCGCGTCCGCCGGCCATCACTGGTGCCGAACCGCCGCCGACGGTGGCGACCTCATCGGCGGGTGTGCGGCGGCATCCGAGGGCCCCCTGACCCTGCCGGACTACCTGCCCCGGGTGCAGGCCACACACGACCTGATGACCGGCCGCACCGTGGCCTTGCTGGATTCGATGGTGGCCGAACTCGACCGGCTCACCGACGCCCAGATGTTCGAGACCGCCGCGCGGCACCGTGATCGGGTCGCCGCGACCATCGAGGTGCTGGCGCGCACCCAACGCCTGGCGTCGCTGTGTCGCGTCGCCGAGATCGTCGTCGCCCGACCCGACGATGCCCGCGGGTGGGAGCTGGCGGTGATCCGGCACGGTCGACTCGCGTCGGCCGGCATCGCCCGACGCGGGGTGGCCCCGATGCCGGTGATCGACGTGCTGACCGCGTCGGCGGAGACGGTCATCCCCGCCGACGGTCCGCTGACGGGGGCCTCGCCCGAGGAGGCCGCCCTGCTCTACCGGTGGATCAGCGAACCGGGGGCGCGCATCGTCACCACCAGTGAGCCGCTGTGGCTACCCGCCGGTTCCGCCCAGGGCCGCACGAGGTGGGCGGCGTGTGCCCGGCATGCCGCGGAATCCGGTGGCCGTCGGCGGTCGCGTCCCGTGCCCGCCCGGACCCCGGTACCGGCCCCGCCGGTACGCCGGACGGCGTCCCCGACGTCCGGCGCCATCCCGGCACCACCGGCCCGGCGCTCCCGAACACCGATGGACCCGAACACCGATGGACCCCGGAGCACTGACGGGTCCCCAGAAATGCTGATGGGCGGAAACAGTGACCGGCCGGAACACTAGGCTGATCCCATGATCACCGCCATCGTCCTGATCCACGCCGATGTCCATCAGATCCCGGAGACGGCGCAGGCCGTCGCGGACATCGCCGGAGTCGCCGAAGTGTACTCGTGCGCGGGCGATGTGGATCTGATCGCCAAGATCAAGGTGCGCGACCACGCCGAGATCGCCGACGTGGTGACGGGACGGATCAATCGGCTGCCGGGGGTCACCCACACCGCCACCCACATCGCGTTCCGCAGTTACTCCAGTTCCGAGGTCGAGGGCGGGTTCTCCATCGGCGAGGAGTGAACGTCTCCGGGTGCGCGTGAGCCCACCGACCCCGGCTCGCCCTACTACTTCTCCGCGAGTTCGCCGGACAGCGTGGCCCAGCGATCCAGCAGCGCGGCCGCCGCACCCGAATCGATCGTCTGGGCCGCCCGCGCGATCGCCTGCGCCATCGCGGCCCGCAGCCCGGCATCGTCGAAGGGTTCGGTCATCTCCGCCGACACGATCGCGCCCGCCGCGTTCAGCAGGACGGCGTCGCGGACCGGTCCGTGCTCACCGGCGAACAATTCGCGGGCGATGCCGGCGTTGACGGTGGCGTCGCCGCCCTGCAGTGCCGACAGTTCGACGAGGTCGATTCCCCACTCCCGCGGATCGAGGGTCAGTTGGATCACGCGTCCGCCGACGACCTGCCACACCGTGGACGTGGTGGTCGTGGTCAGTTCGTCGAGCCCGTCGTCGCCACGCACCACGAGCACCGTCGCATCGCGTTCGGCGAACGCCTGCGCGAGGACACCGGCGAGATCGGCGAACGCGCATCCGATGAGTCCGCGGCTCGGCCGGGCCGGGTTGGTGAGCGGCCCGAGCACATTGAAGACAGTGGGGATGCCGATCTCGCGCCGCGGCGGACCGGTGAATCGGAAGGCCGGATGGAACACCGGCGCAAAACAGAACCCGATGCCGATCTCGTCGACACACCGGGCCACCTGATCCGCTCCGAGTCCGATGGTCACCCCGAGCGCCTCGAGGACGTCGGCACCACCACTCTTCGACGACGCCGCGCGGTTGCCGTGTTTGACCACCGCGACCCCGGCTGCGGCGATGACGATGGCGGTCATCGTCGAGATGTTCACGGTGTGGGAGCGATCGCCGCCCGTGCCGACCACGTCGATGGCCGGTCGCGTCACGTGCACGGGCACGGCGTGCTCGAGCATCGCCGCGGCCAGCCCCCGCAACTCCGCGGGCGCGGCGCCTTTCATCTTGACGCCCACACCGAACGCCGCGATCTGTGCTCCGGTCGCGCCGTCGGTCATGATCTCGTTCATCGCCCATGCCGCCTCGTCGGCGCTCAGATCGATGCCGTCGGTGACCCGGCCGAGAATCTGCGGCCACGTGTGGGTTTGCGCGCTTTTCACGTCAAGCACTCTATGGCATGTGCTCGGACGCCCTCAGCCGGTCGCGGCGGGTGAGCGCATCTCGCTCGGCAACCCGAATGCGTCTCCGGCGACGGACCGGTGATCCCCATCGGACCACACCCACCGACCGACCTACCCCGTCGACCGAATCACCTACTGCCGAATTGCCTACTGCCGTTGCAGCACCTGCCAACCGACCACCGTGCCGCCGTGTCGCGCACCGAGACTCGCCATTCGGGATCGCTCCTGGGACAGGTGCAGCGCGTCGAGCAACTGCGCACGCGCGAGGACCACGATCTCCGACCCGGACCGCATGACGACGGAGGCGGTGACCGTCGCCAGATCGGCTGCGTCCGGCCGGGTTCGGGCGTAGCCGTCCTGTGCGGCCAGCGCCACGGCCTGCGTCACGCGGTCATGGGGCAGCACGACGAGGTGTCGCACCACCGCCTGTTCCTCCGGCCGCCACGCCGAGGCCTCGAGCACCGCCGAGCTCGACGCGGCGTCGTCGACCGAGACGGCCACCACCACCAGATCGGCGTCGTCGATCCGCAGGCCCGGCGCCGGGCCGCGGCGGCCGAATCGTGTTGCCATGCGCTGCAATCGGGTCGGCTCGATCGGACGCCCGTTGACGTCTCGCGGGCCGCTCGCGGCGTCGTCGTCGAATGAGGGGGTCATCCCTCGAGCAAACCACGTCCCGGGCACCCCCACGGACACGCCGACGGGTCGGTGACGACATGCCCCGACCAGCGAGAAGAGAAAAAGTTCCGACCAATCTCGGACCCAAGTGGTCACCGCGTACTACGAACCGTCATACTTCACTCTGTGACTAGCGCTGTAGGTACCTCGGGAACGGCCATCACCGCGCGCGTGCACTCACTCAACCGCCCCAACATGGTGAGTGTCGGCACGATCGTGTGGCTGTCCAGTGAGCTGATGTTCTTCGCTGGCCTCTTCGCGATGTATTTCGTCGCGCGAGCCAATGCCAATCCGGAGCAGGGCTGGCCGCCGGAACCGACCGAGTTGAACCTCGCGCTCGCGATCCCGGTGACCACCGTCCTGATCCTGTCGTCGGTGACCTGCCAGATGGGCGTGTTCGCCGCCGAGCGTGGCGACGTCTTCGGCCTGCGGCGCTGGTATGTCCTCACCTTCCTGATGGGCGCCTTCTTCGTCTGCGGCCAGGGCTACGAGTACTACCACCTGGTGCACGAGGGAACGACGCTCTCCTCGAGCGCGTACGGCTCCGTCTTCTATATGGCGACCGGCTTCCACGGACTCCACGTGATCGGCGGTCTGGTGGCCTTTATCTTCCTGCTGATCCGCACCAAGTTGTCGAAGTTCACCCCCGCGCAGGCAACCGCGGCGATCGTCGTGTCGTATTACTGGCACTTCGTCGACATCGTGTGGATCGCCCTGTTCGTCACGATCTACTTCATCCGATGATCCGCCGAGTCGACGGTCGTCGAGAAGACTCCGATCTTCACGCGGGATGACCCCCGCACAGCCCAGAGTCCGTCCGCTAGTAGAGAGACCAAGATGAGTTCATCTCCACCGCGATCGTCGGATAGCGACGCAGCAGACGCCGTCGACACGGTCGCGTCGTCGACTCCGTCGCCGACCGCGGCACGCAAGGCGAAATCGCGACGCAAGCTGCGTCGGCGTGCCAGCGGCACGCTCCTGCTGCTCGCCGGCCTGTTCATGGCCGGCATGATCGCGTCGCTGCTGACACCGAAGCCGCAGGTTGCCACCGCCGACGTCGACAACGCCGCGCTGATCACGGCCGGCAAGCAGCTGTACGAGACCTCGTGTGTGACCTGCCACGGCGCGAACCTGCAGGGCGTGCCCGACCGCGGTCCGTCGCTGCTCGGTGTCGGTGACGCCGCCGTGTACTTCCAGGTGTCCTCCGGTCGTATGCCCGCCGCTCGCGGTGAGGCCCAGGCGCTGCGCAAGCCGCCGAAGTTCACCACCGCGCAGATCGACCAGCTCGGCGCATTCGTGCAGTCGCAGGGCGGTGGCCCGACCGTGATGTACGAGCACAACCCGGACGGTTCGATCAAGACCGAGAACGGCGTGCGCGTCATCGCACAGGAATCGCTGCGTGGTGACAACCTCGGCCAGGGTGGCGAATTGTTCCGTCTCAACTGCGCCTCCTGCCACAACTTCACCGGTCGTGGTGGTGCGTTGTCCGGCGGTAAGTTCGCTCCCCCGCTCGACGGCGTGAAGGAACAGCAGATCTACACGGCCATGCTGACCGGCCCGCAGAACATGCCGAAGTTCTCCAACCGCCAACTCTCGACGGAGGAGAAGGAGAACATCATCGGCTTCATCAAGTACGTCACCGAGTCCAAGCCGCAGGGTGGCTTCGGCATCGGCGGATTCGGCCCGGTCAGCGAGGGCATGGTGATGTGGTTTGTCGGTGTCGTGGCAATTGTCGCCGCCGCGATGTGGATGGGATCTCGAGCATGAGCGCCAGCGGCAAGGACGTCCCCACCAAGGACGAACTCGATCAGATGAGCAATGACGATCTCGTCAAGCTCGGCACCAACCTCGACGGGGTGGAGATCATCCACCGCGGCGAGCGCTATCCCGAGCCGGGCACCGGCGTCGAGAAGCGCGCCGAGCGGCAGGTCGCCATCTGGCTGACCATCGCCGGGATCTCGGCCGTGGCCTGCTTCGTGATCTTCTGCTTCAACCACTGGCAGTTCGTCATGCCCAACGAGCCGAATTACTGGTGGTACACCCTCAACACGCCGTTGCTGGGCATCACCTTCGGCCTGTCGATCCTCGCGATCGGCGTCGCCCTGGTGCTGATCACCAAGAAGTTCCTGCCGTCGGAGATCTCGGTGCAGGACCGTCACGACGGTCCGGGTTCCAGTGACGTCGACAAGGCGACCATCGTCGCCGAGCTCAAGGACACCGGGACCACCTCCACCCTGGGTCGTCGCAAGATGATCATCGGCAGCGGCATCTTCGCCTTCGGTGCTCTGGCACTCACCGGCACCGTCGCCGCGCTCGGCGGGTTCATCAAGAATCCGTGGGCCAAGCGTGACGACGCACCGCTGTGGAACTCCGGCTGGTCGCCGATCTACAACTCCAAGACCGACCCGAACGAGACGGTGTTCCTGCGCCGCGACGTCGGTGATCCGCTGCGGGTCGCCCTGGTGCGTCCCGAGGATCTGGACTCGGGCGCGATGGAGACCGTCTTCCCGTGGCGCGTGTCCGACGGTCTCGGTGAGACCGAAGAGTCCCGCCACAAGCTGATCTGGGGTCTGCGTTACGTCAGCAACCCGGTCATGTTGATCCGTCTGCGTCCCGCCGACGCCGTCAGCGTGATCAAGCGCAAGGGGCAGGAGAGCTTCAACTACGGCGATTACTTCGCCTATACGAAGGTCTGCAGCCACCTCGGATGCCCGACGTCGCTCTACGAGCAGCGCACCAACCGCATCCTCTGCCCCTGCCACCAGTCGCAGTTCAATGCCCTCGACTCCGCCAAGCCGGTCTTCGGACCCGCGGCCCGGGCGCTGGCGCAGCTGCCGATCACGGTGAATGATCAGGGCTATATGGTCGCCAACGCCGCCATCAACCGCGGCAACTACATCGAACCCGTCGGACCGGCATTCTGGGAGCGTGACTCATGACCATCGCCGACCGCATGGCAACGCAGGCCGAAGAGGTCGACTCGCGGTATCACCTCGCCGCGGGCATGCGTCGCCAGATCAACAAGGTCTTCCCGACGCACTGGTCGTTCCTGCTCGGTGAGGTCGCGCTCTACAGCTTCATCATCCTGCTGCTGTCGGGTGTGTACCTGACCCTGTTCTTCGACCCGTCGATGAGTGAGGTCATCTACCAGGGCGACTACGAACCCCTCAAGGGCGTGATGATGACGCGCGCCTACGAGACGACGCTGAACATCTCGTTCGAGGTGCGTGGCGGCCTGTTCGTCCGGCAGATCCATCACTGGGCGGCCCTGCTGTTCGCCGCGTCGATCATCATCCACATGGCGCGCATCTTCTTCACCGGTGCGTTCCGTCGGCCCCGTGAGGCCAACTGGATCATCGGCTGCCTGCTGCTGATCCTGGCGATGTTCGAGGGATTCTTCGGCTACTCACTGCCCGACGACCTGCTCTCCGGCACCGGCGTCCGCGCCGCCATGAGTGGCATCGTGCTCGGTCTTCCGTTGGTGGGCACCTGGATTCACTGGGCGTTGTTCGGTGGTCAGTTCCCCGGCGAGATCATCATCCCGCGCCTGTACGTGCTGCACATCCTGCTGTTCCCGGGCATCATCCTGGCGCTGATCGGTGCTCACCTGGCGCTGGTCTGGTACCAGAAGCACACTCAGTTCCCCGGCCCCGGCCGCACCGAGAAGAACGTCGTCGGCGTGCGCATCATGCCGGTGTTCGCCGCCAAGGGTGGCGCGATGTTCGCGATGGTCACCGGCATCCTGGCGATCATGGCCGGTATCTTCCAGATCAATCCGGTGTGGGTTCTCGGCCCGTACAACCCGGCGCAGGTCTCGGCAGGTTCACAGCCCGACATCTACATGATGTGGACCGACGGTCTGGTACGTCTGATACCCGCGTGGGAACTCTATCTGGGCCACTACACAATTCCGTCGGTGTTCTGGACGGTCGTGGTCATCACGCTCATGTTCGTCGGGATGTTCGCCTACCCGTGGATCGAGAAGCGCCTGACCGGCGACGATGCGCACCACAATCTGTTGCAGCGTCCGCGTGACACCCCGGTCCGCACCGGTATCGGAGCGATGGCGTTCTCCTTCTACATCCTGCTCACGCTGATGTGTATGAACGACATCATCGCGTTGAAGTTCCATGTCTCCGTCAACGCGGTCACCTGGTTCGGGCGTATCGGCATGATCGTCATTCCGCCACTCGCCTACTTCATCGCCTACCGGTGGGCACTGGCGTTGCAACGCAGCGACCGTGCGGTGCTGGCCCACGGCATCGAGACCGGCATCATCAAGCGCCTGCCGCAGGGCGAGTACATCGAACTGCATCAGCCGCTCGGCCCGGTCGACAGCCATGGTCACCCGATCCCGTTGCCGTACGAGGGCGCCGCGGTCCCGAAGCGGATGAACAAGCTCGGTTCCGCCGGTGCACCGGGCACGGGTTCGATCCTGACGGCCGATCCGCCGGAGCAGCAGACCCGCAACATCGCCCACGAGCACGAGCAGGAAATCGCCGAGACCAAGGCCCTGCGCGAACTCCAGGCCAAGGGCGGCAATCCGCTCGAGGACTAGTCCAGGGCGAGAATCGCGCCCGCACAATCGAATACCGAGGTCCCCGCTGGGACGCCCACCTGCTACAGGTACATCCGGGCGTCTGAGCGGGGACCTTCTCGTCGGCGTTCGCCACGCCCCTCCCCTCCCCCACCCACTACCTCCACGACGGCACACCTGCCGATACGGTGAACCCATGCCCCGCATTCCACTCGGTCGCCGGCAGAGCCGCGCGGTGAGCCGCCAGATCCGCAAGGTCACCCGCGGCATGGGTTCACTCGACTCCGCGATCTACGACTCGATCGCCGGATCGCCGAGTCCGCTGCTCGATGCGACGATGCCACCGCTGACCCACGCCGCCGACCACAGCAAGCTCTGGTTCGCGATCGCGGTGGCCATGGGTCTCAGCGGCCGACCGAACCTGCAACGCGGCGCGGTCCGCGGAGTGGGTTCGCTGGCGGTGACCAGCGTGTTGACCAACCAGTTCGCCAAACGTGTTCGGCGACGCCCACGTCCCTCGTCGTCGCTGGTTCCGGTCCCACGACGAGGACGGTCGATACCCCGGTCGAATTCGCTGCCCTCGGGACACTCGGCGAGTGCCGCGGCCTTCGCCACCGGGGTCGCCATCGAGAGCCCCGTTGCGGGTCTGGCCTTGTCCGCGTTGGCCGGGCTCGTCGGACTGTCGCGGGTGGCCACCGGCGCGCACTACCCCGGTGATGTCGCGATCGGACTCGGCATCGGCGCGGCGGTGGCGACCGCCGGAGCGCAGGTCGCCCCACCGATCGTGCGCCGGCGCATTTCCATTCCGGCGCCGACCACCGTCGACGGACCTTCGATCGGCGACGGCACCGGCGTCACCGTGCTGGTGAACCCATCTTCCGGGCAGGGGTCCGGCGAACAGATCTGCCGCCGCATCGTCGACGAACTCCCGGGGGCCGCCATCGTCGATCTCTCCACCCTCGACGATTACGCCGCGGCCGCCCATCGCGCGGCGGAGTCCGCGCAGGTCCTGGCTGTC
Source organism: Gordonia sp. VNK1 (assembly GCF_040049135.1). Lineage (NCBI taxonomy): Bacteria > Bacillati > Actinomycetota > Actinomycetes > Mycobacteriales > Gordoniaceae > Gordonia > Gordonia sp. VNK1. The sequence goes on along the minus strand of NZ_JBDZDJ010000002.1, from coordinate 272,451 downwards.
GTGGGTGGCGACGGTACCGTCGCCACCGTCGCGTCCGCGGCGCTGACAGCCGACATCCCGCTTGCGGTGTTCGCCGCGGGAACCTTCAACCACTTCGCCCGCGACATCGGCACTCCCACCGCCGACGACACCCTCGCCGCGATGCGCGACGGGCGCATCTGCCGCGTGGACGCCGCCCGCCTCAACGACGACCGGGTCATTCTCAACACCGCGTCGATCGGGGCCTATCCGCATTTCGTCCGCACCCGCCAGCGCGTCGAGAGCCGCACCGGCAAGGCGATGGGCTCGGTCATCGCCGCCGTGCACGTGCTCCGGCATTCCCGCCCACAACGTATCCGCGTCAACAACGAGGACCTCGACGTCACCCTCTTCCTGCTGGGCAGCTCGATGTACGGGTCGTCGGGATTCGCACCGGCCCGCCGTGAACGCCTCGACGACGGTCTCCTCGATGTCCGGTTCCTCGTCGCCGGGCCCCGCTTCGCCTTCCTGCGCGTCGTCTACGGTCTACTGACCGGACGTCTGCAGCGATCACAGGCCTACCGGGAGATGCAGGTTCCCGAGTTCACCTTCACCGCCGATGAGCCCGTGGTGATCGCGCACGACGGCGAAATCGGCGAGTCGTACGACGAGGCCACGATCACCGTCTTCTACCGCGCACTGCAGATCTACGGATCGAGCATCACCCCTCGCTGACAGTGCCCACCCCCGACACTGACAGCGCTCTGTCCGACGTTGACAGCGCTCTGTCCGACGTTGACAGCGCTCTCGAATGCGTTGACAGCGCCGTCTTGGAAGTCAGGTGAGAGCGCCGTTGATGTGGAACGCGCTCAACGTTCATGGCGGGTGCACCAGACAACACAACAGCCGCATCCCCACGCGGGGAATGCGGCTGTATGTAGCAGCTTTCAGTGCTTCTCGGTCAGTGCTTTTCCGGGCCGACGTGGTACTCGAACACCAGGCCACAGGCGCTGCCGATGATGCAGGCGGCCGCGAAAATGGCCAGCCAGATGTTGCCGGTGGCGAAGGCGATCGCAAACATCGCGGCCGAACCGGCGATGAGGATCGGCCACCACGAGTGCGGACTGAAGAAACCGAGTTCGCCTGCGCCGTCCTCGATCTCGGCATCCTCGTAGTCTTCCGGACGGATCTCGACGCGACGGGCGACGAACCGGAAGTACGTGCCCGCGATCAGCGTCAAACCACCACTGAAGAACATGGCGACCACACCGACCCACTCGACGCCACGCGAGGTGAACACTGTGCACAGCGTGTAGATGATGGCGGCGAGGAAGAAGAACGCCGTGAGCAGCTCGAAGAGCCTCGCTTCAACCTTCATTGGACGTCACGCTCCTTGAGGGGTGCAGCCGGGGATACGGGTGTTGTTCGGGTCGCCGGTGGCGGTGGCGGTGCCATTACTCTTGCGACGGGTGTCGAACGGGACGGTCACCACGGACTCGGGCTGCTGGCAGATCGCCTGCAGCGCTTCACCGTTGGTGGCGTCCGGATTCGTGTCGCGGTAGCGCAGGTACCGCTCGAAATCGGCCGGCGAGACCGCGCGGACCTCGAAGTTCATCATCGAGTGGTAGGTGCCGCACATTTCCGCACAACGCCCGACGAAGGCGCCCTCACGTTCGATCTTCTCGATCTGGAAGACGTTGTCGGTGTGGTTCTGCTCGGGGAAGGGCATCACGTCGCGCTTGAACAGGAACTCGGGGACCCAGAACGAGTGCACGACGTCCGCGGCGGCCAGTTCGAACTGGATACGCTGATCGGTCGGCAGCACCAGCACCGGGATCGTGGTCGAGGTACCGAGCGTCTCGATCTTGTCGAACCGCAGGTAGTTACGGATGTCGTCGTCACGTCCGCCGGCCGGACCCGGAAGGGGCTCGCCGTGATGGGTGTTCTCCTGCAGCTGCAGATCAAACGGACTGCCCAGCGCACTGGGGAACTCGGTGCGTTGGCCACCCAACTCGGCTTCGCGGTAACCGAACTTCCAATTCCACTGGAAGGCGGTTACATCGACGACGACCTTCGGATCGTCGGTCTTCTTCTCGACCTGGTTCTGCACGATCACGGTGAAGTAGAACAGGACCGCGATGATGACGAAGGGAATGGCGGTGTAGGTCAGTTCCAGCGGCACGTTGTAGGCCGTCTGCCGCGGGAACTCGTCCTTACCGTCCTTGTGGCGATGGAAGGTGATGGTCCAGAAGATCAGGGCCCACACCAGGATGCCCATCAGCAACGCGGCGATGACCGACCACGTCCACAGCTTGCGCATCACCTCGGCCTCGGGGGTCACACCGACCGGCCAGCCAAACCGCACGATCTCCTCGCCGCTGCATCCCGTCATCAACAGCGCGCCGACGGCGAGGATCGCGACGATCCCGAGCCGCTTCACCGTCCGCGACGCGGACGAAACACGTCGGGCCGGGGGCCGTCCACCGTGTGCCAATTTCACGCCTTCCTGCTCGCTCGTCGCGACGGGACGTCGGACGAGTCGCATGCCACATGACCTGCCTGGACGCGCCACATCCGCCGACTCCCGGCCCGATCGGCCGAACGCCCACGGACACCACGATTCCCACCGTGGCCGCGCCCATGTACTACGCAGCGTAGACCAACTCCCGGGAACTTTTTCGGTTGGGGTGGATCAGCGCGTCGAATTCCGCAACCCCGCCCCCAGAAGGCCTGTTCGCGTGGGATTCTGCGCACCGGCCGGGCCATGCGATCCGGCCCCTCCGGCACCGATACGGCATACTCGGACGCGGCCGGGACGCCGTGCGCCCGGAACCGTTCCATCGAGTGACAAAGGGTGACGTATCTGGTGTGTGGCTTGCTTGGTCTGCTGACCTCCGACGGTTCGGCGGCCACCGCCGTCGACCTCATCGCAACGGCCTCGCACTGCATGCGCCACCGCGGCCCCGACGAGCCGGGCACCTGGCACGACGACGATCTCGTCCTCGGGTTCAATCGACTGTCGATCATCGACATCGAGCACTCCCATCAACCGCTGCGGTGGGGGCCGCCGGAGAATCCCGAGCGCTACGCCCTCGTGTTCAACGGGGAGATCTACAACTACCTCGAGATCCGCGCCGAACTGGCCGCCGACGAGCACGCCGTCTTCCACACCGAAGGTGACGGCGAGGCCATCGTCGCCGCATTCCATTACTGGGGACCCGACGCCGTCCGGCGCCTACGCGGCATGTTCGCGTTCGCGATCTGGGACACCGAGACCCGCACCCTGTTTCTCGCACGCGACCCGTTCGGCATCAAACCCATGTTCCTCGCGACCGGGCCCGGCGGCACCGCCTTCGGCAGCGAGAAGAAGAGCGTCCTCGAACTCCTCGACCGGCTCGCCCTCCCCCACGATCTCGACCCCCGCGCGCTCGAGCACTACACCGTGCTGCAATACGTTCCCGAACCGGAAACCCTGCACGCCGGCATCCGCCGGCTCGAGTCCGGCTGTCATGCGACCCTCCGGCCAGGGCAGCCACCCTCGGTCACCCGCTACTTCGCACCGCAGTTCACCGTGCGCCCGTTCACCCACGCCGACCGCCAGAAGCGCTACGACGAGATCGCCGACGTCCTCGCCGACTCGGTGGCCAAGCACATGCGCGCCGACGTCACCGTCGGCTCGTTCCTGTCCGGCGGCATCGACTCCACCGCCATCGCGGCCCTAGCGATCCGCCACAATCCCGACCTGATCACCTTCACCACCGGATTCGAGCGCGACGGCTACTCCGAGGTCGACGTCGCCGTCGAATCGGCCGAGGCGATCGGCGCACGCCACATCGTCAAGGTCGTCGACGAGAACGAATTCATCGCCGCCCTCCCCAAGATCGTCTGGTACCTCGACGATCCCGTCGCCGACCCCGCCCTGGTGCCCCTGTACTTTGTCGCCGCCGAGGCGCGCAAACACGTCAAGGTGGTGCTCTCCGGCGAAGGCGCCGACGAACTCTTCGGCGGCTACACCATCTACAAGGAACCACTGTCGCTGGCGACATTCGACAAACTCCCGGGCTCTCTGCGCCGACTCGCCGGACGGGTCTCCGACCGGATCCCCGAGGGCACCCGCGGCAAGAGTCTGCTGCACCGCGGTTCACTGACCCTCGAGGACCGCTACTACGGCAACGCCCGCAGCTTCGACGACGCGCGCCTGCGTGCCGTGCTCAAGGAGTACCGTCCCGAATGGACCCACACCGACGTCACGGCACCCATCTACGCCCGCAGCCAGGGGTGGGACCCCGTCGCCCGGATGCAGCACATCGACCTGTTCACCTGGCTGCGCGGCGACATCCTGGTCAAGGCCGACAAGATGACCATGGCCAACTCGCTCGAACTGCGCGTGCCATTCCTCGACCCCGAGGTGTTCAAGATCGCCGAGGCACTGCCCTTCGACGAGAAGATCTCCCACGGCACCACCAAATACGCACTGCGCAAGGCGCTCGAACAGATCGTCCCGCCGCATGTGCTGCACCGCAAGAAACTCGGCTTCCCCGTGCCCATCCGCCACTGGCTGGCCGGTGGCCAGATGTACGACTGGGCCCGCGACACCATCACCACCTCACAGACCGAGCACCTGCTCAACAAGCCCGCCATCCTGGCGATGCTCGACGAGCACCGCGACGGCGTCGTCGACAACAGCCGACGCCTCTGGACCCTGCTGATGTTCATGGTGTGGCACGCGATCTTCGTCGAAAAGACCCTCGTCCCCGACATCACCGATCGGACGTACCCGGTGAGATTGTAATTTGGCGCCGGCTCCGCCGGCGCGTGCCCGGCGGGCCAAAGCACCACGTCTTCCTCCTCATCGCATCGTCGCTTCGCTCCTCGCTCTTCGTCGTGCAGACGTGGCGCGCCCGCCGGGCGTGGTCGTCCAGATGAGTGCCGGGTGGGCGCTGGCTAGTTCGGCACCCGCCGCGGGCGTGGTGAGCGGGTTTGCGAGGACTCACCACGACGAAAACCTTTGAGCGACACGCACAATCGGCCCACCTCGCGAGTCCGCGCCGGCAACGAGCCAGTCGCGTCGGGTCTGCACGACGAAGAGCGGGCGAAGCCGCCGCGTTGAGCTCCGTCGAAATGATGCGCTGAGGAGGAAGACCCGACGCCAAAGCCTGGCGTGTTGGCGGCGCGGACTCTAGAAAACAGCAGCGATTTCTTTGGCCGCCTCAGCCCCGTAGGCGCCTTCGATGCGCGCGATGGCCGCGTCGTGATCCCAGTTCCAGTCCTGCGTGGACACCGTCTCCAGGACGAGCACCGCGACCATCGAACCGAGTTGCGCGGCGCGTTCGAAGCCGAGTCCCTTGCTCACCGCGGTGAGGAAGCCCGCGCGGAAGCCGTCGCCGACGCCGGTCGGATCGACCTTGGCGGTCTCCGGGACCACGGGGACGTGAATGCGACTGCCGTCGCGCTCGATGATCTCGACGCCGCCGGCGCCGAGGGTGGTGATGCGGGTGCCGACCATCTCCGCGACCCGATCCTCGGTGAGTCCGGTCTTCTCGCGCAGCAGTCCCCACTCGTACTCGTTGGTGAACAGGTACGTCGCGCCGTCGATGAGGGTGCGGGCGGCCTCGCCGTCGAGACGCGCGAGCTGCTGCGACGGATCGGCGGCGAACGGGATGCCCAGGTCGCGGCATTCGGCGGTGTGGGCGACCATCGCCTCGGGGTCGTCGGCGCCGATCAGGACGAGGTCGGGTGTCGCGGTCTGCGCGATCACGTCGGCCAGCGCGATCTCGCGGGCCTCACTCATCGCCCCCGCATAGAAGAAGGCGAGCTGCGCCATGGCCTCATCGGTGGTGCAGGTGAATCGGGCCGTCTGATGCTGATCGGACACGCGCACGGCCTGGCAGTCGACGCCGCGCTTCTCGAGCCATTCGCGGTAGTCGGCGAAGTCGGCGCCGACCGCACCGATGAGGACCGGTGCGCCACCGAGTTCTCCCATCGCATAGCAGATGTTGCCCGCCACACCGCCGCGACGAACCACGAGATCCTCGGCGAGGAAGCTCAACGAGATGTGATCGAGGTGATCACCGAGCAGTTGCTCGGAGAACTTGCCGGGGAACTTCATCAGATGGTCGGTCGCGATCGAGCCACACACAAAGATGCTCACGGGTCAGATCAGCCCTTCATTCGGTCCACGTTCAACGACCCTTCACGCTACCGACCGGACCGTCGACGCAAACGACCGCATCCCCACCCGATCCATTCGGGTGGGGATGCGGTCGTGATCGCTCGAGTCGGCGGGGCTCAGTTGAAGGAGTCGCCGCAGGCGCAGCTGCCGGTCGCGTTCGGGTTATCGATGGTGAAACCCTGCTTCTCGATGGTGTCGACGAAGTCGATGGTCGCTCCCTGGACATACGGGGCGCTCATCCGGTCGACGGCGAGGGTGACGCCGGCGAAGTCGGCGGTGAGGTCACCGTCGAGGCTGCGGTCGTCGAAGAACAGTTGGTACCGCAGGCCGGCGCAACCGCCGGGCTGGACGGCGATCCGCAGCGACAGATCGTCGCGACCCTCCTGATCGAGCAGTGCCTTGGCCTTCGAGGCGGCGGCGTCGGTCAGGATGACCCCCGTGTCGGTCACGGCGCCGGATTCGTTCTGCACGGTCATCGATGCTCCTCAGTGCTTGTCAGTACCCGTCTGAAGTACTTGCTCTCATGTATTTCTCGAGGCCGGCCACCACGGTCGCCGGTTCCTTCGGGGCTGGTCCGTCCGAACACCCCCGCGCACGTACGCGGGACGCACGTTTACACGCTTACGCCATCAACGGTACCTTGTCGCCCGGTATTCCCGCCGGAGGCGAGTGGTTCACCGGCAACACCGCGGCCCTGAGCTCAATCCCATGCCTCGGCGATCGTGGTGACCATCGACTCGAGTTGATGATCGGCATCGTCCATCGCGAGCTGCACCGAACCGGCATGATCGACGATGGCGTACGCGGCCGCGATCCCGGCACCCGCGATCTCCTCGGCGCTCAGCGCCACCTGTCCCGCGACGACGACGGTCGGGACCCCCGCGGCCTGTGCCGAGGAGGTCAGCGCCGAGACGACCTTGCCCTTCAGCGTCTGCGAATCGAACTTCCCTTCCCCGGTGATCAGGAGATCGGCTCGCGCCATGTCCCCATCACGGTCGGTGGCCTCGGCGACCACCGACGCACCCGAGATCCGCCGACCGCCCAGCGCCAGGAGCGCGGCACCCAACCCACCGGCGGCGCCGGCACCCTCCTGCGCGCTGATGTCGCGACCCGCCATGGTCGCCAGCACCCGGTTCCACTGGGTCATGCGTTCCTCGAGTCGCGACAGGGCGTCGGCGTCGGCGCCCTTCTGCGGGCCGAACACCGCGACCGCACCGCTCGGACCGAGCAAGGGATTCTCCACGTCGGAGGCCGCGACGATGTCGACGTCGGCACATCGGGCCTTCGCCTGCGCCGGACCGCCGAGGGCGTCGATGAGTCCGCGTCCGCCGTCACTGCTCGCGCTGCCGCCGAGTCCGACGACGATCGAGGTGGCACCGGCGGTCAAGGCGGCATCGACGAGTTGTCCGACCCCGACGGTGTCGGCGGCCAATGCGGTGCGGGGGGTCGGCGCACCACCGAGTTGATGCAGGCCGCATGCCTGGGCGCATTCGATGTAGGCGACCGGCCGCTGCGGGTCACGATCATCGAGCAGCCACTGCGCGCTCACCGCCGCACCCAGCGGGCCGGGGACGGTCTCGGTGTGCACGGTTCCGAAGCGATCGGCGAGCACCGCGACGAAGCCGGGGCCACCGTCGGATTGGGGTGCGTGGACGAGGTCGTCGTCGGGGCGCGACGCCGACCATCCCCGGGCGATGGCGTCGGCCGCGGCCACCGCGGTGAGGGTGTTTCCGAAGGAGTCCGGTGCGATCAGGATGCGCATCGCGCCCCCCGCCCGCCGATGTGGAATGCCCATGCCGCCATGCGCGGCAAGTATAGGGAGGTCTGCGCATCGCGGCAGCGCGGATCACCTACGCTCGAAGTGTGAAGCTGCCATGGAAGAAGGACGATTCCGCGCCGGCGTCCGGTGCCGACGAGGCGTCGGATGTCGATGATGCGACGGGTTCGGTGGATCTCGCCAAGTCCGAGCGGGGCAGCGCGTACACACCGGGTAAGGGGCGGCCGACGCCCTCACGCAAGCAGGCGCAGGGACGTCGACGCGGACCGGTGGCGCCCCCGCCGACGACCCGCGCCGAGGCCCGCGCCCGCAAGAAAGAGCTCAAGAGCTCGATGAGCAAGGAAGAGAAGAAGGCGGTGGCCGCCGACCGTCGGGCGCAGCGTCTCGAGCAGCGCGAGAAGATGATGGCCGGCGACGAGCGGTATCTGATGCCGCGCGACAAGGGTGACGTGCGCCGCTACACCCGCAACATCGTCGATTCCCGGCGCAATTTCGCCGGGTTGTTCATGCCCTTCGCGATCGTGCTGATCGTCGTCATGTTCGTGCCGTCGATCGCGGTGTACTCGACCTTCCTGCTGGTCGCCTTCGTCGTGCTGATGGCGATCGACGGCGTGATCCTGGGCCGGCTGGTCAGCAAGCGGGTGCGCGAACGCTACCCCGACAGCACCGACGGCGGCCTCAAGCTCGGCTGGTATGCGTTCACCCGCGCGATGCAGCTGCGTCAGATGCGGGCACCCAAGCCGCAGGTGTCCGTCGGCGACGAGGTCTGACGGTCTCAGATGGCCACATCGGGGACACGCACCCTCGTCCTGGGCGGCGTGCGGTCGGGCAAGTCGACCTTTGGCGAGTCACTGCTCCGCGCAGCCGACCGGGTCAGCTACATCGCCACGGGTCCGACCCTGACCTCGGACGCCGAGTGGACGGCTCGGGTCGAACGGCACCGCGCCCGCCGCGACGCGCGCTACACCACCGTCGAGACCACCTCGCTCGCCGAGCACCTGCACGCGAATCCCGACGGCGCCACCCTCGTCGACGACCTCGGCAACTGGCTCGCCGCTCGGCTGGATGCGACGCAGGCCTGGTCGGCACCGGTTGCCCCGGACCGGGCGGCCGAGACCGCCTACCTGTGCGCCGGGATCGCCGCGCATCGTGGCGATCTGGTGCTCATCAGCTCCGAGGTCGGCATGTCCCCGGTGGCCCCGACGCCGGCCGGGCGCCTGTTCCAGGACGAGTTGGGTGCTCTCAACGAGGCGGTGGCCCGGGTCTGCGACCGCGTGGTGCTGGTGGTCGCGGGCCGCGTCGTCGAGCTCGCCGTTCCGCCGACGGTGTCCGCTCCCGCCCCGGTGCCGGCGACAGCCACCCCACCGACAGCGCCCGAATCGTCGTTGACAGCGCCCGAAACGTCGTTGACAGCGCCCGAAACCCCGTTGACAGCGCCCGCGATTCCACTGACAGCGCTCGATCCGACCGACGCCGAGGTCTTCTCGGCGATCGCCCCGCCCGATGAGGATGTCGCCGAGGCGGCCCGGGCCCGTCAGCGGGACCTCACCAAACCGGTCGGATCGCTGGGCCGCATGGAGGAACTCGGGGTGTGGATCTCGGCGTGCCAGGGGGTGTGCCCGCCACGGGCGATCGAGGCACCGTCGGTGGTCGTGTTCGCCGGCGACCACGGCGTCGCCCGGTCCGGTGGGGTGTCGGCCTACCCGCCGGAGGTCACCGCGCAGATGGTCGCCAACATCGCCGGCGGGGGCGCCGCCGTCAACGTCCTCGCCCGCCGATGCGGTGCCCACGTGCGCGTGGTCGACATGGCGGTGGACGCCGACACCGCACCCGAGGTCTCGACCTACAAGGTGCGCCGTTCGAGCAACGATCTCCGTATCACCGATGCCCTGACGGTCACCGAGGCGCGGACCGCGATCGCCGCCGGACGCGCCATCGCCGACGACCTCGTCGACTCCGGCACGGATCTGCTCATCGCCGGCGACATGGGTATCGGCAACACGACGCCGTCGGCGGTCATCATCGGCACGCTGACCCGGCACGAGCCGGTCGAGGTGGTCGGCCGCGGCACCGGCATCGACGATGAGGGCTGGATGCGCAAGACGGCCGCGATCCGCGACGGGATGCGCCGCGGGCGCAGGCACCGCAGCGATCCCCTGGCTCTGGTCGCGGCGGTCGGCGGTGCCGACATCGCCGCGATGGCCGGCTTCCTCGCGCAGGCCGCCAAACGGCGCACCCCGGTGATCCTCGACGGCGTGGTGGTCACCGCCGCGGCGCTGATCGCGATCGAGATGGCGCCGGGCGCCACCCGGTGGTGGCTGGCCGGACACCGGTCGGCCGAACCGGCGCATTCGATCGCGTTGGAGTACCTCGACCTCGAACCGCTGATGGAGTTGTCGATGCGACTCGGCGAGGGTACCGGCGCGTTGACCGCACTGCCCACGGTGATCTCGGCGGTCGACGTCATGCGCTCCATGTCGACGTTCGGCGAGGCCGGGGTATCCGGCGCCGACGCCGCGGGTCCGGATACCGACGCCGGCGACGCCAGCCCGGATTCGACTGCGCCGCAGCCGATACCGACCAGCTGAGCGACTCGCCGATGCTCACCGTGCGCGGCGTCGTCGTCGCCTTCTCGTGGCTGACCGTGCTGCCGGTGCCGCATCGTTGGACACCCTCCGATCCGGACCGCGCGACCGGGCGGGCGGTGATGGCCGCAGTACCCGTGGTCGGCATGGCCCTCGGCGCGCTCGTCAGCGCACTCGCGTGGGGTCTGTCGCACACCGACGCACCACCCGCACTCATCGGAATCCTCGTGGTGGCCGCACTGGCCCTGCTGACCCGAGGGATGCACGTCGACGGTCTGGCCGACACCGCCGACGGCCTCGGCTGCTACGGACCGCCGGAGCGGGTCGCCGAGGTCATGCGCTCGGGTTCGGTGGGACCGTTCGGGGTGGTGACGCTCATCGTGGTGATCGCCGCCGAGATCGTCGGATTCGCCACACTCACCGCCGAAGGCCGTTGGTGGGAGCTGGCTTTCGCGATCACCCTGGGGCGGGTCGCCGCGGTGATCGCCACCCGCCGGTCGTTGCCGCCGGCCCATGAGAACGGTTTCGGATCGATGGTGGCGGGCACTCAGCGAGTGTCAGTCGCTCTCTGGTCGATCATCGCCGTCGGGGCAGGCGTGATACTCGGCGGGTGCACGACCGAGGCGTCGGGATTCTCGATGTCGGGATTCTCCCTGTCTGGATTTTCGATGACGGGAGCCACCCAACTCGGCGTCATCACGCTCGTCGCACTCGCCGTGACCTGGGTGTTCTCCGCCCACTGTGCGCGGCGGATGGGTGGCATCACCGGCGACGTGCTCGGTGCGGTCATCGAGATCGGCACCGCGGTCACGCTCGTCGGCATACTCCTCTGACCGCACCCCGCCCCTCGGCCGTCGGCGACCTCAGGCGTCGGCGCGGGCGTTCAGTTCGTACGAGTTCGCACCGTCGAGCGCCTCACGGATGATGTCGGCATGCCCGGCATGCCGCGCGACCTCGGTCATCAGATGGTCGAAAACCCAACGGGCATTCCATGAGTCGAGATCGTCGGGGAACCACGGCGCCTCGGGTACCGGAACCCGCGTGTCCAGGTCGATCCCCGCGACCCGCGCGGGCACCGAGTCGAGAACCCGGTCGTAGATCGTCAGGACCTCGTCCAGGGTCAGTTCGGGAAGTTCGGCGCCGCCGAAGAACCCGTCACCCAATCCCATCCGCTCGGACACCGAGACGATCACGTCCCGGGTCCGTGGTTGCGGTGCGATCTCGACGGCGTTGATCCATTGTTCGACGCCCTGGGCGATGTGGGTGAGCAACCCGAGGATCGACAGCGCGCTGGGCACCGGTGTCCGTCGCGACTGCTCGTCGGTGAGCCCGTGAGCGCTGGTCCGCAGTTGACCCATCTGCTGAACCAGGAACCGGGCGATGGCGTCGTGCTCGTCGGTGACGGGCGGGGCGAGAAAACCCATGATGTTCTCCTCTGATCGGGGCGATGCTGCCACCAGCATCGCGCGCATTGCGGACAATGTGCGTCCGCAATGCGCGCGAGGGAGAAATCCGGGGTGAAACGTCCGGCTCAGTGCCGGTGGGGCCCTGCGCTCAGCGCCGGTAGAGCTCCGTCATCCAGCCGTGGGTGTCGGCGAACTTTCCACGCTGGATGCCGGTGAGGGTGTCGCGCAGTGCGAGGGTCACCTCACCCGGTTGACCGTCGCCGATGGCGTAATCGTCGGTCTCGCTCTTGACGTGGCCGACGGGGGTGATCACGGCGGCGGTGCCGCAGGCGAACACCTCGGTGATGTCTCCGGAGGCCACGCCCTTGCGCAGTTCCTCGGTTGAGATCTTGCGTTCCTCGACGGCGAATCCGGCATCGATCGCCAGGGTCAGCAGCGATTCCCGGGTGATACCGGGCAGCAGCGATCCGGTGAGCTCCGGGGTGACCAGGCGCGCATCGGCACCGGAACCGAACACGAAGAACAGGTTCATGCCGCCCATCTCCTCGATGAAGCGGCGCTCGATGGCGTCGAGCCACACGACCTGATCGCATCCCTTGGCGGTGGCCTGCTGCTGGGCGAGGAAGCTCGCGGCGTAGTTTCCGCCGCACTTGGCGAAGCCGGTGCCGCCGGGCACCGCGCGGACGTACTCGGTGGACAGCCACACGCTGACGGGCCGGATGCCGCCGGAGAAGTAGGCGCCGGCCGGTGAGGCGATGACGCAGTACCGGTATTCCGACGACGGCGCGTTGACGCCGAGTCCGGCCTGCGAGGCGAACATGAACGGGCGGAGGTAGAGCGCCTCTTCGCCGCCGGCGGCGGGCACCCACTCGTTGTCGGCGTCGAGAAGTGCGCGCAGTGAGCCGAGGAAGTCCTCGACCGACAGCGGCGGCATCGCCAGCCGTTCTCCCGACCGCTGCAGACGCAGGCCGTTGGCCTCCGGCCGGAACGCGGCGATCGAGCCGTCGGGCTGCCGGTAGGCCTTGAGGCCCTCGAAGACCTCCTGCCCGTAATGCAGCACCATCGCCGACGGGTCGAGCGCGATCGGACCGTAGGGCGTCACCTTCGCGTTGTGCCACCCGCGGTCCACGTCGTAATCCACCATCACCATGTTGTCGGTGAAGTACTTGCCGAAACCGGGCGCGGCGAGAATGTCCGCGCGCTGCGACTCCGACACCGGATGGGGATGCTCGGTACGGGTGAACTGCAAGGTCATTGGCCAATGGTACCGCCGCCGGGCAACGTGTTTCTCCCCCGCCCGTCGCGTGCGGTGAGCGGACGCTACACGTGCGACGGCACGAACGGCGGGATGAGCACCTCGACGGGGAGCTCTCGCCCGCGCACGTCGACGACGATCTGCGCACCCTTGCCGACACCGGACGCGGTGTCGATCAGCGCGAGCGCGATGCCCTGTTTCAGGGTCGGGGAGAAGGTGCCGGACGTGCATTCTCCGATCACCTCGCCGCCGGGTCCGCCGAGCACCGCACATCCGGCCCGGGGCACGCCGCGACCGGTGGCGCGCAGACCGTAGAGCCGGCGTTTCGGTCCGGCTTCCTTCTCCGCCAATAGTGCTGCGCGACCGAAGAATTCGGGTTTGTCCCAGCCCACCGCCCAACTACACCGCGCCTGGATCGGGGTGATGTCCACGGACAGTTCGTGACCGTGCAGCGCATACCCCATCTCGGTGCGCAACGTGTCGCGGGCGCCGAGGCCGGCGGGCAGGCCACCGGCCGCGCTGACCTGACTCAGCAGGGCGTCGAACACCGCGCCGGCGTCGTCCCACCGCGGCAGGATCTCGTAGCCGCGTTCGCCGGTGTACCCGGTCCGGCACACCCGCACCGGGTAGGTGGCGTCGCCGGCGGACAGGCCGGCATCGGCGAAGGCCATGTACTCCATGTCGGTGGGCAGACCGACGGCGGCGAGCACCTCGGGACTCTTCGGTCCCTGCACCGCGAACACCGCGAAGTCGCGGTGCTGGTCGGTCACCGTCACCCCATCGGGGGCGACGGCCGTCAGCGCCGCCACCACCGACGCGGTGTTGGCGGCATTCGGCACCAGGAAAACCTCGTCGGGCCCGACGAGATAGGCGATCAGATCGTCGACGACGCCACCGGAATCGTTGCAGCACAACGTATATTGAGCCTTGCCCACGCCGATCTTGCCGAGGTCGTTGGTGAGCGTGGCGTTGACGAAGTCGGTGGCTCCGGGCCCGGCCACGAGCGCCTTGCCGAGGTGACTGACATCGAAGATGCCGACCGCCTCGCGCACCGCGGTGTGCTCGGCGACGGTGCCCGAATACGACACCGGCATGTCCCACCCACCGAACTCGGCGAAGGAGGCGCCGAGGGCCTGATGACGGTCTGCGATCGGTCCGGCCAGAAGCTCAGTCATGGCCTAGAACCTACCGCGTCCACCCGGACCCGCCGCAGCGTCCGTCAGCGCGGGAGTCCCTCATCCGGCGGCCGGCACACCGAAACCCTGCACTCCCTCGTCGTCGCCCAGATCGGCGGTGTGCAAGGTGATGCCGTCCGGCGGCTGATTGCCACCGACGGTGCTCACCCGATCGCCGTCGACCGCGACGACGATGTTGGTGTGCTGCCCCCACGGGCTCGGGTGGTCGTAGACGACGATGTCGCCGGGTTGCGGACGGTACTGCACGCCACGCCAGCGGCCGGAATCGCGCAGATAGTCCGTCAGCGTCGCCACACCCGGGATACGCCAGGAACCGGAGTTCGGATTGCGCAGCGGCACACCGGATTCGCGCATCACGGCACTGACGAAGTCGGCGCACCACGGTTCGTCGACGCCCTCGGAGAAGGTGGTCGCGGGCGCGTTCGCGTCGTATTCGCGGTGAACGGCCTCGATGATCGCGCGCCGCCGCGGGTCGAGCGCGGCGGTGTCGACGGCGGGGAAGGCGGGCCGGGCCGACGGCACCAGCCCCCCGACCGCCCGCGACAACGGATCGCCGTCACCGCCCACCGCCCGCACCCCGATCACCGCGGCCACGCAGGCGACGACGAGCAGCACGCCGATACCGAGGGCCCATCGCGTCCGCGACCGTGGCGAGTTCACCGCAGATCTCACCGTGCCGAGAATAGAAGGACGCGGTGACCCCGGCCGCAACCCTCCGACGCGCGAATGACGGGCCACCCGGGCGACGTCGCTGTGGCAATGTGGACCGGGTGAGCAAGAACGAGAACGTCGACCGCACGCGCGGCCCCCAGATCACCCTGACCACGTCGCTCGACAAGAAGGACGAGGCACTCGTCGTGGGCCTGTTGTCGGCCGCCGGCGATACCGACGACTCCCCCACATTGCTGCTGGCCGCCGACGTCCTCGACGACGCGCAGGCCGCCCAGATCAGCGCCGGGCTCGCGGCGCTCGGCGCGACCGGATCGCACGGCGAGGTCACCCGGATCGCCGCGCCGGAATCACTCGGGGTCTCCGTCGTCGTGGCCGTCGGCCTCGGCGACGAGGCGTCGGCCGACGATCCCGAGAAGGTGCGTCAGGCCGCCGGCGTGGTGGCCCGCGCCCTCGACGGTTTCGATCAGGTCGCCACCACCTTGGCCGCCGCCGACCTGCAGGCCGCGACCGAGGGCCTGTTCCTCGGCGCGTACCGCTTCGACGAGTTCCGCTCGGAGAAGTCGGCACCGAAGAAGCTGCCGCCCACCACCATCGACCTGCTCGTCGATTCCGCGTCCAAGACCGCGAAGGCCGATCTCGCGCACGCGCTCGCGGTGGCCGATTCGGTGGCGATCGCCCGCGACTTCGTCAACACCCCGCCGAGTCACCTGTATCCGGAGGAGTTCGCCGAACGCGCCCGCGCCCTCGGATCGAAGGCCGGCCTCAAGGTGGAGATCCTCGACTTCGACTCCCTGGAGAAGGGCGGCTACGGCGGCATCGTGGGTGTCGGCAAGGGCTCGTCGCGCCTGCCGCGCCTGGTCCGTCTCAGCCACACCGGCAAGAAGTCGGCCAAGAAGGTCGCCCTCGTCGGCAAGGGCATCACCTTCGACACCGGCGGCATCTCCATCAAACCGGCCGCCAACATGGATCAGATGACCTCCGACATGGGAGGTGCGGCCGCGGTGATCGCCGCGACCATCCTGGCCGCGCGCCTGGAGTTGCCGGTGTCGGTGACCGCGACGGTGCCGATGGCCGAGAACATGCCGTCGGGAACCGCGCAGCGCCCCGGAGACGTGCTCACCCAGTACGGCGGCATGACCGTGGAGGTCCTCAACACCGACGCCGAGGGCCGGCTGGTGCTGGCCGACGCGATGGTCCGCGCCGGCGAGGACGACCCCGATTATCTGATCGACACCGCCACCCTGACCGGGGCGCAGATGGTGGCCCTGGGCACCCGCACCCCCGGCGTGATGGGGACCGACGAGTTCCGCGATCGCGTGGCGACCCTGTCCCAGGAGGTCGGCGAGAACGCCTGGCCGATGCCGCTTCCGGCGGAACTGCGCGCCGATCTCAAGTCCCGTGTCGCCGACATCGCCAACGTCACCCCGGCCCGCTGGGGCGGCATGCTCGCGGCCGGACTCTTCCTCAAGGAGTTCGTGCCCGAGGGAGTGCAGTGGGCCCACATCGACATCGCCGGACCCGCTTTCAACACCGGCGGCCCCTGGGGATACACCCCCAAGGGTGGTACGGGCGTACCGGTTCGGACGATCGCACGGGTCCTCGAGGACATCGCCGAGAACGGCTGAGGCGGGGTCGCCGCGGGGCGCGGCGACAACAGGCCGGCCGTGGCGGCGGTCAACACACGGGCACCGAATGTTCGGACACGTCAGGACTGGCCGACCCTCGCCGGGTAGGGTTTAGCCGGAGGGCGGCCGACCACCCAGACGCCGCCCGGGACCGATGGCGCACACACCGTCGGCCCACCGGATCATCGGACCCACCGCGTCGAGTTCAGGAGTCAACAGCAATGGCCTTCTCCGTCCAAATGCCCGCCCTTGGTGAGAGTGTCACCGAGGGGACAGTCACCCGGTGGCTGAAGGAGGAAGGCGACACGGTCGAGGCCGACGAGCCCTTGCTGGAGGTCTCCACCGACAAGGTCGACACGGAGATCCCCGCCCCCGCATCGGGCGTGCTGACCAAGATCATCGCCCAGGAGGACGACGTCGTCGAGATCGGCGGCGAACTGGCGCTGATCGGTGAGGCCGGCGAGTCCGCGGGCGATTCCGACGACTCGGGCTCCGACGATTCGGGCTCCGAGGATTCGGCCGGGGGCGACGAGCCCACCGACGCCGGCGAACCCGAAGAAGCTGCCGAAGCACCGTCGACCGAGGCCGACGCCCCCGCCGAGAAGCCCGCCGCCACCGGCGGCAGCGGCGCCTCCGGAACCGATGTGGTGATGCCCGCCCTGGGCGAGTCGGTCACCGAGGGCACCGTGACCAACTGGCTCAAGGCCGTCGGCGACGAGGTCGCCGAAGACGAACCGCTGCTGGAGGTCTCGACCGACAAGGTCGACACCGAGATCCCGTCACCGGTGGCCGGCACGCTGCTGGAGATCTTCGCGCAGGAGGATGACGTCGTCGAGGTCGGCGGCAAGCTCGCGGTGATCGGCGATGCCTCCGCGGCCACCTCCGCTCCCGAGCCGGAACCCGAACCGGAACCCGAGCCCGAGCCGGAACCCGCGAAGGAAGAGGCCGCGCCGGCCCCGGCCAAGACGGAGGCCGAACCGGTCAAGGTCGAATCTGCTCCTCCCGCAGATGATTCCAATGATCTGCAGTCGACGCCGTATGTGACGCCGCTGGTGCGCAAGCTGGCCGCCGAGAACGACATCGACCTGTCGAGCCTCAAGGGCACTGGTGTCGGTGGTCGCATCCGCAAGCAGGATGTGCTCGCCGCGGCCGAGGCCAAGAAGGCGCCGGCCCCCGAACCCGAGGCGCCTGCCGCTCCGGCACCGGCAGCCGCTCCCGCCGCCGCCGCGCCGAAGGCGTCCCCGGAGGTCAACCCCGACCTCGCGGCGCTGCGCGGCACCACGCAGAAGATCAACCGGATTCGGCAGATCACCGCGAAGAAGACCCGCGAGTCGCTGCAGACGAGCGCGCAGCTCACCCAGGTCTTCGAGGTCGACATGACCAAGATCGTGACGCTGCGCAAGGCCGCGAAGGATTCGTTCAAGGCGTCCGAGGGGGTCAACCTCACCTTCCTGCCGTTCATCGCGAAGGCCGTCGTCGAGTCGCTCAAGCTGCATCCGAACGTCAACGCCTCCATCGACGAGGACAAGAAGGAGATCACCTACTACGACAAGGTGCATCTCGGTATCGCCGTGGACACCCCGCAGGGACTCCTGTCGCCGGTGATCCACAACGCCGACGATCTCTCGATCGCCGGGCTGGCCCGCGCCATCGCCGACATCGCCTCGCGTGCCCGCAGTAACGGTCTCAAGCCCGACGAGTTGGCCGGCGGCACGTTCACCATCACCAACATCGGCAGCCAGGGCGCCTTGTTCGACACCCCGATCCTGGTCCCGCCGCAGGCGGCGATGCTCGGCACCGGTGCGATCGTCAAGCGTCCGGTCGTCATCACCACCGACGGCTCGGAGTCGATCGCCGTGCGGTCGATGTCGTATCTGCCGCTGACCTACGATCACCGCCTCATCGACGGTGCCGACGCCGGTCGCTTCCTGACGACCATCAAGAAGCGACTCGAGGCCGGCGAGTTCGCCGCCGACCTCGGGCTCTAGGGCCACGATGCGGATTGCCCTCGCCGGAGCCTCGGGCCTGATCGGTTCGGCCCTGGCTCCGGCGCTGGAATCCGCCGGCCACACCGTCCGGCGACTGGTCCGGCGCGAGGCGTCCGAACCCGGCGAGTTCAGCTGGGACCCGGAGTCGTTCGGGGTGCCGGACGAAGCCCTCGACGGCGTCGATGCGGTGATCAGCCTCGGCGGTGTCGGGATCGGCAACGGCCGGTGGAGCGGGCGGTTCAAACAGGAGCTCCGCGACTCCCGGATCACCCCGACCCAGGTGATCGCCGAGGCCGTCCGCGACGCCGGCGTGCCGACCCTGATCTCCGCCAGCGCCACCGGTTTCTACGGTGACACCGGCGATCGGGTGGTCACCGAGGCCGACGGCGCCGGCTCCGGATTCCTCGCCGAGTTGACCACGGACTGGGAGAAGGCCGCCGTCGACAACGTCGGCGACGACACCCGGCTGGCGCTGTTGCGTACGGCGCCGGTCCTCGCCCGCAACGGCGGCATCCTGTCGCGCCTGCGGCCGCTGTTCAAGCTGGGGCTGGGCGGCACGATAGGCAATGGGCGGCAGTACTTTTCGTGGATCTCGCTGCTCGACGAGGTGCGTGCCATCACCTTCGTGCTCGAGTCGCAGATCAGCGGCCCGGTCAACCTGTGCGCGCCGTCGGCGGTGCATTTCGCCACCTTCGTCGACGCGCTGGGCTCCTCCGTACACCGTCCCACCCTGTTCGCGGTCCCGGCGTTCGCGGCGCGGGCGGTCGGTGGCGAGATGATCGAGGAAATGGTTCTGGCCTCCCAACGCGTTGCACCCGCTGTGCTGACCGATCACGACTTCGAATTCACCCATCCGACGATCGCCGCGGCCCTGGACTACGCCAATGGCCACTGACTTGACCCACCCGACCGACACCGCCGCACGCGCGACGTCGCTGGGCACCGATGTGCACGCGCAGACCACCTCCCCCACACCGGCATCGCGGCGGGCGTCGGTGCGGTCGGCGTCGACGCCGATCGAGGTCCGTCACCTGGGTGTGCTCGGCTACCGCGAGGCCTACGACCTGCAGCACCGGCTGGCCGCCGAGCGCGCCGCGGGCACCCTCGATCACGATCTGCTGCTGGTCCTGGAGCACCCCTCGATCTACACCGCGGGCAAGCGCACGGAGGACTCCGATCGCCCGACGAACGGCGCCGAGGTGATCGACGTCGACCGCGGCGGCCGGATCACCTGGCACGGTCCCGGACAACTCGTCGGATACCCGATCGTGAAGCTCGCCGAACCCCTCGACGTCGTCGAGTATGTGCGTCGGCTGGAGGCCGCGTTGATGACGGTCTGCGCCGACCGCGGCGTCACCACCACCCGGGTCGAGGGACGTTCCGGCGTCTGGGTGATCGACGGTCCCGACGTCGCGCCGGTGCCGGGCCGCAGCCCCGAACGCAAACTGGGTCAGATCGGCATCCGCGTCGCACGCGGTGTCGCGTTGCACGGATTCGCCCTCAACGTCGACCCCGATCTGAGCGCCTTCGACGCGATCGTCCCGTGCGGCATCGCCGACGCCGGGGTCACCTCGCTGTCGCGTGAATCTCCTCACCCGGTCACCGTCGCCGCGATCACCGACGAGGTGATCAGCGCGGTCATCGACGCGATCGACCGGCCCACGCCATCGGCCGCAGCCGGTGACGCTCGTACGCCGCGCGTAGGATCGGAGCAGTGACCGTGGCACCCGATACCCCCCAGTCCACCTCCCCCGGCGCGCCGCCCGAAGGCCGCAAACTGTTGCGCCTCGAGGTCCGCAACGCGCAGACCCCGATCGAACGCAAGCCGAGCTGGATCAAGACGCGGGCCACGATGGGCCCGGAGTACACCGAGCTCAAGGGGCTGGTGAAACGCGAAGGGCTGCACACGGTCTGCGAGGAAGCGGGCTGCCCCAACATCTTCGAATGCTGGGAGGACCGCGAGGCCACCTTCCTCATCGGCGGCGAGCAGTGCACCCGGCGTTGCGACTTCTGCCAGATCGACACGGGTAAACCCGCCGAACTCGATCGTGACGAACCGCGCCGCGTCGCGGAGAGCGTGCAGGCGATGGGTCTGCGGTATTCGACGATCACCGGTGTCGCGCGCGACGACCTGCCGGACGAGGGTGCGTGGCTCTACGCCGAGACGGTCCGAGCGATCCACCGGCTGAACCCGGGTACCGGCGTGGAGAATCTGATCCCCGATTTCCATGCGAAGCCCGATCTGCTCGCCGAGGTCTTCGACGCCCGTCCCGAGGTGCTCGCACACAACCTGGAGACCGTGCCGCGGATCTTCAAGCGGATCCGGCCGGCATTCCGCTACGAGCGGTCACTCGACGTCCTCACCCAGGCGCGTGACTTCGGTCTGGTCACCAAGTCCAATCTGATCCTCGGCATGGGCGAGACCCCCGAGGAGGTGCAGTCGGCGATCGTCGACCTGCACGAGGCGGGCTGCGACATCCTGACGATCACCCAGTACCTGCGTCCCTCGCCGCGGCATCATCCGGTCGAGCGGTGGGTCAAGCCGGAGGAGTTCGTCGATCACTCGGAGTTCGCCGAGGAGGTCGGGTTCGCCGGGGTGATGGCCGGTCCGCTGGTCCGCTCGTCCTACCGGGCCGGACGGCTCTACGCGCAGGCGATGGCCCACCACGGCCGGGAACTCTCCGATTCGCTCACGCACCTCGCCGCCGAGGGTTCGGCCAGCCAGGAGGCCTCGTCGCTGATGACCCGCCTGGCCCGCTGACGACTGTTCACCCCGAGTCGTGACCACGTGTCGGTGACGCCGGGTTCGGACGTATCCTGGAGGGCATGGCAAAGGCGCAGGCGGCGAGCAAAGAGGACAAGAAGGCCGCGAGGAAGGCCCGTAGGCAGGCAAGCAAGGAGCGCATCACGCAGCTCTGGCAGGCCTTCCAGATGCAGCGCAAGGAAGACAAACGGCTGATCCCGTACATGGTCGGCCTCTTCGTGGCGATCGTGGCGATCTTCGTGGTCATCGGCCTGCTGATCGGGTCACCGTGGTTGTTGATCCCGCTGGGCGTCGTGCTCGGCATCCTCGCCGCCTTCCTGCTCTTCGGACGACGCGTCCAGAAGACCGTGTACACCAAGGCCGAGGGCCAGCCCGGCGCGGCCGGATGGGCACTGTCCAACATGCGCGGCCAGTGGCGAGTCCAGCAGGCCGTCACCGGCACCTCACACCTCGACGCCGTGCACCGGGTGATCGGCAAGCCGGGTGTGATCCTGGTCGGCGAGGGCTCCCCCGCCCGCGTGAAGACCCTTCTCGGACAAGAGAAGAAGAAGGTGGCCCGCGTCGTCGGTGACACCCCGATCTACGAGATCATGGTCGGCAACGACGACGGTCAGGTGCCGCTGTCCAAGCTCGAACGTCACCTGAACAAGCTGCCCGGCAACATCGATCGCAAGCGGATGGAAACCCTCGAGGGCCGGCTGTCGGCGCTCGGCAGCCGCCAGCCGGGTCCGGGTATGCCCAAGGGGCCGATCCCGGGCAACGCCAAGGTGCGCAGCATGCAGCGCACCGCGCGTCGCCGGGGCGCCTGAGCGTTCACCCACCCCTCGGCGGGCCCCGCAGTGAGAGATGACCGGATCGGCGCACCGATCCGGCACCTCCCGCGTCAACGCGTGTGCACCATCGCGGTGCCGGTGGCGCGGTCGTGCAGGGCGCGGCCGTTGTAGTCGTTCATGAGCGCGGGCACCAGGAACACGATCAGCACCTGACGCGCCAGGGCCCGGATCGGCCCGACCGACGCGACCGGCACGGTGCCGGCCACCTCGTCGGCCATCCGGTCGGGTCCGTGATCGACGCGGGCCACCCGGATCCCCACGGCGAACTGGCCGGGGGTGAATCCGAAGAGCGTCACCGAGACCACGCCGATGACGAACCAGACCGCGAGGACCGCCAGGCCGAGGTTGGGTGAGCCGAAACTCACGAACAGCAGGGCCAGTCCACCGCCGATCAGCCAGTCGATGAGCAGTGCGAGGGTGCGCGGCCAGCCCCCGACCAGGGAACCCGGCCCGGCCTCGGGCAGCCCGAGATCGGCACCGCGGTACTCGAGATCGACGGGCCGGCTGGACTGAGGACCCGACAACCACGATCCGGTGGCGCGTCCCATCAGCAGATCACCTCCGCCGGTGGCGTCGACGAGGTGATGGGGCGGGAACAGAACTCCGGGTCGTGCATGAGTCCCATGGTAGAGGCCTGATTGTGGGCCCGGCCGCCGCGCCCGATCCCGCCCGGGGTTGGTCCGCGAGGGCAATGAGGGGGATCCCTTTCGCCCCGTGTGGTCGATACGGAATAGTTGCACTGGGTACGACGCCCCGACCGCCAGATCCGCGTAACACACGAGAAACATGGCTTTGACGTACGGGCAACGTCACGTCCATACGGTTCAGGCTGAGATCCGCTGTCGCCTCTCGAAAGCGGACCAGGCGTGTCAGGTCACGCTCACGCGGCCTGACCCCGACAACATGAAGGAGTCACCGCACGGTGTACAGCAGCAACGAAGAACTTCTCGAGGGCATCAAGTCGTCGGGTGTCGAGTACGTCGACATCCGCTTCTGCGACCTGCCCGGTGTGATGCAGCACTTCTCGATTCCCGCCTCGGCGTTCGACGAGTCGGTGTTCGAGGACGGTCTGGCGTTCGACGGATCGTCGGTCCGCGGCTTCCAGTCGATCGACGAGTCGGACATGATGCTGCTGCCCGACCCGGCCACCGCGCGGATCGATCCGTTCCGCAAGGCCAAGACGATGAACGTCAGCTTCTTCGTCCACGACCCGTTCACCCGCGAGGCCTACAGCCGCGACCCGCGTAACGTCGCCCGCAAGGCCGAGGACTACCTCGCCTCCACCGGCATCGCCGACACCTGCTTCTTCGGTGCCGAGGCCGAGTTCTACATCTTCGACTCGGTGGCCTTCGACTCGCAGATGAACGGCACCTTCTACGAGGTCGAGTCCGAGTCGGGCTGGTGGAACTCCGGTTCGCCGACCGACCCGGACGGCAGCCCGAACCTCGGCTACAAGGTCCGCCCCAAGGGCGGGTACTTCCCGGTGGCCCCCTACGACCATTACGTCGATCTGCGCGACGAGATGTCGACCAACCTGACCAACGCGGGCTTCGAGCTCGAGCGCGGTCACCACGAGGTCGGCACCGGCGGCCAGGCCGAGATCAACTACAAGTTCAACACGCTGCTGCACGCGGCCGACGATGTGCTGCTGTTCAAGTACATCATCAAGAACACCGCGTACGCCAACGGCAAGACGGTCACCTTCATGCCGAAGCCGCTCTTCGGTGACAACGGCTCGGGCATGCACGCCCACCAGTCGCTGTGGAAGGACGGCAAGCCGCTGTTCCACGACGAGGCCGGCTACGCGGGCCTGTCGGACCTGGCGCGGTACTACATCGGCGGCATCCTGCACCACGCCCCGTCGCTGCTGGCCTTCACCAACCCGACGGTGAACTCCTACAAGCGTCTGGTGCCCGGCTACGAGGCCCCGATCAACCTGGTCTACAGCCAGCGCAACCGCAGCGCCTGCGTGCGTATCCCGATCACCGGCAACAACCCGAAGGCCAAGCGCCTCGAGTTCCGTTGCCCGGACAGCTCGGGTAACCCGTACCTGGCCTTCGCGGCGATGATGATGGCCGGTCTCGACGGCATCAAGAACAAGATCGAGCCGCACGAGCCCGTCGACAAGGACCTCTACGAGCTTCCGCCGGAGGAGGCCAAGGGCATCCCGCAGGCCCCGACCTCGCTGTCGGCGGTCATCGACAAGCTCGAAGAGGATCACGAATACCTCACCGCCGGTGGCGTATTCACCGAGGACCTCATCGAGACCTGGATCGCGCTCAAGCGCGAGAACGAGATCGAGCCGGTGCAGATCCGTCCGCATCCGTATGAGTTCGCGCTCTACTACGACTGCTGACACGGCTGGTCGGTGACCCCGACCGCACGCACGGAATCGAATGGCCCACCGGCATTGCCGGTGGGCCATTCGGCATCCGGGTGCGAGAAAATCGTCAAAATCCAGACCGTTACGTCAATTGTGTGTGAAGGATCCCACGCGGGACCTTTTCCTCTCACGCAATCACAGCGCAGGCCGTAACCTTTCCCACATGTCCCGTATGCTTTTTGTTGAAGACTTGGCTCCCGGTGATCGCATCAGCGTGGACGGCGTTACCGCCGTCGTGCGCAAGCAGGTCCCGCATGGAACCGACGAGCGCCTCGTCGAACTCGTCCACAGCTCCGATGATCGCGAGCAATTCGTTCTCAAGACCGGCTCGAAAGTCGAAGTTCTCTGACGAATTCGCCGGCATTTCGCACACGCCGAGTTCTCCCACAGAACATGACGAGACCGTCTTAGGATGAGGCCATGATCCGCATACTCATCCGCACCCTCGTGTATCTGATCTCGGCGGCCATCGGATTGTTGGTCGCCACCGCGGTGCTCGACGATATGACGATCCACTGGGCCGGATTTCTGCTCGCCCTGGTTATTTTTGCTGCGGCACAACTGATTCTGGGACCGTTCATCACCAAGTTCGTCGCCAAGAACGCCGAGGCATTGCTCGGTGGGGTCGGGCTGGTATCCACCTTCGTCGCGCTGCTGTTGACGCAGTTGCTTCCCGTCAGTGACGGCATCTCGATCACCGGCATCCCCACCTGGATCGCCGCCACCGTCATCGTGTGGCTGGTGACCGCGCTCGCGACGCTCTTCGTTCCCTTCCTGCTCGCGAAGGCCGGCATCCGCGAAGCCCGCGAGGACGCGGCCGACGCCAAGAACTGACCACCACTCACCCGCGGCCTCCGATCGGCGCAACGATCCCCAGTGGTTCGACGCGCCGAAGCCGTCGACGGGGCATCCAGGTTGCCCATGCGACCAGTGCCGCGCAGGCGAGCAGCACCGCGGCGCCGGTCCACGCCGCCGCCGACATCCCGCTCACATACGCGGCACGTGCCGCGTCCAGCACTGTTGCGGCGTCGCCGGGCAGCAGCGAATGAGACTGGGCGACGGCACCGGCGAGACTGTCCGCCGCCGCCCCCGATCCGTCCGCGGAGGGGAACGCCGACCGATACACCGCGCTGACGACACTACCGAGCACCGCGATACCGAGCGCGCCGCCGAGTTCGCTGGTGGTCTCCAAGAGCCCGGCCGTGGCACCTGCGCGTTCCTTCGGGGCGAGACCGACGACGTGATCGGCCACCACCGACGTCGTTGCGACGATCCCCGAGGCGAGCAACGCCGATCCGACGAGCGCCGTGATCAAGGTGTGGGTGCCGGAGAATGCGAGCACCACATATCCCCCAGTCCCCACGAGTAATCCGCTGATCATCACCACGGGCCTTCCCGTGCGTGCGGCGGCGCTCACCGCGACCGGCGCGGCGACGGCAACCGCCACCGTCGGCAGCACACTCCACATCGCGGCGCGCAGCGGACTGTAGCCGAGCACCGACTGCAGATACTGGGTGACGATCACCGAGTTGCCGAGCAGTGCGAACATGCACACCAGATTCGTCGTGACCGACACCGCGAACCGTCGTTGCGCCAGAAGCCCGAGATCGAGCATCGGTACCCTCAGACGCTGCTGGCGAACAACGAAGGCACACAATGCCATCACACCGACGACCAGCATCAGGCCACGCTGTGGTGACCAGCCTTTCGCGGCGAACTCCTTGAGCGCGTACACCGTCGGCAGCACACCGGCCAGCGCCAGCACCGCGCTGGGCAGGTCGACGTGCCGCCCGGCCACCGCCGTCACCCCGGGCAGCACGAACGGCGCCACGATCAGCAGCAGCGCCATCACCGGCAGGTTGATCAGGAACACCGATCCCCACCAGAAGTGCTCGAGGAGCAGTCCGGAGATGATGGGTCCGACCGCCACTCCGCCCGCCAGCACGGCATTCCAGGTCGCGATGGCCTTGGCCCGGCGCGCGTCGTCGCCGTCGAAGACGTACTTGATGAGGGCCAGCGTGGTGGGCATGAGCGTGGCACCCGACACCGCCAGGACGGCGCGCGCACCGATGAGCATCGCCGGCGAGGAGGCTGTCGCCGCGAGGACGGAGGCGGCGCCGAATCCCGCTGCGCCCCACATCAACAGCCGTCGGTGCCCGATCCGATCGGCCACCGACCCCATGGTCAGCAGAAGCCCGGCGAGAACGAAGCCGTAGACATCGAAGATCCAGAGTTGCTGCACGGGAGACGGATTGAGGTCGGCCGCGATGTAGGGCACGGCGAAGAACAGCACCGAGACATCCATCGAGACGATCAGCATCGGCAGGCAGAGGATCACCACCGACAGCCACGGGGAACGAGAGGACATGAGAACAACTCCTTTCTGCGTATGACACATACTGTTTATGTCATATCCAGATGATAGGAGCTATCTGCGTACAGCACAAGCAATTAGTACGATGGGCGTATGCCCTCACCCGACGACGCGGACGTCGCCGCATCCCTCCCGAGATCGATCGCAGCGTTGTGGGGTCGTTCGGTTTCGACGACCAAACGCGGCCCCAGACCGGCGCTGACCGTCCGCGACATCGCCCGCGCCGCGGTGTCGGTCGCCGACGATCGGGGATGGGAGGCGGTGTCGATGAAGGCCATTGCCGACGCCGTCGGGCTGAGCACCATGGCGTTGTATCGCTACGTCGACAGCAAGGCCGACATCATCGACCTGCTCGTCGACGAGGCATACGGCCCCGCCGACGACGCCCTGGGCACTCGCGGAACCTGGCGCGAGCGCATCGGCGAGTGGGCCATGACGGCTGCGGCGGACCTACGACGACGGCCCTGGCTCACCGAGATCCCGATGTCGCGGCCACCGGTGGGCCCCAACGTCCTGTCCTGGACCGAGGCCGGCATCCGCTGCTTCGACGGCACAGCGCTCTCGGGTCAGCACAAGATGAACGCGCTCCTGGTCGTCGACGGTTTCGTACGTCAGACCCTCCGGCAGGCGACACAGATGGGCCTGCTCGGCAGCGCCCGTCCGGAGTCCACGTCGGCGATGAGCTATGAGGAGATGGTCATCCACCTCATCGACGGCACCCACTATCCCGCGCTGCTCGGTGCGGTGAGCGACGCCCGACTGACCGACGACAACGACGACTTCGTGACCGAGCAACTCGAATTCGGGCTCGAGGTCATTCTGGACGGACTGGCACGCACGATCGAGCGCGCGTGAGCCATCCACCAAACGGTCAGCCGCGATCGGCCGCCAGATCGGCGAAGAGCGCCTGATTGTGGCCGAACGCCCCGATCGCCTCGTCGACGAGACGGTCGACGCCGTCGGCATCGAGGGGCAGCGCGTCAAGGCTGTCCCGGTAGGAATCCTTGTAGCGCTTGAGCTTGTCGATGTCGAAGGCGTAGAAGGTCAGCGCGGCGTCGTCGACGCCGTAATGCTGCCGCATCCGGTGCGCGACGACCTGTCCCCCGCTCAGATCGCCGAGATAGCGGGTGTAATGGTGGGCGACGTAACGAGCCGGGTCGGCAACGGTGGCCTCGATGGCCGACACATAGGCCGCCACCGCCGGCGACGGTGTGAGTGCATCGACGTCCACACCCAGGGCGGCGAGGTCGGCCGTCAGCCGGGGCACGCGTCGGAGCTTCTCGTCACGGACCGCGTCGGCCACCGCGTCACCCGCGAGCCGATCCCCGACGTCCTCCAGAGCGCGATAGACGAACAGCAGTTGCTGCGCCAGCCCGGCGTACGCATCGACATCGAGCCGGCCCGACATCAGGTCGTCGATGAACGGGGAACTCTCGGCCTGCTCATGTGCCACTGCGGTGGCCGCACGCAGCCGCGCGGACACCGTGGCCGGGGGGACCGTGGCGGGGGGATCGGAAATCGACGTCATGATGCACCTTTGATACCACCCTGGGCACGACGGAGGGAAGGTGTGGCAAACCTGATCACACCCACCAGCCCCGCGCGGGCGGTCAGGAGGCCACCAGGGTGACCACCACTCCTCGATGATCCGACCCCGACACCGAGAAGGTCCGCACCGAGGTCGCGATGAATCCGCGCACGATCACGTGATCGATCGCCGCGAGGGGGCGGTCACCGAATCGATCGGTCGGGAAGGTCGGGCGCCATCCGGCCCCGGCCTGGGAGGTGGTGTCGGCGAACCCGTCGGTCAACAGGTCCCGATACTGCACGTGATCCCAGGTTGCGTTGACATCGCCGGCCACGATCACCGGGCCGTCGGGCAGCGCCTGCAACTGATCCTTGAGCAGACCCATGTCCTGCACCCAGTCGCCGGCATGCCCGCTCAACGGCGCCGGCGTGTGCACCGCCAGCACCCTCGTCGACGGCGCTCCCGGGACGGGCGTACGCGCGGACAGATTGTTGAGCACCATGTTGGGGATGCGCTGCTCGTCGGTGAGCGGCCGACTGCTGAGCAGCACGGTGCCGGCGGCCTGCGGTCCTGGGATCGCGTACTCATACCGGAGTCGCCCCGCCAGCGCACTTGCGCGGACCCGGTCGAGTGCCTCCGGGGTGACCTCCTGCAAGGAGACGAGGTCGGCGTCGGCGGCGGCCGCGGCGACATCGTCGACGTTGCCACCGCCGAACTGGAGATTCGCGGTGACCACGGTGAAGCGGTCACCCGCCGGGGCGGTCTGGGACACCCAGAGCGGCCCCTGGGTGAAGCACAGCACCGTGATCGCGACGACCGTCAGCGCCAGCGCCATCCACCGTCGCAGCACGAGGAAGAGCACGAACGCCGCCACGCCGGTCACGATCGTCAGCGGCACCAGGGCGGTGGCGTAGATCGCGTAGGTGCCCCGCGAGGTGAAGAAGTGCAGGAATGCGCCGACGGCGGTGACCGCGAGCAGCACCCATCCGATAATGATCGCGACGAAGGCGAGCAGTCTGCGCACCCTCAGGCCCCGAAGACCTTGCGCACCACGTTCTTTGCCCGGCGGGTCACCCGCAGGTAGTTCTCCAGGAACTCCGCCGCCTGGTCCTCCGGCCAGCCGGCCGCAAAGGCGATCTGCCGCAACTGCTTTCCGGGGGCCGGCAGTTGATCGACCGGTTTACCACGCACCAGGACCAGTGCGTTGCGGGCCTTGGTCGCGGTCAGCCACGCCTGTTTGAGCGTCGCGACGTCGTTCTCCCCCAACAGTTCCGCCGATCCGATCGCGTCGAGGGTCTGCAGCGTCGAGGTGTTGTGCAGCGACGCGTATCGGTGGGCGTAACGCAGCTGCATGAGCTGCACGGTCCACTCGACGTCGGCCAGTCCCCCGCGTCCGAGTTTGGTGTGGGTGGCCGGGTCGGCGCCGCGCGGCAGCCGCTCGGAGTCGACGCGGGCCTTGATCCGTCGGATCTCACGCACCGCCGCCGACGACACCCCGCCGGCCGGGTACCGGATCCGGTCGGCCATGTGCAGAAAGTCGATGCCGAGTTGATTGTCGCCGGCCACCTGGTGGGCCCGCAGCAATGCCTGGATCTCCCACGGCTGGGCCCACTGCTCGTAGTACGCCTCGTACGCCGTCAGGGTGCGCACCACCGGCCCGTTGCGTCCCTCGGGACGCAGACCGGTGTCGACCACCAGAGGCGGATCCTGGCTGGGCGAACCCAGCATCGACCGGACCCGTTCGGCGATGCCCTGCGCCCACCGCACCGCGACCTGCTCGTCGGCGCCGGGTTTGGGCTGGCAGACGAACAGCACGTCGGCATCGGAGCCGTAGCCGAGCTCCAGCCCGCCCAGGCGTCCCATCCCGATGACGGCGATGAGTGCCGGCGCCTCCTCGCCGCGCTCCGCCTCGGAGGCGTTGGTGGCCACGGTCAGCGCCGCGTTGAGGACCGCCGCCCAGATGCTCGAGAGGGCATGGCAGACCTGCGGCACATCCATCATCCCGAGGACGTCGGCCGAGGCGATGCGGGCGAGTTCGGCGCGGCGGTGCGACCGCGCCGCGGCGACCGCACGTTGCAGATCGGTCTGCCGCACCGCGGAGGCGACGAGGCCCTTGGCCACATCCTCGGGGCGGGTCTCGCAGAGTTTGGGCCCGTTGGCCCCGTCGGAGTAGAGGTGGATGACCTCCGGCGAGCGCATCAGCAGATTCGCGATGAACTCGGAGGTCCCCAACACCTTCATCAGGCGTTCGGCGACCACACCGTCGTCGCGGAGCAACCGCAGGAACCAGTCGTTGTCCATCTCCTCGCAGAGGCGGCGGTAGTTGAGCAGTCCGGCGTCGGGGTCCGGGGTGTCGCCGATGTGCTCGAGGAGTTGCGGCAGGATCAGCAACTGCACCTGACCGCGTCGCCCCGGCGCCGACGCGAGGGCCCGGATGTGGCTGAGCGCCCGCTCGGGCTGGGCGTATCCCAGCGCGGCCAGACGCCGCTCGGCGGATTTGTCGCTGAGCGTCAGTTCCTCGGGGTTGAAGCGGGTCGCGGCCTCCAACAGCGGCCGGTAGAAGAGTTTCTGGTGGAGGCGACGCACCCGCAGCGCCTGGTGTTTGATCTGGCGACGTAACACCGCCGTGGCGTCCAGGTCACCTTCGCGGCGGATGTGGGCGGCTCGCGCGAGCCACCGCATGCCCTCGTCGTCGTCGAACTCGGGCAGCAGATGGGTCCGCGTCATCTTCTGCAGCTGCAGCCGATGCTCGAGGAGCCGCAGGAACTGGTACGACGCGATGAGGTTGGCCCCGTCGTCGCGTCCCACGTAGCCACCGGCGGTCAGCGCCTCCAGAGCGTCGACGGTGGCGCGGACGCGGAGCTTCTCGTTGACCCGGCCGTGCACCATCTGCAGCAGCTGCACGGCGAACTCGACGTCGCGCAGGCTGCCGCTGCCGAGCTTCAGGTTGCGTTCGCGTTCGTCTTCGGGCACGAGTTCCTCGACGCGCCGGCGCATTGCCTGCACCTCGTGGACGAAGTCGTCACGCTCGGCCGCCTGCCAGACGAGGGGGTTGATCGCCTCGAAGTACGCGTTGGCCAGTTCCATGTCGCCGGTCATCGGACGGGCCTTGAGCTGGGCCTGGAACTCCCACGTCTTGGCCCACCGGTCGTAGTAGGCGATGTGTGATTCGAGCGTGCGGGTCAGTGCGCCGGCCTTGCCCTCGGGACGCAGTGCCGCGTCGACCTCGAAGAACGCGAGCGATCCGACCCGCATCAGCTCACCGGCGATGCGGGCCGAGCGGCCGTCGGCGGGTTCGCTGACGAACACCACGTCGACGTCGCTGACGTAATTCAGTTCGCGCGCACCGCATTTGCCCATCGCGATGACCCCGAGCCGAACGGTCAACGGTGCGTCACCGCACACCTCCCGGATGGCCACGGCCAGTGCGGTGGTCAATGCCGCGTCGGCGAGATCGGCCAGGAACGCTCCGACCTCGGGGAACCACATGACCTGCTCGTCCTCGACGGTGGAGGCGACGTCGTGCGCGGCGAGCTGCAGGATCAGGTCACGGTAGGCCAGCCGCATCGCCACGACCGCCTTGGGCCCACTGAACCCGGCCCGAAAGACCTTGTTGCCCTTCTCGAGCTCACCCTGTTCGGCCACCGCGTCGACCGACGCCAGCATCGAGGAGTAGATCTCGTCGAGGCTCGGCAGCGTGTCGGAGATGAGTGTGCGCCACGACGACGGCTCGGCGACGAGGTGATCGCCGAGGGCGTCGGAGGAACCGAGAATCCCGAAGAGCCGCCCTCGAAACCCCTTGTCCGCCCGCAGCAAGGCGTCGATCTCATCCCAGTCGCCCGGCGCGGCGGCGGCACGGAGCCGGGTCAGCGCACGCAGGGCCAGATCGGCGTCGGGCGCGCGGGACAGCGCCCAGAGCAGATCGATCGACGTCTCCGAATCCCATCCCAGCTCGGCCAGGTCGGCGGGCGCGGACGAGTTGAGCAGACCCAACCGCCCGGCGCTGGGGACGGCACCTCGACCGTGGAGCGATGTCACCCCACGAAAGTAACGCCCCGCACGCCGGACTCCGACGCCGGTCCCCCTTCAGCGTGTCTGCCGGACCGCGTGCCGGGATGCCCGATGTGTCGGGTGCGCCGGAGTTACAGCGGCAGGTAGTTCTTCAGCTCGAACGGGGTGACCAGGCTGCGGTAGTTGGTCCATTCGGTCCACTTGTTGCGCAGGAAGTACTCGAAGACGTGCTCGCCGAGGGCTTCGGCGACCAGTTCGGAGGATTCCATCGCCTGCAGTGCGTCGGCGAGGCTGCCGGGCAGTTCCTTGTATCCCATGGCGCGACGCTCTGCCGGGGTCAGCGCCCAGACGTCGTCCTCGGCCTCGTCGGGGAGTTCGTAATCCTCGGCGATGCCCTTGAGTCCGGCGGCGAGCAGGACCGCGAA
The DNA here is from genome assembly GCF_040049135.1 of Gordonia sp. VNK1. Lineage (NCBI taxonomy): Bacteria > Bacillati > Actinomycetota > Actinomycetes > Mycobacteriales > Gordoniaceae > Gordonia > Gordonia sp. VNK1. The sequence goes on along the minus strand of NZ_JBDZDJ010000002.1, from coordinate 239,499 downwards.
GGTGAGGTAGGGGTTGCAGGCCGAGTCGGGGCTGCGCACCTCGACGCGCCGCGACGACGCCTTGTTGGGGGTGTAGAGCGGCAGGCGGATCAGCGCTGACCGGTTGGCGCCGCCCCAGGTGGCCGCGGTGGGGGCCTCACCGCCGTGGATGAGGCGCTTGTAGCTGTTCACCCACTGATTGGTGACCGCGCTGATCTCGGCGGCGTGATGCAGGATGCCGGCGATGAACTTCTTGCCGGTGTCGGAGAGCTGCATCGGGTCGTCGGGGTTGTGGAACGCGTTGGTCTCGCCCTCGAACAGGCTCATGTGGGTGTGCATCGCCGAGCCCGGGTGATCGCTGAACGGCTTGGGCATGAACGTCGCCCAGGTGCCCTCATCGATGGCGACCTCTTTGATGACGTAGCGGAAGGTCATCACGTTATCGGCCATCGAGAGCGCGTCGGCGTAGCGCAGATCGATCTCCTGTTGGCCGGGTGCGCCCTCGTGGTGGGAGAACTCCACCGAGATGCCCATCGATTCGAGCGCCTCGATGGCATGTCGACGGAAGTTGGGCGCCGCGTCGTGAACGGCCTGATCGAAGTAACCGCCCGAATCCGCCGGGGTGGGCACGCTGCCGTCCAGCGGCGCGTCCTTGAGGAGGAAGAACTCGATCTCGGGATGGACGTAGCAACTGAATCCGAGATCGGCGGCCTTGTTCAACTGCCGGCGCAGCACGTGCCGGGAATCCGCCCAGCTCGGGGTGCCGTCGGGCATCGCGATGTCACAGAACATGCGTGCGGAGTGATGCCGGCCGGCCGAGGTGGTCCAGGGCAGGATCTGGAAGGTCGACGGATCCGGCTTGGCGATGGTGTCGGCCTCCGACACCCGCGAGAACCCTTCGATGGCCGAGCCGTCGAACCCGATTCCCTCGGAGAACGCTCCCTCGAGCTCTGCCGGCGCAATGGCGACGGACTTGAGATATCCCAGAACGTCGGTGAACCATAGCCTCACGAATCGGATGTCGCGCTCTTCGAGGGTCCGGAGCACGAATTCCTTTTGGCGATCCATGACCGCCGACATTAGGGATCCCCTGTTAAATCCGTGTTACGTTCACAAGTCGAACGCAACATCCTGCAACTTTCGACATCTCGTCTCACGATTCGGACAACTGCTCTCCCATCGTGGACACACGGCCTGGCGGTCGTGGACCACCGCCCTGGCCGTCGTGGACCACGGCCGGGGGGGCGATCCGCCCGGCCGATCAGCTCGTGATTCGCGTCGGTCGCCGACGCGCCGATGTGACCAAACCCATAGTCGACGGCGCCCTGTGGGTGAACATCCGATGGGACAATGGGGTGTCCCACCCGCCCGGGTACCTGCCGACGCAGGACTCGAGGAAGAAAAGAGACAACGATGTCCGACGTTTCCATCTACGGTGCGTCCGCACCGGCCACTCCCGCAGATTCCGGCGCCGCACCCGCGCGCCGTCGAGTCACCCGCGTTCATCACCTCGCCCAGATGAAGGCCGAGGGTGAGAAATGGTCGATGCTCACCGCCTACGACTACTCCACCGCACGCATCTTCGACGACGCCGAGATCCCGGTCCTGCTCGTCGGCGACTCGGCGGCCAACGTCGTCCTCGGTTACGACACCACGATCCCGGTCAGCACCGACGAACTCATCCCGCTGGCCCGCGCCGTGGTCCGCGGCGCACCGCATGCCCTCGTCGTCGCCGACCTCCCCTTCGGCAGCTACGAGGCCGGCCCGCAGCAGGCCCTCGAGACCGCGGTGCGCTTCTTCAAGGAGACCGGCTGCCACGCAGTCAAACTCGAGGGCGGCGAACGCGTCGCCGATCAGATCGCCACCCTGACCGCCGCCGTCATCCCGGTGATGGCCCACATCGGGTTCACCCCGCAGAGCGTCAACGGACTCGGCGGTTTCCGCGTCCAGGGCCGCGGCGACGCCGCCGATCAGACCATCGCCGACGCCATCGCAGTACAGGAGGCCGGAGCCTTCGCCGTCGTCATGGAGATGGTCCCGGCCGACCTCGCCGGCCAGATCACCCGCAAGCTCACCATCCCCACCGTGGGTATCGGCGCGGGCAACGAGACCGACGCACAGGTCCTCGTCTGGCAGGACATGGCCGGGTTCACCCACGGCCGCACCGCCAGGTTCGTCAAGCGCTTCGCCGACGTCGGCGGTGAACTCCGTTCGGCCGCAGCCGAATACGCCGATGAGGTGCGCCGCGGAGTCTTCCCCGGCCCCGAGCACAGCTACTGAGTTCCCCGATACCACCATGACGATGCCCGCCGTGATCGGCGGGCATCGTCATGTCGCGTTGGGCGATCTTCGGGGATTACTCAGCGGGTGGACAACCACTGACGCAGGCCGGGTTCGAGCGCAGGATTCTCCAGCAGATGCGGATGCAATTGCGGCGCGTTGTTGGCCATGTGGACCAGCACGTGTCGAGGGGTCTGCGGGTCACGTGCCATCCGGACATCGCCCGGCAACGCGGCCGGAGCCGACGGTGCCGGCGTCGCATGCGGGACCGGAGCAGGAGCCGGGCCCGGTGCACCTGACGACGCGGGAGGCGGGGGCGGCGGCGGTGGCGGCGCGGCTCCGATGGGCGGCCCCGCCGACGGCGCCGGGGCGGGCGGCATCTGACCGTACGGAGACACCGGCGGCATCATCCCCGGCTGCATCGAGCCGGGCGGCATCGCATTCGGGGGCATCCCGTTCGGTGACATCCCGTTCGGGGGCATCCCGTTCGGTGACATCCCGTTCGGGGGCAGCCCGTTGGGCGGCATCGAGTTCTGGTTTCCGGGTCCTTGCAGCGCCCGAAGTTGGCGCGCCACCATTTCCCGGTTCTGCCACAGCCACTTCCCGGCCGCGATCGCCACGATCAGGACGATGATCGCGACTATGTAGCCGATGCTTCCGGAGATGGAGATACCGCCGCCGCGGCGGCGGGCCAGGACGTCGACCGCTGCCGGTCCGGCCAGATGGATGTGTTCGATCATCGGCGACTGGTGATCCCTTCCGCGCCTCGTTTCCGTTAGCGCATCGCACGTTACGGCAGTCCGGCGCCCACACCCGGTTCGTCCGACCGGTTTCATCCGGTCGGACGAACTCACGCCGCACCGGACGTACGACCAGGACGTCGGTCGGCGCGCGATGAGTCGCACATCGATGCCCTAGGGTCGAGACATGCGCGAGTTCTATCCGGAGATCGAGCCCTATGCGTCGGGCATCTGGGCACCACGGACGGTCAGCAAATCTATTGGGAGACCTCCGGTAACCCGGACGGCAAGCCGGTGGTGTTCGTCCACGGTGGTCCGGGTGGCGGGACCGCGCCGGATCAACGCCGGTTCTTCGACCCGGCCAGGTACCGGATCGTGCTGTTCGATCAGCGTGGATGCGGAAAGTCGCGACCCCACATCGCCGACGGTGCCGACCTCGCCGTCAACACCACCCCCGGACTCATCGCCGACATGGAGGCGTTGCGCGGGCACCTGGGCATCGACCGCTGGCAGATCTTCGGCGGCTCGTGGGGCTCCACACTGGGCCTGGCCTACGCCCAAACCCATCCCGATCGCGTCACCGAACTCGTCCTGCGCGGCATCTTCCTGCTGCGCCGCAGCGAGATCGACTGGTACTACAACGGCGGCGCCGCCCACATCTACCCCGACGAGTGGGAGTCCTACCTCGCCCCGATCCCGGAGGCCGAACGCGACGGTGATCTCGTCGCCGCATATCACCGACTGCTCACCTCCGAGGATCGGAGCGTTGCGGCGACCGCCGCGCGGGCCTGGACCGGATGGGAACAGGCGACGAGTTACCTGGTACCCAAGCCGGCGGAGGCGGCCGCGGCCAAGGAGGACGCCGGCCCGCGGTTCGACATCGCCTTCGCCGCCATCGAGAACCACTACTTCGTGCACCACGGTTTCCTCGACGACGGACAACTGCTGCGCGACATCGGTCGCATCGCCGACATCCCGGCCGTGATCGTGCAGGGTCGCTACGACGTGGTGTGCCCCATGCGCAGTGCGTGGGATCTGCACCGGGCGTGGCCGTCGGCGACGCTGCACATCGTCGACGACGCCGGACATGCCTCTTTTGAACCGGGGATTCGCCATCATCTGATCGAGGCGACGGACGACTTCGCCGATCGCTGAGCCTGCGACGGCGACCACGATCCACCGCATAGACTTCGGATATATCCGTTTTCTCGACAGGAGGACCCGTGGCCGCTGAGCAGGTCGAAGTAGAGCTGAAGTTCGACGTCGAGGCCGGCATCGTCGCCCCCGATCTGCGGGCTCTGCCGGGAGTGGTCAGTGCACGCACACCCGAGACCTTCACCCTCGACGCCACCTACTTCGACACCGACAACCTCGATCTGGCGGGCAACCGGATCACCATGCGCCGCCGCACCGGCGGGCACGACAGTGGGTGGCATCTCAAGCGGCCCACAAACATTCCCGGTGCCCGCAAGGAACTGCGGATCGGATTCGACGAGGCCCCCGCCGACGGTGACATCCCCGACGCACTGATGCTCCCGGTGCTCGCCCTCACCCGCCACCGCAGCCTCATCCCGGTCGCGGTCATCTCGACCACCCGCACCATCACCACGCTGCTCGGCGTCGACGACGTCGAACTCGCGGAGTTCGCCGAGGATCACGTCACCGCCCGGTCACTGCTCCCCGGCGGCGACATCCAGCAGTGGTCGGAGTGGGAGTTCGAACTCCTCGCCGGCGGCACCCCACGACTGTTGAAGGCCGCCCACAAGCACCTCCGCGCGGCGGGCGCACACGAGCCGTCGAGTGCGTCGAAACTCGCGCGGGCGATCGGCTCCACCCCGGTCCACTCCGAGCCGCGGCTCGGAAAGCGCCCCACCGCACTGGAACTGGTCGTCACCGACCTCGCGATTCATCGCAACGCGTTGATCGCCTACGATCCCGAGGTGCGCGTCGACGCCTACGACGCGGTCCACCAGATGCGGGTGGCCACCCGCCGCATCCGCAGCATCCTCAGCGGATTCCCCACCGTGCTCGACCCGGACCGCACCGCCCACCTCAACGACGAATTGCAGCTGCTCGCACGGATTCTGGGCGAGGCCCGGGATTCCGAGGTCCAACTGGAGATCGACACGAACCTGCTGCGTGGGCTCGAACCGTCCGAAACCCTGGCGGCCGCACTCACCGACACCGAATCGGCCATCCACGATCGGGCGATCCGGGCCGCCCACGCCGCGATGAACTCCCAGCGGTACTTCACACTCCTCGACGACATCGACGCCCTGATCACCGACCCGCCGGCCGGCCCGGACGCCGACATACCCGCATCGTCGGCAGTCGGTGCCGCGATTACCAAGAACCGCAAGAAGATTCGGAAGGCGCAGGCCGAGTTGGCCTCGCTCACCGAGGGTTCGCACGAATGGCAGGAGCAACTGCACGTGATCCGCAAGCGGGCCAAGAAGCTGCGCTATGCCACCGATGCCGGAGAACCGCTGCAGATCAAGAAGTATCAAAAGGTTGCCGCTGTCGCGAAGAAGATCCAGTCGGCACTCGGCGATTACAACGACACCCGCATCAACCGCGCCCGGCTGAGCGAGATCGTCGACACCACCACCACGCTCAGCGGGCGGGACATGTTCCTCCTGGGCCGGATCGACACGCTCCAGGAGGCCGCGGGCGAACGTGCCCTGGCCGCGTATCGCACGGCCGCGAAAGCGCTGTAGCGCAACGACTCCGCGTCAGACGACCGGCGCGAACCCGACGGTGCGGCGCGTCGGATCGGCGGTGGTGAGCCGCACCGTGATGCGCGTGGCCTGCGGCGGCGTACCGTCGCAGCGCGCCATCACGGCCGGGTCGTCGATGAAGATGCGCGCAGGCTTCTTCGCTTCCGCGGCGGACAGCACGACCGCATCGAATCGGTCACCGACGCGGTCGGCGAGCACCATCGCCTCGGCCAGGTCGATGCTCTCCCGGTCGGCGGCCGAGCCGAGGGCGTCGGCCGACCGCAGCACCTTGGGCAGGGCGGGGAGCGCGCGGATCACCCAGTCGGGCACCGGTTTTCCGGCGGTGACCGCCAGGCACACCTCGGTCGCAAACCGGTCCCCGAGGCGGCGGAGCGGAGCGGTGACGTGTGCGTAGACCCCGCCGATCGCCGCGTGCACCATGGACTCCGGGGCCGCGTCGGTCGTTTCGGATCCGGTCAGGGCGAGGTATCCCGACCCGCGCATGAGTCCGCCCGCGTGGGACATGAGCGCGAGGGTCGTCGGCTCGTCGGGCGGCAGCGACGCCAGGAATTCGCCCGGAGTCGCCTCCGACGGCCACGGAACACGCAGGGCCGCGGCGGTGGCACGAAGGTCGGTGACCGATTCGGCCGGTGCGGGCGGCAGGGTGCGCAGCAATCCCACGCCGTGGGCGGCCATGATCTGTCCGGCGCTCATCCCCGTCAACAGTGAGACCTGTGAGTTCCACATGTCCGCCGCGGTGTGCGGAGCGAGCCGCAGACTCCACCCGGCGGCGTCGCGCACCACTTCCTGATCGGGCAGGTCGAGTTCGATCGCACCGCGCGACAACGCAACCCGACGGCGCAGCTCGCCGAATCGCGGCAGGTCGACGATGGAGGGATGCAGCGCCCCTGCGGCGGCGTCGGCGGTGACCTGCTCGTAGTCGAGTCGGGCCACCGACCGCACGGTCGCGCGTCGGACGTCGACATCGGTGACCTCACCCGCTCCGGCCACCGCGATGGTCCACAGCACTGCCGGCCGCGTCACCTCCGGCAGCAGCGAACCACTGCCCTCCGACAACACCCGTGGGTGCAGCGGCACCGATCGGTCCGGAAAGTAGATCGTGGAGCCGCGGCGGCGGCTTTCCTGATCGAGCGCCCCCTCCGGCTCGATCAGGGCCGCGACGTCGGCGATCGCGTAGCGGACGACGAAGCCGTCACCGACGGCCTCGATGTGGACCGCCTGATCGAGATCCATCGAGCCGGGAGGATCGATCGTGACGAAGGGGATATGCGTGTCGTCGGTGCGTTCGTCGGCGTGCCGGTCGACCGCGTTCTCCGCCTCGTCGAGTGCGGCCTCGCCGTAATCCTCGGAGACACCCAGTTCGCCGCGGATCGCGTCGAAATCGATATCCGGCGCGGAGAATCTGCGTTGCACTCCCCGACCCTAACCGCGGCGCCGCGCCGGTTCCACGGAATCCGGCGTACGCCATCTCGTTGACGACGCTGCCTCCCTCGTTGCCGGCGCTCTCGTGTTCGGCGACAGCACCTATCAGTCCCCGATTGCGCCCGGCGTATCCTGTACGGGCGAACGAGTCGGCCGGGCGGCCGCGGCGCATGGGACGACCAGTCACTGGAAACGCCAGGCGCCGAGGAAAGTCCGGACTCCACAGAGCAGGGTGGTTGTCAACGGCAACCCGGGGTGACCCGCGGGACAGTGCCACAGAGAACAGACCGCCGACCGCGAGGTCGGTAAGGGTGAAACGGTGCGGTAAGAGCGCACCAGCGATGCGGGTGACCGCGTCGGCTCGGTAAACCCCACCCGGAGCAAGGCCGAAGCACGGACCGCAGGGTGCGTGTGCGCGGGTGTTACGAGGGCTGCTCGCCCCAGCCCGCGGGTGGGCCGCTTGAGGTACCCGGCGACGGAGTGCCCAGATGGATGGTCGCCGCCGACCTATGGTCGGAACAGGATCCGGCTTACACGCCGACTCGTTCGCCCTTCCCCGAGCCGCCGCTGCGCCGATTCTGGGCGCCGTCAACGACATGGCGAGCGCCGTCGACAACATGGCGAGCGCCGTCAGTGCAGAACCGAGCGCCGTGAGTGCAGAACCGAGCGCCGTCAGCGCAGATGGGCGGTCTCGTTGACCGACCGCACAACCGCACCACCGTCCGGGAAGAACTCCGTCACCGACACCGACGCGAGGTCGAGGTGCAATCGGAAGAGCAACTGTGGGCCGACGTCGAGCGCATGCCGCAGCAGTGACTTGATCGGCGTCACGTGCGACACCACCACCACGGTCTGACCGGGGAACTGTCCGAGTAGCCGTTCTTTGGCGGCGATGACACGCTCGGCGGTCTGGGTGAAACTCTCGCCTCCCGGTGCGGGCACCGACGAATCGCCGAGCCACCGCGCGTGGATCTCCGGGTCACGGGCCTTGGCCTCGGAGAACGTCAGGCCCTCCCACGTGCCGAAGTCGTTCTCGACGAAGCCCTCGTCGACGATGACCTCACCGCCGACGCGATCGACGATGGCCTGCGCGGTCGCCCGCGTCCGCTCCAGCGGCGAACTGATGACAGCGGCCACCTCGGATTCCAGCGCGATGCGTTCGGCGGCACCGGCGGCCTGGGCGACGCCCAGCCCGGTCAGTGCCGGATTACCCCGCCCCGAGTAGCGGCGCTCAACCGACAACGGCGTCTGTCCATGCCGCACCAGCACCAGGCGGGTGGGTGCGGCCATCTGTCCCTGCCAGGAGGGAGCGCTCACCGGCCGGGTGCTCACAGACCGGATTCGTGGGTACGGATGAGGATCGCACCGCACTCCTCACACCGGATCACCTCGTCGGGATCGGCGGCACCGATCGCCGACAACGTGCCGCGGTCGAGCTCCATCCGACAGGCACCACAGCGCCGCGCCCGCAGCAGACCGGCACCGACCTTGCCCGCGGCCCGCTGGCGGTCATAGATCGGCATCAGTTCGGTGGGCACCTCGGCACCGATGTCGGCGCGCCGGGCGTCGAGGGCCTCCCGATCGGCGGTCACCGTGGCGAGCGCCTCCTCGCGCCGACCCTGCAGGGCCGCGAGCTCGGTCTCGAGATGCGCCACGGTCGCCGAGGCGCGCTCCTGCTCCGCGACCACGGCCTCCTGCCGTTCCATCAGCTCCAGCAGATCGTCCTCGAGCACCTGCCGGCGACGTCCGAGCCCGGTCAGCTCGTGTTGCAACTCCGAGAGCGCCTTGGGGGCGAGGCCTCCGGCGGTCAACAACGCCGAATCCTTCTGCTCCCGATCCCGCATACCGGTGATCTCGCTGTCCATCTTGCGATAGTCCCGATCGAGGTCCTCGGCGGAGATCTCCGCGCGCACCAGATCGTCGCGGGCGGCGTCGATGCCGCGAGTCGCCTCGGCGATCTCGGCATCCTCGGGCAGATTGCGGGCGCGGTGGTCGAGCCGCGCCAGTCCGGCGTCGACATCGGCCAACTCGAGCAGGAGTCGTTGCCGGGCGGCATCGACCTTCATCGGGTGTCTCCTTGTGTCATGGAAGTTGTGTCATGGACGTTGTGTCATGGGTGCGGTGTGTCATGGGTGCGGTGTGTCATGGATGCGGCGTGTCATGGACGTGGCAGCCTCCCCGGGCCGCCCTCGTCTGTCTGGGTGAACGTTCACGCTACGCGCCGCGACGTCACGGTGCGCAAACGGTGAACGGATCCGTGGGAGTGGTGTACACCTCGACCGCCGATCCGGTGGCCGCGGCGATCAGTGTGGCGGCCTGAGCACACCACGGGAATTCGGTGGCCCAGTGTCCTGCGTCGATGAGCACCGGCCCACCGGCGCGCAGCGACTCGTCGACAGGATGGTGCCGGAGATCGCCGGTGAGATACGCATCGACGCCCGCGCGGCGCACCGCGTCGAGCAAGGAGTCGCCGGCGCCACCGCACACCGCGACGGTCTCGATCCGGCGGTCGGGGTCACCGGTGGCCCGCACACCCCACGGCGTGCCCAACACCCGGGCGGCGTCGGCGGCGAACTCCCCGACCGTCGTCGGCTTCGGTAGTCGCCCGATCCGTCCGAGTCCGAGTTCAGAAGGCAGTGACGCCATTTCGATGACGTCGAAGGCGGGTTCCTCGTACGGGTGCGCCGCACGCAGGGCGGTGAGCACCGCGGCCCGCAGACCCCGGCGCGCCACCATCTCCACCCGTGCCTCGTCGACACGCTCGCGCACCCCGATCTCACCGATCGTCGGATTCGCCCCGTCGCGCGCCTCGAACTGCCCGACGCCGACCACCGTCCACGCGCAGTCGCGGTAATCGCCGATCTGTCCGGCGCCGGCGGCGAACATCGCCTCGCTGACCTGTTCGGCATTGCCCTCGGGCACCATCACCACCCACTTGTCGAGGCGAGCAACGGGTTCGGCGTCGACGGGCCGGGTGTCGAGGAGACCCAGGGCGTCGGCGAGCGCGTCGGAGACACCGGGGCGAGCCTTGTCGGCGTTGGTGTGGGCGGTGAACAGCGCGATCCCGGCTCGGATCAGGCGGTGCACGATGCGGCCCTTGGCGGTGTCGGCAGCCACCGATTCGACGCCGCGCAGCAGCAGCGGATGGTGCGCGAGAATCATGTCGTATCCGCCGACGACCGCCGCATCGACGACGTCGTCGGTGACGTCGACGCATACCAGGATCCGACCCGCTGATTCGGCGCGGTCCCCGCACACCAGACCGACGGCGTCCCATGTCTCGGCCAGATGTGGTGGATAGGCCGCCTCGAGCACCTCGACGACCGCACCGACCGTCACCGGCACATCCTCATGAATGGCCAACGGAGATCTCCTCTCGCGCCCGCTCCAACGCCGTGACGAGACGGTCGACCTGGTCGGCCGGCCGCACCGCCAACCGCACATGGTCGTCGCCGAGACCGACGAAATTCGCAGCGCTTCGCACCGCAATACCGTTGTTGCGCAACGACTCCCGGATGGCGAATGCGTGCGGTAGCTCGATCAGGACGAAGGGCGCCGACGGCGGGGCACTCACCGACACCCCGATCTCGTCGAGCCGCCGCACCAGATGGTCACGCTCGGCGCGAACCGCGATGGCCTGCTCGGCGCAGAACCGCACCCCCTGCTCGGACACACACGCGGCCAACGCGGCCAGCGCCGGCGATGACAACGGCCAGGCCCGCCGCCCCGATTGCAGGCGGGCCAGCAGGTCCGGCGCACCCAGCAGATAACCGGCCCGCAGCCCCGCCAGCCCGAAGGTCTTGGTGACACTGCGGACGACGATCACGTCGTCGAACCGACGATGCGCCAGGGACTGGGGTTCGGTGCGCCCGCTGACCGGGTCGATGGTCAGGTCGGCGAAGGCCTCGTCGACGACGAGCACCCGACCCGGACGACGCAGCCCCGCCAGCCCGTCGGCGTCGTGCAGCATCGACGTCGGGTTGGTCGGATTGCCGACGACCACCAGGTCCGCATCGGGGGGAATGCGGGACGCGACGTCGGCATCGATCGGTTGCGCCGGGTCGATCACGACCTGCGTCACCGCGATCCCCGCGGCACGCAGCACCAATTCGGGTTCGGTGAACGACGGCTGCAGGAGTGCGGCGTGGCGCACGCCGAGTTTCGGCAACAGCTCGAAGCCGTCGGCGGCACCGGCCAGCAGCATCACCTCGTCGGTGGCACGTCCGTGCACATTCGCGATCGCCGCGCAGGTCCGCGCGCTCGCCGCGTGCGACGGGTATCGGGCCAGGTCATCGAGGGTGACCCCGATCGCCGACCGCACGAACGACGGCGCCGGGCCGCGGACGTTGACGGCGAAGTCGAGCATGCCGTCGCCGGCCTCCTGATCGCCGTGGCGGTCGAGTGCGTGCAGCCCCGATGTCATACCGTCAGAGACTACGTGCACCATGGACGGGTGATGTCCCGGCCAGACCCAGAGTCGTCCACCACCGAGCGACCCACGACCACCGAGCCCTGCCATGCCGCAGAACCACCGAGCGCTGCAGGGTCTCCGAGCGCTGCGGGGTCACCGAACCCTGCCGACCCGGGTACCGTCCTGCTCGTCGACCTCGACGGCACGATCACCGACAGTTTCACCGGGATCGCCAACAGCTTCCGACATGCACTCGCCGAGGTCGGTGCGCCACCGCCACCCGAGAGTGTGGTCGCCGGCGTGGCCGGCCCCCCGATGATCGACACACTGATGGCGCTCGGTCTCGACGAGGAGACCGCCGATGCGGCGATGCGCGCCTATCGTGCGCGCTACACCGACGTCGGCTGGCTGGAGAATGCGGTCTTCGACGGTATGGCGCAACTGTTGGCCGACCTGTACGCCGCCGGACGCACACTGGCCGTCGCGACGTCGAAGAACCAGAACACCGCGCGGGCCATCCTGGATCACTTCGGGCTCTCCGCCAACTTCCGGGTGATCGCCGGTGCCAGCGATGACGGCACCCGGCGTCACAAGTCCGACGTGATCGCCCATGCGCTGGCACAATTGGGCATACCGCTCGACCCGCAGACACACCGACCGCAGCAACCGGCGGTGATGATCGGCGACAGATCCCACGATGTGGAAGGTGCTGCCGGATTCGGCATCCCGACCGTCATCGTGGGCTGGGGGTATGCCCTGCCCGGCGAGCGCGACGCTGCCTCTTGGAGCGTCGAGTCGATGGAAGATCTGCGCGAGGTACTCGGTGTCTGACCTACTCCACGTCTGTTTCGTCTGTACCGGCAACATCTGCCGTTCCCCGATGGGACAGAATATTTTCGCCCAGTCGCTACTCGACGCCGGCCTGTCCGACCGCGTCGAGGTGAGCAGCTGCGGAACCAGCGGCTGGCATGTCGGCGAGGCCGCCGACAACCGTGCCCGGACCGAACTGCTCGCCCACGGCTACCCCGACGGTCACGTCGCCGCCCAGCTGGGCCCGGAGCACATCGATGCGGACCTGTTCGTCGCCGCCGACGCCGGGCACGTGAAGGAACTCGAACGTAAACGGCTCGGCGATCGGACCCGACTGCTGCGAAGTTTCGACCCGGCGGCACCCGCCGACGATCTCGATCTGTCCGATCCGTACTACGGCACACCGGAGGATTTCGCGGTCACCCGCAGCCAGATCGAGGCGGCGATGCCCGGACTCCTCGACTGGGTCCGGGACCGCCTGGGCGACTGAGGCGCCCGGCGATCAGGCCGTTCGTGCGTGCTCGGCGACCCGTTCCGAGAGGGTGAGGTCGTGCACGAACCGCATCTTCTCGACGACCGGTTCGGCCAGCACGAACGGATACAGGCCACTGTGCCCCATCGATCGATTGATCTGGTTGAACGCCCAGATCGTCGGTAACCAGCATGCGATGAGCCGGTCGAAATCCGCGACGTCGGCGGGCGTCTCGTCGAGTGCTGCCTCCGACGGCGCCATCGCGAAGCGCGCCGCGGTGTCGAGGGTGTCGCGGATGTGCAGGTAATGCGCGAATGTCTCGGCGAAATCCTCCCGCGGATGCATCGTCGCGTACCCGGACACGTGACTCGCCGACCAGTCGCGCGGAGCACCTCGGGAGTGGTGACGACGCAGCGCGGCGTCGTAGTCGGCATCGGGATCACCGAACAGCCGCCGGAACTCGGCCGCCCGGGCCGGATCGGGGGCCTCGTCGACGAGCACCATCTGGTAGTAGTGCCCCAGCTCGTGGCGAAAGTGTCCGATCACCGTGCGGTAGCGCTCGGCCAGTTCGACGCGCTGACGTTCCCGATGCACCGGATACCCTTCGGCCAGATCGAGGGTGATCACACCGGCGCAGTGCCCGGTGATCACCGACACATCTCGGCTCGACAGGAGGTCGAAGGCGAGTCCGGAACGCGGATCGTCGGCGCGCGCGACGATCGGCAGGCCCAGTTCGGACAGTTCCCAGATGACTCGGCGCTTGGCGGTTTCGACCTGCCCGAAGACCGCCACCGCGCGGATGTCCTCGTCGCGGGGGCGGGTCCGGGTGAGCCGACAGGACGCGCACAAGGCGCTGCGATGATCCTTCGGCACCAACCAATTGCATTGCGCACGAACACTGTTGGCGCATCGACGAACACTCGTCCCAGCGATGACGGCGTGCCCGGAACCATCGAGCAGCACCATCGTGCCGGCGGCCGGCCAGAATCCCAGCGCGCTCCCGCAGTGCAGACACAGACTGTTCTCGAACGTCAGGCGCTGGCCGCACCGCCGGCAGAGAAAGTCACGCATTGGAACAGCTTAGTAGCGGCGTCGCACGAATCCGGGCACAACGCGCGGACCGCTTCTCGGTACCGTTGAACCATGCGCGCACTACGTAGCATTCGGCCGGGGTGGATCGCCCTGTCGATCGTCGTGGTGGCGTTTGCGGCGGCCTGTTTCATGCTGCTGGCACCCTGGCAGCTCGGCAAGAACACGGCGACCTCGGAACGCAATGACCTGATCAAGTCCGCGGTGGCCATCGATCCGGTGCCGATCAGCGAGCTCGCCCCGCCCGGTGCGCCGTTCGCCCCGAAGACCGAGTGGCGCGAAGTCACCGTCACCGGGTCATTTCTGACCGACAAGCAGGCACTGGTCCGGCTGCGGTCGGTGGAGGAGCGGCCGGCCATCGAGGTGCTGACACCCTTCCGCGTCGCCGGGAGTGATCGTGTCCTCGTCGTCGACCGCGGATATGTCCGACCCGACCAGAGTTCCACCCCGGTCATCCCGCCGCCGCCGGCCGGCGAGACGACGATCACCGCGCGTATCCGCGCCGCCGAGGGCACCTCCGACGGGCGGGGCGCCCGGGTCGAGGGCGGCGCGCTGACGGTGTACACGATCGATCCGGCGCAGCTGTCGGCGGCGACCGGGACCGCCATGGACCCGTTCTATCTGATGTTGTCGCCCGGTCAGCCGGGCGCGCTCGGTGATATCGGACTGCCGCAGCTCGATTCGGGTCCGTACCTCTCCTACGGCCTGCAGTGGCTGGCGTTCGGAATCATGGCACCGCTGGGCGCCGGCTACTTCATCTTCTCCGAGATCCGGCAGCGGCGCCGGGCCGCGGCGGCGCAGGCGGCTGCCGCCCAGCCGCCGGCAGCGGGCCCCGACCCCGACCGTCCCGACGCGACGCCGACACCACTCGGCGATCGGCCGCAGCCGGCTGCACCGCTCACGCCGCCACCCCTGTCGCGCTCCGAACGTCGCAAACAGTTGCGCGCCGAGTTGCGTTCCGCCGCAGGCGCACCGGCAGCGGACCCCGCACCCTTCGACGACACCGCTCCGGTCGGTATCGGCGCCGGACCCGACACCGAACACGCCACCGGGACCGTCCGCGACAAACTCACCGAACGCTACGGCGGCTGAGCGACTCTGCTGCTCGCACCCGGGTCCACGCGAGCGCCGCGGCGACGATCACCGCACCCACCTGCACCCGACGCGACAGCCGCACCGCCGCAGCCAGATCGGCGGTCGTCGGCGGGTGTCCGTCGCCGAGCACCGGCCGCTGCTCGACGCGGTGCGGGTAGACGGTACGCCCGCCGAGCCGCAGACCCAGCGCCCCCGCGAACGCCGCCTCCACCACCCCGGCATTGGGACTCGGATGCGCCGACGCGTCACGCCGCCAGGTTCGCACCGCGCCCGCACGATCGGGACCGATGAGCGCGACGAGCATCCCCGACACGCGCGCCGGTAGCAGGTTCAGCGCATCGTCGACGCGGGCCGAACACCACCCGAACCGCCGGTATCGATCGTTGCGGTAGCCGACCATTGCGTCGAGGGTGTTCGCGGTGCGGTACCCGACGATGCCCGGAACACCGGCGAGCGCTCCCCACACCAACGGGCCGACCGTCGCATCCGAGGTGTTCTCGGCGACCGATTCGGTGGCGGCCCGGCAGATCCCGGCCGCGTCGAGCGCGTCGGGGTCACGCGCACACAGACTCGGGACCAGGCCGCGGGCACCGGCGAGGTCGTCGTCGTCGAGCGCGTCGACCACCTGCGTGCCGACGCGGGTCAGGGTGGTTCCGCCGAGCGCCGCCCAGGTGGCCGTCGCGGTGAGCACGACCCGCACCACCGGGCGGTCGGCCACCAGCACACCCGCACCGGCGCCTGCCGCCACGGCCGCGCCGACGCACAGTGCGCAGTGCACCACCCCGGCGGTGCGGGTGTCGGCGTAGGTCGCCGATTCCAGGGAGGCCGCCAGACCGCCGAGTCCGGCGACGGGATGGAACCCACGGGGATCGCCGACGGCACGATCGAGGAGATAACCGAGCACCAGGCCGCTCGGCGACGGCCGGAACGCCCGCATCAGTCGGCGGAGGCGACGAGTGTGCGCGTGGCACCGCGTACCAGCAGCGCCTCGCTGTCGGCGATCATGGTGAGGTCGTGGTCGGTTCCGTAATCGCGCCGCACGGACTCGATCATCGAGGGTGGATAGATCGGTATCTGCCCGTCGGCGTGCGGAATGGGGACGGTGTCGATCCACCCCAACGCGTGCGGGTCCACCGGTCCCGGCGACTCGCCCGGATCGTCCATCCGCTCCACCGGGGAGATGTCGGGTCCCGCGATCACCGACCCCGCGCTGCAGCCGATGTACGGAAGTCCCTCGCGCACACGGCCGTCCAGGATCTGTTCGGCACCCGCCCGCCGCAGCGCCCACAGCAGCGCGAAGGTGTTGCCGCCGGCCACGTACACCGCGTCGGTCCGCTCGATCGTCGCGGCGAATTCGGCCTGCTCCTGCTTCGCCCCGGACAGATCGACGACCGTCGCGCCCAGCCGGACAAGTCGGTCGCGTTCCGGTTTCGCCCAGGAGGGGTCGGCGTAGGGGATCTTGGCGTCGTCGATGTAGCCGATCGTCAACTGCGACAGAGACTTTCCCGTGGTGTCGGCGAGAAACCCGGGGACCGCACCGAAGCCCCAGGACAGCAGCAGCAGATTCACCTGCGCCACGCTACTACGCCAGCGGATACACTTCGGATTCTCATGGCACACGCACGTCCGGTCCCGATCGCCGGCACCTACCCGATCGACACCGGCACCGCCGAGTTGGCGCCGGACCCGATCTCCGGCGGATGGCTGCTGCAGATCAACGGCGCGCATTCCTCACACATCGATCCCGACGATCCGACGGTGCTCGACTTCGAGTATCTGCGGCAGATGGCCGCGGTCATCGACGATCGGTTCGACACCGGGGACCGCGTGCGCGTGCTTCATCTCGGTGGCGCGGCGTGTGCCCTGGCGCGTTACCTCGCCGACCGGTATCCGGAGTCCCGGCACGTCGCCGTGGAGGTCGACGCCGAACTGGCCCGGCTGGTCCGCGAATGGTTCGAGCTGCCGAGGGCGCCGCGGCTGCGCATCCGGGTCGGTGACGCCCGTGCGGTCACCGAGTCGCTGCAGCCGCGGACCCGCGACGTCGTCGTCCGCGATGCCTTTGCCGGCGACCGCACCCCGGCCCATCTGGCCACCGTCGAGTTCGTGGCCGCGGTCGCCGAGGTCCTCACCCCGGATGGGCTCTACCTGGCCAACTGCGGTGACGGTCGTGACCTGACGCTCGTCCGCGCCGACGTCGCGGCGGTCGCGGAGGTATTCGGCCACGTGATGCTCGTCGGCGACCCCGCCATGCTCAAGGGCCGACGCACCGGCAACGTCGTGGTGGTCGGCTCCCGTACCCCGGTGGAGCCGTCGGCGGCCCTGGTTCGCCGGCTGCTCAGCGATCCCCTTCCGGCCCGGGTGATCGCGGGCGAACAGGCCCGCGCGTTCGGCCGCGGCGCCCGGCACGACCCATAACCGTCGACTGGGCGCCCTATCCCGTCGAGTGGGCGCTCTATCCCGTCGAGTGGGCGCTCTATCCCGTCGACTGGGCGCCCTATCCCGTCGAGTGGGCGCTCTATCCCGTCGAGTGGGCGCTCTATCCCGTCGAGTGGGCGCTCTATCCCGTCGAGTGGGCTCAGATCACGTAGTCCATGCGGTCGAGGATCGCCGTCCCGAGGTTCTGATCGCCGATCACGGTGACCCGTTCCCGGTCGGCCGAGGTGCGTCCCCCGGCCAGGCGCGCCAGATCCGCGGCCTCCAGGCGCAGCGTGACGTCGGCGGAATCGTCACCACCGTCGAACGAATCCACCAGCCCCGCACGCCCGTTCACCGCGACCCGGATCGTGCGCGCGGCCGGCCCGGTGATGTCGAAGACCACCGTCGTACCGTCGGGTGCGCCGGCACGTTTGCCGACGACGAAGGGCAGCGACGCGGAGATCTCGTCGAGCACCCAGGCCGTCGCCGCCTCGTCGGGCGCCCCACCGATCGTCGCGTCGCGCAGGTCCACTTCGTGAATCCAGCAGTCGAACACCCGGATGCGCATGAATCGGCCGTAGGTGTCGGGGCCTGCCGGGGTGAGCGCGTCGGCGTCGAACTCCGCCTGGGTCATCGCCGTCAGCGCCGCGGTGCGGGCGGCGATCACCTCGTCGAATGCCTCGAGTACCTGTGCGCGTGACTGCGTGCGGAAGTGCTCGACCCACTTCTCGTTCAGTTCGCCGATCGGATTGCGAACGTGATCGCGGTCGGCGAGCCCGTCCGGCGCGGTCACATCGCGGCCGTCGAGCATGCTCTCGGTGCCGACGATGTGAGCGATGATGTCGGCGTTGGTCCAGCCCGGAAGAATCGACGGCGCCGACCACTGCGCGTCGTCGAGGTCGGCGGCGAGTGCTCGCAGTGCCGCCCACTCACCGATCAGCGCCGGGACGAGGTCGGTGGCCGGCAGTGTGGTGGTGGGCATCATGTCTCCGCTCATGGGGCTGGTGGGAATGTCGGGCTGACGATGTGACGCTACGCCCCACGGCGTGGCCGATGCAGGCCGTCGCGCGGATCACCCGGTCCCGCAGCCCTGTCCCCCATTCGGGTGACCTGGGACTACTCGCGGTCCGACTGCCGGTCATGCCCTAGTCTGAGACGCGTGTACGGGAGTCACCGAGGGTTGCCGCGAATCGCCATGCTGCGTGCCCTCACGGCCGTCACGCTCATTCTCGGTGTCGTGCTCGGACTGCTCGGTGTCGCCTCGCCGGCATCCGCGGTGACGCCCGGATGTGGCGGCAACCGCGTCCCCAGCGCGGACACCACACACACCACCCGGGTGGGTGGTGTGACGCGGACCTATCGGGTGCATGTGCCCCGCGGATACACCGGACGCAGTTCCTTCCCGTTGGTCCTCGCCTTCTACGGTCACGGCGAGAAGTCACCGAAGTTCGAGCGCTACACCGGGCTTTCGGATCTGCCCGCGATCGTCATCTATCCGGACGCCACCATCGGTACCGACTCCACCACGTCGTGGCAGGGTGCCCCGTATTCCTCGCCCAAGGCCGACGACGTGGCCTTCACCTCGACGATGCTGCGCGAGATCCGCGCGAGCTTCTGCGTCGACCGCAACCGGACCTTCGCGGTCGGGCGGTCCAACGGCGGCGGACTGGTGTCCATGCTGACGTGCCGACTGTCCGGGGAATTCGCCGCCTACGCGATCGTCAACGGCGCCTACTACGACCAGACCTGGCGGGCCTGCCCGGGTGGACGCACCGGCGCCGGCGCACCTCCGTTGTCGGTCATCGACTTTCACGGAACCTCCGACCCGATCATCCACTACGACGGTGGCGTCCGCTTCGGTGAGCGCTACACACCGATCCCCGACGTCCTCACCGCGTGGTCCCGGCGAAACGCGTGTCTACCGGCTCCGGTGCAGGCCCCCCTCAGTGCGACCACCACGATCGTCGACTACCCGCTCTGCGCCGCCCTCGGCCACGAGATCGTGCACTACCGGATCACCGGGGCCGGCCACGGCTGGCCCGGCGCACGACTGGCCACCGCCACCGGACCGGGAACGAAAGTCGCTGCCACCCAGCTGATCTGGCAGTTCTTTGGCCGGCACCCGCGGACGGCATGAGCCGATGAGCACCGACGACCGAGCCATCTCGGATCGATCCGGGACCACCCTGGGGCCCTACTCCATCGGGGAACTGCTCGGGCGTGGCGGCATGGGGCAGGTGTATCGGGCCACCGACAACCGCAAGGGCCGGGTCGTCGCCCTCAAACTCCTCAATCCGGATCTCGTCGACAACGACACCTTTCGTGACCGATTCGAACGCGAGTCACGCGTCGCGGCCAAGCTCAACGATCCGCATGTCGTCCCCATCCACGACTGGGGCGAGATCGACGGACTGCTCTACATCGACATGCGGTTGGTCAACGGAACCGATCTGCGCGGCATCCTCAATCGTGAAGGGGCACTGCCACCGACCCGCGCGGTGGCCATCCTCGCCCAGGCCGCCGAGGCCCTCGATGCCGCCCACGCCGATGGCCTCGTGCATCGTGACGTCAAACCCGACAACATCCTCGTCGACACCCGCGACTTCGCCTACCTCGCCGATTTCGGTCTGGCACAAGCCGATACCGACACCCGACTGACAACTGCCGGCGCCGCGATCGGGTCGTTCGCCTACATGGCACCCGAACGGTTCGGCCCGGGCGAGGTCGGCGCCGCCGGCGACGTGTACGCCCTGGCCTGTGTCCTCTACGAAACGCTCTCCGGCTCACAGCCTTTCGCGTCGGCGACCACCTTCGAACAGCTCATCGCCGCACACCTGAACCAGGACCCACCACAGTTGGGATCACCGATCGACCCGGTCATCGCGCGCGGCATGGCCAAGGAACCGGGTGCCCGCTTCCCGACCGCCGGGGCGCTGATCGACG
The DNA here is from genome assembly GCF_040049135.1 of Gordonia sp. VNK1. Classification (NCBI taxonomy): domain Bacteria; kingdom Bacillati; phylum Actinomycetota; class Actinomycetes; order Mycobacteriales; family Gordoniaceae; genus Gordonia; species Gordonia sp. VNK1. Next base: position 219,105 of record NZ_JBDZDJ010000002.1, on the reverse strand, counting down.
CCGCGCGCGCCGCCTACGAGGGTGCCACCGGGCATCACCGGATCTCCCGGCCGACGATCCTGCCCGCCGGTCCCGTTGTCGGCGGCGGCACCGGCATGACCCCGTTCGGCATGACCCCGTCCGGACCGGACTCGCCGGGAAAGACCCCGTCCGGCCGCTCGGCACCGTCGACCCGCGGTCCGGCACCGTCACCGGCCGGGCGTCCCGCTCAGGGCGGCCAGGCGCCCGGCCCGGTTCAACTCAACAAACCGAGCACACCCGTCGCAGGCGCCTACGCGTCGGCACCCCCGACCGCCCCACCGCAGGCCGCCCCGTCCCAACCCTTCCCGTCGCAGCCGTTTGCGCCGCAACCACAGCCGACCCCGAGCGGACACTTCGCCACCCAATCGGCCCCATACGCTCCGACCGGGCACTACACCTATCCGGCGCCGGCCGCCCCACCACGCCGCACCTCACCGGTGCTGATCATCCTGATCATCATCGCGCTGCTGCTCGTGGCCGGAATCGGGATCGGCGCGTGGGCGCTGGTACGAGGATCGGATTCCGGGGGCGGCGCCGACACCCAGGTGCCCGGCGCGGCCGGGACGACGACGCAACCGGCGATCACCACCGTGGCACCCACGACGCCGGCCGCGACCACCGCACCGACGACGATCGCTCCCACCACCGCCACCCCCACGACCGCGGCCCCCACCGGACGGGCCGCCTTCGATCTCGGGTTGTCGACGCCGATCAGCACCCCCGCCTGCGACGGCACCGGCATCGTCGTCGTCGGCAACGCCGTCAACGAGGCGACGTGGGCCAGCGAGGTGCAGGGTTACCTGGACGCCTATCCCGGCTCGAGTTACCTGCGCACCGACCAGTCGTGCTCGTCGCTGCGTCGTCGCGACGACAACGGCAACGTCATCTACGCCGTCTATCAGGTGGCCGGCCGGACGATCGACGACATCTGCCGACTGCGCAACCAGCTCGGCGGACAGTCCTACGGCAAGTGGCTCGACAACACCACCGACCCGACCACCAACATCCCCGCGGCCCAGTGCGGCGGCTGACGGGTCGGCACCGACGGTGATCGCAGAGGCCGAATGCGGACAGTGATCGTCCGCGATCTGGGGCACCATGGATTCCATGTTGGAAACCTCGGCCCGATTGCTGCACCTGCTGTCCCTACTGCAGATGCGGCAGGAATGGTCGGGGCAGGAGCTCGCCGACCGCCTCGACATCACCACCCGCACCGTCCGCCGCGACGTCGACAAACTCCGTGAACTCGGCTATCCGGTCGATGCGACGGTCGGCGTCGGCGGCGGCTACCGGCTGGGTGCCGGGGCGGAGATGCCACCGCTGCTGCTCGACGATCAGGAGGTCCTCGCCGTCGCGCTCGGTCTCGACGCGGTGACCACCGGACCGGTGGCCGACATGGCCGAGGCCTCGGCGGGCGCGTTGAGCAAACTCCGGCAGGTGATGCCGTCGCGCCTGCGTCACCGGCTGGACGCGTTGTCGTTGGAAGCCGTTCCGCGCCAACCCGGTCCGGGCGCGGTGACGGCCGAGACACTGACCGACATCGCCACCACCTGCCATCGGCGCGAGCGGCTGCGCTTCGATTATCGCCGTGGCGACGGCACCGAGTCCCGGCGCGATGTGGAGCCCTACCGGTTGGTGCGCAACGGGATGCGCTGGTATCTGGTGGCCTTCGATCCCGACCGTGACGACTGGCGGTCCTTCCGGGTGGATCGGATGGAACCCAAGACGCCGACCGGACCCCGGTTTTCGCCTCGTGAACTCCCCGACGGCGGCGCCGCGGAGTTCTTGGAACGCAGCATCGGGTCGGTGTACCGGAAGGCCTCGGCCCGGGTCCGCATCCACGCCCCACTCGCCGAGGTGGCACCGATGATGTCGGAAGCGTGGGGCACCCTCGAGTCCGCCGACGAGACGACGTGCGAACTCCGGGTCTTCTCCACGTCACTGGCCTCCATCGCACGCTGGATGCATGCCTTCGACGCCGACTTCTCGGTGATCGAGCCCGATGCGCTGCGGGTCGAGTTGGGTGCCGTCGCCGACCATCACGAGAAGCTGGCGGCACGATACCGTCGCGCGTGCGGAGGGTCGTCGTGACCTTTTCGTGACCGACGCCGGCGGACCCGTTGCGACTACGCCACGAGTCGCGTCGGCCGATTCCGCAGCCCGCACATCGCACCTACGTTGGCCTCATGAGGCTCTTGGTCACCGGCGCAACCGGTTACGTCGGATCACGACTCGTGTGCACGCTGCTCGCGGCCGGGCACGACGTCGTCGTGACCTCGCGGAACACCGATCGGCTGGCGCGATTCGACTGGTTCGACGACGTCACCGCGGTGTCGATGGATGCCGACGACGCCGACTCGGTGTCGCGTGCCCTGAGCAGGGCAGGTGACCTCGACGCGATCTACTACCTGGTGCACGGCATCGGTCGCTCCGACTTCGCCGACGCCGACCGTCGGGCGGCCTCCCACGTCGCCGCGGCCGCCCGGGACGCGGGCGTGGGTCGCATCATCTATCTGGGCGGTTTCGTCCCCGACGGCGAGAAGCTCTCGGCGCACCTGCGCAGCCGCGCCGACGCCGGCGAGGCGCTGCGCGTCGACGGCGGCGCCGACCTCGTCTGGTTACGGGCCGCGGTCATCGTCGGCGCGGGTTCCACGTCGTTCGAGATCATCCGGTACGTCGGCGATCGTCTGGCGGTCATCCCGGAACCCTCGTGGACCCGAAACCCCATGGACCCCATCTCGATTCGCGATGTGCTGCACTACCTGTCGGCGGCCTGCGACCCGGGCCTGCCACCCGGCGACTACGACATCGCCGGGCCCGACTCCTGCCAGTACCGGTCGGTGCTCGACGCCTACCTCGACTCCATCCGGATGCCGCGCGTGCGCTTCTCGGTGCCGTTCGTGGGCACGCGACTCGTCGGGAAGGTGGCCGGCGTGCTGGTGCCCATCCCGTCGTCGCTCACCGAGGAACTCATCACCTCGCTCGATCACCCGATGCGTGCCGCCGAACATCGCATTCGCGACCTGGTACCCGATCCCGCCGGTGGCCTGACGCCGATGCGCGACGCCGTGCGTGCGGCGGTCTCGTCGCCGGCCCCGCGATCGGTGTGCGCCCTGCGCGATCCGCACCATCTGGCGACCACCGACCCGTCCTGGGCCGGCGGCGACGTGCCCCGGTTGCGTCGACGCATCGCCGGGGCGATCACCTCGGCTGCCGGCACCGCGGGTCGACTCGGACGCACTCTGCTGCCAGTCTGACGACGTGGACTCACACGCCCGACTCACCGCCGCCTACCGCGCGCTCACCGCCGACGGCGAGACGACCGCACCGACACATCAACGCCGACGACGCCGGATCGTCGCCGGCGTACTCGTGGTCGGCGCCGTGCTGCTGGGGTTCTCGCTGTCGGCAACGCCGGGCGACGCCTCGTTCTACCCACTGACCATCGCGTTGGGCGTGGTGTGGGTGATCGGTGGTGTCCTCGGCGGCCCGCTACGGGCCGGCCGATTCGCCGTCAACGGAACCGCCGACATACGCACCGCCGCCGGTCTCGGCGTCCTCGTCGGTGTCGCGGTCGGCGTGTGCTTCGTCGCCGGCGCCTTCTTCACCCGCCTCATCCCCCCGCTCAACGACCTGATCGGGCAGGTGCTGGCCTTCGCTGACAGCGGCAACCTCGCCCTCGTCGCGGTCATCACCCTGGGCAACGGGGTCGCCGAGGAACTGTTCTTCCGGGGCGCGGTGTTCACCGCCGCCATCCCCCATCGACCGATCATCACCTCGACGGTGATCTACGTGGCGGCCACCCTGGCCAGCGGCAACGTGATGCTCGGGTTCGCCGCCATCATCCTGGGGACCGTGTGCGCGGTCCTGCGACGCGCCACCGGTGGCGTTCTCGCCCCCGTGTGCACACACGTCGTGTGGTCGACGATCGTGCTGTTCGCGCTGCCGCCGATCGTCGGGTGACACCTATCCGATGCCGCCGACCGCGGGTTTGGGTGTCACGCACCTCACCGGCTACATTCATGTGTTGGTACGGCACTCGCCGACCGACCCGCGCGTATAGCTCAGCGGTAGAGCTCTGGTCTTACACACCAGCGGTCAGGGGTTCGAATCCCTTTGCGCGCACCAGTGTTTACGCAGTTCAGAGCGCCAGGCGGCCAACTCAGAGCGAAGCGAAAACCCCCGAAGTTGCCAAGAACTTGCCAGCACGAACAAGTCGACGAGGTGCCGTGGAATTCACAGTTGGAGTCGAGTACTACTCACGCAATCCCGACCTCGACCATGTCGAAGCACTCTTGGACGACGCCACCGGCAGGGCGCCGGATGTCCCGCTGCCCGACATCACGCTGATCCTCACCAACGACCTGGCCGCGAGCGTCCGCGACAGGACGGGGTCAACCACGTATTCGAGCATGCATCGAGGAGACTCGGTGACCGCCGCGAAGACCCTCAACCTCGACGACGGGTGCTGCATTCTGCTCAACGGCCGGTTGGTCGATATCGAGGCCCAGACCGTCACGTACGGAGCGGCAACCGGCGACGCCGCCCGGATCGTGGCCCACGAGTTGATGCACGCCGCGGTGACGTTCCGCGGCGAGGACAGGCTTCTCTCCAGCCCGTCGGGCATCGTCTGGAGTGCCGCGCGCATGGTGTCCGAACACCGCGTGGAACGCGCGTTGTGCGATACGGGGTGGGTCCAGGACTTCGATTACGTGGACGCCGCCGTGAGCTTGCTGCAGGAGATCGCCGCGCCCCCGTTGCAGCGGCTGACGATGGGACTCCCGTCGGCTGTCAGCCCGACCTCGTGGCCCCGATTTACAGAGGCACTCGCGTACGCTGCGGCGATGCCTCGCGGTATCGACTCAGATCCCGAGTGGCGATCGCTATCGCATCGGGTCGAGGGCACCACCCTGCTGGCTGTTCTTCGGGAGCTGCCCGACGCCTCGCAGACGCTGGCCGAGGAGGTCGAACGTGCTGCGGTCATGCGACTGGTTGAGGCTCTCGAACGCGCGACAGGCGCGGCCTCGGCGTAGGCGTCACCGAACCCCGTCGCGCACCTGGTAGACGCGTTGCTTCGACAGTCGCGCGACTGACGCGATGCGCGGGCCGGTGGCGCCGGCGTCGAATGCGGCCCGCACGAGGCCGTCGGGGCCGGCGAGTTCTTCGTCGAGCGCTGCGATCGCAGCAGTGTGCTCGTCCCGCTTGTGCCGGTTTGCTGCGATCCTTTCGAGTGCCTCGTGTTCATCCACGCGAAGTAGTCTAGCAGATTTGCCCCGCTTAGACTTGCGCGTCGCTGGGCAAGCGCGCTAGACTAGCGTTACAAGTTCAGAGGGGCCGGGACGGAAAACAAACCCTTACACGGCGGCAAACAGCATCCCCCTCGCCGACATGTGGATGGCAGCCCCTCTGAACTTTCACCCACCCTCATCGAAAGGCCCGACATGACCACCACCGCCCTCGCCGCCCAACTCGACATCACCGACACCGAGGACTTCGACCTCGACGGCGCCCTCGCCGACATCAACGGCAGCTTCGGCCCGTTCGGCCGGCACGCCCGCCTCGACGACGAGGAGATCGAGATGGCCTGGGAACTCATCGAAGCCCACCGAATCTGACCCCCGCACCGCCCCGGCCCCGAAAGGGGCGGGGCGGCCACCCCCCGCCCCCAGGAGTCCCCCCAACATGGACAGTGACCTGATCGCAGCCGCCCAACGTCGCCTCTCACGCGCCGACGCGCAACTCGGCGCATCAACCCGCATCCTGATGCGGCACCTCGGTGACGACGCCCTGAGCGCCTTGCTGGCCGACTACGCGGACGCTATCGAGTGCCGCCACCTCATCACCGAACTCGTCGATAACCTCGAAGGGGCACACCAATGACGAACGGCGACAACATCCGTCGAGCACTCGAATCAGCAGACGCCAACGGACAGTTCGGCCCGGTCCTCGCGTTCACGCTCTTCTTCCCGCACTTCCTCGACGTGACGACGACAGACGCAGTCCGCAACGCGATGCCGGAACTCGGAGCGGTCGCCGCCGAGGAGAGCCTGACCGAGTTCATCGTGCGCCGCGGCGAAGTGATCGACGCGATGGTCGGCCGAACCCTTCAACTTCCACCAGTCCTCGCAGCGCCAGGAGTGGCGTGGCTGCTGCTCGACTCAGCCGATCCCGACCAGCGAACGATCGTCACCGTGGTGCGCCGGCCCCAGTCACCCGACGAGGTCCCTGGGTTGGATCACTGGCGCGTGCTCGCCGTCGGCGCCCCAGTCGAACCCGAGGACATCGACCTCTGACGAGACGGCCGCACGCGAAGTGCACTGCCCACGAACATCGTTGCCGCAGTGGGGCCGACCACCCGAGCTCCCGACGTCGCCCACTCCCAACACTCGCCGCGAACTGGGCACCCCACGCACAGCGCCTTCACCGCCTGCTCACGCTCAGCCTGGCTTCGGAATCCGGCGTCTGAGTACGAGATGTCAGGGTCGAACAGTCGGGGCCGGGCGACGCACGACGCACCCCGAAGATCGGCCGATCCCTGCAGGATGTGCGAAATGAGGTCGACAACGTCGAGACTTCGGTGCGTCACTTCACGTACCTGCGCATTCTGCGGCGCCGTTCCTGGTCAGACTTCGCCAAGACCTCATCCGCATTCGTGTTCCCGTACACGTTCACCGTCGTTGACCCGGCCTGCCACGCAGACCGCGCAATGTCGTTCACCGCATCCAACAGATCCTTCTTCGTCGCGGCATCAGTGCCCTGCTTGCGGTTGTCCTGGTCGTACTGCGAGATCGCCTGCAACAGAGTCGGAGTCGAGTCGAGGCCGAAAATCCCCAACGCGGACGACAACTGCCCACCCAACGCGGTCGACGCCACCGACCCCGCCCGCTTCCCCAGGCTGGTGGTGGCCGTCGAGTTGTCCCACGACCCCAGCAGTCCCGGGTGATCCTTCAGGAACGCATCGATGCCCTGCTGTAGCGCGTTGTCGGTGTAGCCGCCGGCGGTGCCCGAGATGGTGGAGTCCACCTTGAACCGGTCCTGCTGCGTGGTGGCGGCTGGAGTTGCCGAGGGTGTCACCGTCGACGGAGTCACAGTTGTGGGGGTCGGAGTTTCCGTCGTCGGGGTGACTGTGGTTTGCGGTGTGGCCTCCGGATTGGTGACCGTCACCGGCACCGTGCCCTCCGGAGTAGTCGGCACCGCCCCCGCACGCTGAATCCCCGCACGCAACTTCTCCTCATCCTCACGGCCGAAGTTCTGCCCCGCACCCGACCCCCACGGGGAGCCGCCGTTCTCGTTGAAGATCTTCGCCGCGATCTCGGCCTGCTGCTGCGGGGTGGCCTCACCGGCAGACGGCGCGTACTTCTCGCCGCCGTTGGCTTTCCACGTGCCCAACGCGATCTGGAACAGGCCGGAGGCTTCGTTACCACCAGAGTTGGCGTCCTGCACCTGCTGCACAATGTCCGGATCCCCACCGGACTCCCGCTTGATGAGCTTCGCCCACTCCGGATCGGTGGATGTCCACGTACCGTCCGGATTCTGCTGCAGGGGGATAGTGTCCACCGACGACGCAGTAGCTGAGGGGGTGGCGGTGTCGACGGGTGTGGTGGTCGGCACCGTCGACGTCGAGCCGCCCCCCATGCTGGCGGGCCAGTTCTCCACCCACACCGGTGTCACCCCCGCCTTCTTCGCATCATCCGCACTGTTGTACTTCGACCCGCCACCGGAGTTGCCCCACGACGCGGAGCCACCCGACGACGAGATGCCTGATCCGATCGGCGTCGACGACCCCATCGACGGTGTCCCCGTGGATGGCACCGCCCCCGCAGTCCCCGACGGGTCACCCTCCATCGGCAGATGCATCTGATTCGGCAGCGAGTCCGCCCCGGACGCGTCACCCCCGTACTTGCCGGGCGTCCCCTCCGGCCCGGTGTGCTCCACATTCGTACCCGCAATCGTGCTGGCGGCGTGCGTGTCCGACCACCCGATGGACACGTCGTTCGGGCCACCCATCCCCGACAGGAAACCCCGCGCCTGCAGGAACGCCCCCATCCCGCCGGTCGCCGTGCGCTCCCCCGTTCCCGGGTCACCCTTCCCGACAGCGAGATTCGCGATCGAGGACGCCGCGCCGGAACAGTCCGTGTTCCACCCGTTACCCCAGCCACCCCACACGTAGCCGGAGTTCACGATGTTCTTCGCCGCAGCGAGGACATCGCTGATCACACCACCACCGGCGAACCCATCCGCGAGGGCGCCGCGCATCACGTTCGCACCCGAGTTGATCGCCAGCAGGATCGGCAGAATGCCCGCCACATCGCCCGGCGGAACCCAATACTCGTCGCGGGACACCCGGGCCCGGGCACGCCCACCCCACACCGCAGTGATCGAGTCCGAGGTGCCGTTACCGGGCCCGGATAGTTGCTTGCCGTGTGGTGCGATGCGCCGCAACAGCCCGAGGTTTCGGCGGGTGGCGTTCGCGTTCACGATGAAGCTACCGGGCTGCCCGACGTTCTGCGTTGAGCCTTGTTGCCCGCCGCCGGCGAACCGCGCCAGCTGCATGAGTCCGCCGTTGCGGTAGGCGGGGATCATGCCCCCCACCCACAAACCGAGCGCCGAACTGACAACACCGCGGACTGAGGAGGGGATCATGTTGAGGATGGCGTTGCCGATCGCGCCGGCCATCGACTGGATGCCGTCGACGATGCCCTGGATGATCGACTTGCCCGCGTTGACGAGCCATGATCCGGCGGACGAGAAGAATCCGACGATCTTGTCTTTCATGCCGGTCACGGCGTTGAGGACGGCGTCGATGCCGTTGGTGAAGCCGTCGCGGACGGTGTTCCACAGGTTGGTGACCGAACCAATCACCGATGATGCGAGGCTGTCGAAGAACCCGATGACCTGCCCGACGAACCCACTGATGGCGCCGATCACATTCGACACGAACCCGGAGATGGCACCCCACATGTTGGACACCCACCCGGAGATGGTGCCCCACACGGTGGATGCGAGGTTCGCGAACCATCCGATGGCCGACGACACAAACCCCGCGACCGCTCCCGCGATGGTGGTGAGCAACCCGACGAAGAAGTTGAACACCCCGGACACCACACCCCACCACGCGGAGATGATCGCGCCGATCGCCGCGAACGCCGGAGATATGACCGTGTTCCAGAACCACATGACCGCGCCACCGACGGCCTGGAAGATCGTCACCCACCCCTGGAACACGAGCTGTACCACCGCCCACACCCCGGAGATGATGGAACCGATGACGGAGAATGCGGGTTGGATGGCGTTCTGCCACAGCCACGTTGCAGCGGTGCCGACGGCCCGGAATGCGGCCTGCAGAATCCCGAACTTCAGGGCGAGTCCGATGATGATGCCGATGGGTCCGGTGAGGACGGCGAGGAGGATCTTCCAGTGGTCGGCCACCCATCCCACGACTGCACCGATGGCACGTAGCCCGGATTCGAGGACGGGCCACACCGCATCCCACGCCGCCTTGATGCCATTCCACACGGCGGAGAAGGTGGCTTTGATGCCGTTCCAGATGGCGTCCCAGATGCGGCGGCCGGTCTCGGTCTTCGTGAAGAACAAGGCGAGGCCGGCGGCCAAGGCCGCGATCGCGACGATGATGAGGCCGATCGGGGATGCGGTGAACGCGAGGTTGAGGAGCATCCACGCGACCTGGACGCCCCTGATGATCGACGTGACCACGCTGAAGATGCGGAACGCAGCGATCGCGGCGACGACAGCGGCCGCGATCACACCGAGGACCGGGGCCAGTGGCGTGAGCATCTGCACCAGGCCCTGCACCACGGGCAGCACAGCCGCGATAGCTGAGATCACCCCGGACACGATCGGTATCAGCGTGGCGAAGTAGGCACTTACGAACTGGCCGATGGCTGCCGCGATCTGAGTGATGATCGGCGACAGCGCGGCGAAAAGTTGCTGGATTGGGCCAACGAGCGGAGCGAGCCCGGTCAACGCTGCCGACAGCCCTTGCCCTATGGCCTGCAGGACCGGGGACAATGCGGTGGCGAGTGACCCGATGATCGGTCCGAGGATCTGCACGACCTGAGCGATGATCTGCCCGAGGATCGGCATCACCGGCGCCAACGCACCCGCGATGGAGTTGATCGCCGCACCCAACGGAGCCATCGCGGGGGCGATCGAGTTCAAGCCGACACCGATCATGCCGATCAGATGGTTGATGGCCGGCGCGATCTGCGTGATGAGTCCGGCGATGGCGGGGGCGATGGTGGTGCCGATGATCCCGGCGACGTTCATCAGGATCGGCAGAATACTGCCTACGGCGGCTTGCATCGCGCCGAAGTAGCCGACGAGAGCGGCGCGCCCCTCTCCGGCGGAGAAGAATGCGTTGACCTCACGCAGCCTGTCAGTGATTCCGGCCATGGCGTTGCCGTTCCCGACCTCGGCGGCCGCCGACCCCACCGCCGCGAGAATCCCACCCACCTGCTGCAACACAGCCCCGAACTGGCGCGCCACCTCCACCGCATCGAGGAAGAACCGCGAGATCTGACCCGAGTTGTTCGCCTCCACCAGCATGGTCGACAGAGAGCGGGTCGCCCCACCGATCCCGTCAGTCAGCGGCGAGAACGCCGTCGCCGCACCCGCGCCGATCGCCGCCAGCCCCGGAACCAGATTCCCCAGTGCCGCACCGAAATTGGCAGCCATGTTAGACGACCCCGCAAGGATGTCCTGCAACGTGGCGACACCGGTGGTGGAGTTCGCGAACCGCAACGCACTGTTGGCGCCCTCGTTGAAGCCATCAGCCACCGTAAGCATCGATGCCCGCACCGCCGGCATCATCTGCGTCCCCAGCGTGGAGATCTTCGCTCCCAGACCCGCGAACAACGAATCCTGCACCGCCAGTTGGGCACCGGAGTCTTTCCACGCCTTGTTGATGCCCTGGATCGACTTCACGAAGCCTTGGGCCTGCGGCGACAGTTTCGCCATCGCCTCGTTGAACTTCTCCGCATTCGCCGGGTCGAACGCGTTCGTCAACGCATCCCCCACCCCGGAGAACGCGACCTTCAACGTGGCCGCCGCGGCGATCATCGCGGTCATCCCCGCGACACCGGCGCCCGCGCCGGCCGCCCCCACACTCGCGATGGCCGCCCCCAACGCCACCACCGTCGGCAACGACCCCGCAATCCCGACGGTCGCGGCACCAGCCATCGCCCCGAACTTCGCGACCGTCTTCGTCACATCGAGAGCCTTCGACCCCACCTTCGACAAGGCCCCGAGGAGACTGTTGTTGCCGCTGCCGGACATGGATCGGGTGAGTCGGCTGATGCCGTTCTGGTCGACGTCCACCCGCACCCGCAGAGGGTTGGACAGCAGCCACGCCTGTAACGCAGAGTGAGCGGCCCGGAGATCGCCCTGCAGCGAGGACGTGTCGACGTCCATCCGCACCTTCAGTGGGTTGGCGTCCAGCCACTGCTGGAGTTTGGCGTGCGCGGTGCGGATCGCGGTCGCCATGGACGTGATGTCGCCGTTGTTGACTTCGAGTTTGACGTTCAACGCGTCGGCGAACGCCTGATTCAGGCGGGCGCGGGCCGCGTTCACCGACGCCTGGTCGAGGTCGACCTTCACTTCGGCCTTCAACCCGTTCGCCAGGGCCGTGCTGGTGCGTTGCGCAGCCACCCGGATGCGTTGGAATGCGTTCTCCCACTCGCGTGCCGTTTGCCCGGCCCGCAACGACGCGCGGCGTTGGATCTGGTCGAACTCGCGTTGAACCTCACGTGACGCGAGTTGGACCGCCGCCGTGAGGCGGGTGCGGAGTTCGGTGTCGATGTTGCCGAAATCCAGTTCGGCTTCGACCCGAGCCTCGGCCCAAGGTGCTGTCAACGCGGCGGCCTTCCACAGACGCCCGGCCCACGGCCAGCAGCACTACCCCACAGGGTAGGACCGGCCACTGACGATGTCGTGAAGGCACAGCGATCGACCGGATTTCTCCGTGGTCACCGTCATGCCATCTGGCCGCCTCGCGCCGCCTTCTCTCCCTCTTCGAAGTGGCCGGCGGTCCGTGACGTCTGTGCACGTCGGAGTCGGTAATCGGCGTCGGTCGGCAGAGGTCGCAGAACAACGAGAACTGCTGGAACACTACACAGTGTCACAGCAGCATCCTGTTGTCCCACAACACGATTCGGCATCTAAGGGGTGGACGACATGTGCTGGAGCGGCTACCGTCACTCACGCACGACAACAGAAACCCCCGACGCATCCCGCCAAGAACGCCGCCGAGGGTTTCATGCACCACATCCCGAGATCAGGAGACACGATGCACAGCGACCCTACCGACCCCACCCCCGCAAGCGTCTACGAACTCATGGCCGAACGTGCCGCAATCGTTGCCACGAGCCACAACCAAGCCCTTTCCGACGTCCTCCTCGATGTCGTGTTCCTGCTGCGTGAGGCACGCACACTCGACGGGCTGACACCGTCCGACGCCCGCACCGTCGGCGTCACCCTGCTGATTGACCTCGTGTACCGCGGTGTCGACGGCCTGTGGTGGCGCGCGCAACGCATCCACGCGGTCGGCAATCAGGTCTTCGACCAGCCGACCGAAGCGCTCGACGCGCACGCGAAGGCCACCGCCCTGATCCTCGGAGTTGCGGCATGAGCGACTACATCACCGACTGGGCGACCCACCTCTACGCCGAAGGTAAGACGCGTCGCACCGTGCAAGACCGCGTCGGAACCATGCGCCGAGTCGAACGCGACACCGGCACGACCCTGATCGACGCCACCACCGGCGACCTCGCGGAATGGCTGGGCCGATCAGACCGCGCGTCGGTCACTCGCAGCGTCTTCCACTCACACCTGATGACCTTCTACCGGTGGGCCAACGCGACGGGCCGCCGCGAAGACAACCCGATGACTGCGATCAGACCCGCGAAACGTCCAGTGGCACAACCACGACCAATCGCCACGGACCAGTTCGACGCCCTGGTCGACACTCCAGCCCTCACCACACGCAGATCGCGGCCCAACCTGGTAGCCGACGTCAAGGCGATGCTGCTCCTCGCGGGGCTCGCCGGCCTACGCGTCGCCGAGATCGCGCGCTTCGAAGCCCGCAGCCTCGACGTCGCGACCCGCACACTCCGCGTCCGCGGAAAGGGCGGAGCGATCTATGTGCTCCCTGCCCACCCGCTGATCATCGAACACGCGGCACTCATGCCACGGACCGGCTACTGGTTTCCGTCGCAGCGGCGCCGCCACATCGGTGGCCGTGAGGTGAGTGAGCGTCTACGAATGCACATGCTGCGCAACCATGTTGACGCGACGGCTCACCAGTTGCGGCACACGTTCGCAACTCGACTACTCGAGGCCGGCGCGGATCTGCGTACGGTTCAGGAACTCCTGCGGCATTCGTCGTTACAGACCACGGCCATCTACACGCGCGTGACCGACGATCGGAAGCGTCAGGCGGTGGAGTCGCTATGACCGCCCCGATCATGGTGCACCTCGACGCGTGGCGTGTGTGGCAGCACGCCCAGCGCCTGTCCCTGGTGACGATCACCGAACGCATCCGGGTTGTGGCGCTGTTCGGTGCCGAGATGGACGTCGAACCGGCGCGCAGCTGCGACGGCGACATCGTCGGATGGCTTCACTCGCACCCCGAGTGGTCCGACTCGACTGTCACGACCTACCACTCGTATCTGTCGTCCTGGTTCAAGTGGCTGCAGGTCACCGACCGACGGGAAGACAACCCGATGATGAAGGTGGGGACCCCGCACTACCCGGATCGGCAGCCGCGGCCCGTCTCCGATGACGACGTGGTGCGCCTGCTCTCGACGCGCATGTGGCGCTCAACGCGCGTGATGATCCTCCTCGCACTACTGGCCGGACTTCGGGTGTCCGAGATCGCACGAGTCCGGGGTGAGGATGTCGACGCAGGCGCGGGCGTCCTGTGGGTGAAGGGAAAGGGCCGCAAGGTGCGGTCGATACCGCTGCACCCCACGCTGATCGAGGCGGCGTCGACGATGCCGGCCAAGGGTTACTGGTTCCCGATGCGCGGACATCCGCACACCCCGATGCACGGGAAGTCGGTGTCGGATGTGGTCAGCAGGACAATGCGGAGGGCCGAGGTGCCGGGGACGCCGCACTGCCTGCGGCACTGGTATGCGACGACCCTCCTCGATGACGGCGCGGACCTCCGAACGGTTCAGGAGTTGATGCGACACAAGACGATCCAGTCGACGGCGGTGTATACGAAGGTTCCGGACGCTCGTCGGAAGTCGGCGGTGGCGCGGCTGGATCCGTTGCGGTCGGTCACTGGGGCGGAGCACCGCGTCTATGTTCCCTCCGCGGTGGGGACGTCATGATCGCTGTATTGCGGAGGACTCGGAGACGCCCTCACGCGGAACCGTGCGATGCCGTCGAGTGGACTCCGGGGACAGACGATGAGTCACTGGCGGCGCGGGCGAAGTTGCCTCTCGTGGAACGCGTCGCCGCGATCAACCCCGACACGCTACCGCCCTTGTCGGACACCCAGGTTGCAGCGTTCGCCGACGCCTGGCTGTCGAGGTAGTCCCACCTTCAGGCTCCGAACATCTCCGCGGTGAGGTGTTCAGAGCGCTGACAATCGAGCGCTCGCCGCACCTGCTGTGCTGACCACCGCTCACTCCCCGACCCGGTCCGGATCCCGTCGGCCATCAACCCGGCGGCGATCTGACGGAGACTGCGACCCTGCGACGCCTCGGTGATCACCCGCCGCAGCACCTCATCCGGCAGCTTCGTCGGCTTCCCCAGCTGAACCCCGGCAGCCTTACGGGTCGCCAGCGCCTCACGCGTCCGTTGGGAGATCATGCCGCGCTCAAGTTCGGCGAACGTCATCGTCATGTGCGCGGCCGCGCGACCCTGGGGCGTCGAGGTGTCCAACGCCATGTCGCACGTGACGACCTGCCACCCTTCGCGCGCGGACAGGTCGAGAAGGCCGGCCGCGTCCGACATCGACCGTGACAGTCGGTCGAGCTTCGCGGCCACGAGGATCGCGGCCTCTCGGTTGCGGACCTTGGCGAGGGCGTTGGACAGTCCTGGTCGCTTGTCGGGTGCGATACCGCCGGAGACGTCGTCGACGTGCCATCCGGTGATGGTCCAGCCTTGGCGGTCGGCCTCGGCTTGGATCGCGGCGCGCTGGGCGGCGAGTCCGGCACCGGACTGCATCTGTTCGTCGGTTGAGACGCGCACATAGGCGACGGCGGTGTTCGCTGGTGCGGATGCGGCCTTGCGGCGTCGGCGGCCGGGGATCGCGGTGGTCATACCCAAGAGTGTAACACTGACGGTCGTCACCGTTACATGGTTCCGCCGTCAGTGTTACTCCGAGTGCATGACGAGACGTCACCGACTGCCGGTGATCGCCCGCAACGCCAGGATCGCCCCCTCAATGCGCAAGGCCTCCGCGGCAGTCGCCGAAACCTCGCCCGACTCCACCGCCACGAGCACCCGTTCCAGGTGATCGGCGACCGCCGCCGCATCCGCGAGACGTTGCGCGGGCGGCCCGGAGAACGCCGCCGACAACGCCTCGGCCGCGACGGCCCGAAGTTCCTCACTCACAACGGACACAATCGCAGACCTACCCATGGCCGACCAGCATCCACGGCCCGGTGTGGTCGAATCTGCGGTGCACGTAGTGTTCGATGCCCTGCTCGGCGAACACCGCGGCCAACGCCTCGACAGGTTCGCGATCCTCGACGATCTCGTGATCACCGAAGCTGATGCGCCACAGGGAGTAGTTGATGGTCATCGGATACCTCCGGTCGGGGTGTAGGCGCCAGGCACGTCGAGATGGGTCCGCGACGGCGCAGTCTGGTGGGTCGCCAGGTGGTCGTAGGCCGCGACAGCAGCAGGCCCGGACGGCCACCCCTCGCCTGGCATCCGCAGGAGCGTCCCAACGAATCCGACGATCGCCGTGGTGGCTCCGCCGCATGGATGCAGCGAGGAATCGTCGAGCCAGTACCGTTCCCCTGCCATCCAGGCGTCGATCGTGGCCGCGAGGTCGCTGTGGGTGCCCCACACCTGCCATCGGGCACTCTTGTGGTCCCATGCGTGGAGCTGACCGTTGATCTGGGCGACGGCACGCCCTTCGCTCGTGTAGCACTGCTCACGCACGAAGACCTCGGCGACCGAGCCGGGATCGTTCACGGGATCGGGTAGTGCGTTCTGATCCCCGCGACGCGACCAAGCCGGTGGTGGGGCCAATGGGTCGACCTTGTCGGGTGTGGTAGTCGGCGTCTTGTAGAACGTGGAGAGCACTTCGCGTGCAGCCTCTTCGAGCGCGTCGAGGCGTCCGACGGGTCGGTCGGTCGGCCACCCGCACTGGGCGGAGTACTCGGCGAGGCGTGTGCGGAGTTCGGTGGTGGTCAGGGGCTGATGGGTGCCGTATCGGGTGCGTCGGACGGGCCGGCCGTCGGAGGAGGTGATGCCTGCGGTTTCGGCCCAGGCGGCAGCCACGGGCCACGGACGGAAGCGTGCCACCACCTCCGGTCCTGGGATCTCGGTGGCGGCGACCGGTGCGGAGTCGGGTTCGGGGGTGCGTCGGAAGATGCTCATCAGCGCAGACTTTCCGGGTCGAAGAGGGAGGGCGCGAGCGCGGCGCCTGCGGTGAGTTCGAATCGGTCGACCACATCGGTGCCGTGCAAGTGGGCACCGACGAGTGTGGTGAGCGCTGAACGCAGGACCGCGAACATCGCGCGTTCCCCCACGAGTTCGGCTGCGGTGTCGATGAGTTCGTTCACCTGGGTTCGGGAGTTGGTGATCGCGAGGTCGCGGGCGAGGGCGTCGGCGACCTTCACGAGGTCGTAGGAACGTTGGGTGTTCATCGGTTGTCTCCTTCGGGCGCGGGCAGTTGAGGTTGTTCGGGTTGGGCGTCGATCGCGGCCACCATCTCCGTCAGACAGGCGATGTCGCGATCCAACTGGGTTTCGGATCGGATGGTCACTACCGGGGCGTTGTCGAGGCCGTGGAGGCGGACGAGGCTGTCACAGATGCCGCGCGCGGCCGATAGCAGTTGTGCGCGTCCGACTTCGCGGCCTTCGTCGGCGTCGTCGAGGGCGTCCATCGCGCGCCGCAACAGGCCTTCGTAGCGGTCGGTCATCAGTTCGCGGTACTGGGTGGCGTTCTCCGTTTCGACGCGGTCGAGGGATCGGGTGATGGCCCGGTACACGGCCGCCCGGTCGTAGTAGCCGAGTCGTTCGGCGATGTCGTCGAGGGTGTGGCCGTGGGTGCGGAGGTGGACGGCTTGGGTGGCTCGTTCGCGGTCGGTGATCCGTTGGGGGCCTGAGCTGTCACAGGGATCGGTGTTGTTCGACCCAGAGTTGTTCATACGGCGTCCTCGGTGGGGATGTCGCCGGCGCATCGGACGGACCAGGCGTTGCGGGCGGCGTCGGCCAGCGACACCCGCATGTCGTAGTCACTCGCTCGGGTTTCGATTTCCTCGAGCATCGGCGCGACGATGCTCTCGGCGAGGGTCTCGCAGGCTGCGGCGAGAACAAGCATCAGGTGGTCGGTGTCGCGGATATCGGAGAACAGTTCCGACAGGATCTCTTTGGCTGGCAGACCGCGGGACACGAGATCGAATGCGAGACGGGCTCCCCAGAGGGACTTGGCGTCGAGTGACGGTAGGCCCATCACGCCGGTGAGGTTGCCGGCTTCGTCGGTGGCCGGTAGCGCGCCGACGGTATCCATCCACGGTTCGCCGATGCGGGCGTGGTCGCGTTCGGCGTCGGCCTGGGTGCGCATGTCGGCCAGGCGCTGAGGTTGGGTGTCGCGGGATTGTTCGAGGTGCGCGATGAGTTGGCGGAGGTCGGTGGCGATTGTCGCCGGGTCGTCGGTCACGGGTTTGGCTCCTTGATGTTGAGGATGGTTCGGGCGGGTGGGTTGGTGAGGTAGTCGATGGCGCGTTGGAGTGCGTCGGGTGGGTGTCGGCCGATGAGTTCGCGGTTGCAGGGGCTGCAGAGGAGTCCGCGGACTTCTCCGGTCTGGTGGTTGTGGTCGACGGCGAGGCGTCGGGTTTTGCCGGTGGCTCGTCGGCAGATGGCGCAGCGGCCGCCTTGGGCGGCGAGGAGTGCGTCGTATTGGCCGGGTGCGAGTCCGTAGGTGTTCTGGATGTGGCGTTGGTGCTGGCGGGCTGCGTCGGCTCTGAGTTTGTTGCGGTGGTGGGTGTAGCAGCGGGGGCCGGGGAATCGGGCGTCGCGGTTGAGTCCGTCGGCGCAGTCTTTGCAGCGTCGTGGTTCGGTCATCACGCACCCGACCTGACGACGGTTCGGAAGGCCTGTCTCAGTCGCAGAGTCTCATCCCGGGCCACCCTAAGGGTGGTGGCCCCGGTGAGACTGAGACGATCGGGTGAGATTTTCGTGAGACTGGTTTGAGACTGGTGGATCATGGTTGGCCGCCCATCTGCTGGCGGCCGAGTTCGGTTCCGATGAACAGTGCGCGCTTCTCGCTGCCCACGTTTCGTACATATCCCTTGTCCTGCAGCACTTTCAGAGCTCGGAACACGGATGCGCGGCTGGTCTCGGACAGTTCGACGAGGGCGCTGGTGGACAGTCCTGCAGCCGTGGGGGCAGTCTCAAGGGCGTCCCAAACTTTAGTCTCACTGGCCGTGAGATTTTGGGCTCCAGTCTCACTGTCGTTTGAGACTGCAACGAGGGTGCGACGTGCGGTTTCTCCGACGCCCGGCATGAGGTGCTGAGACACCGTGTGTGGGACCATCCGGAACTGGTGCTCGCACCCTGACGGGGCGTCTTTGTGCTTCTCGCACTTGACCTTCGCGAGCAGATCAGCGCCTTCCATGCGGAGGTCGGACCACACGCCGCCATCCCACGCGGTGGAGCCGCGCGGGCTTGAGCTGTTGCGTCCGGCGTGGTGGATGGCGAACACGGTGCAGCCGGCCGCCTCCTGGATTCGCTCGGCCGCGGCGATCGCACGACCCTGTTCGGTCGCACTGTTCTCCTCAAGTCCGAGAGTGCACTTCGCGCGGGTGTCGAGGACGACCAGGCCGGCGCCAACGTCGCGGGCGAGGTCGCACGCCTCGGATACGTCGGCGATGTCGCCGAGTTGGACGGGGCACGGCAGGATGTAGAGCTGTTCGTCGAGGCGTTCGGGGTCGTAGCCGCTGAGTTCGCACCAGCCGAGGATGCGGGCTCGCAGGCCTGATGCTCCTTCGGCCGCGACGTAGACGACCTTCTCCGCTGTGGGGACGCGGTGGCTTTCGAAGTTCTCTCCGAGTGCGAGGGCACAACTCATGGCGATCGCGGCGAAGGTCTTGTAACTGCCTGCAGTGGCGGACAGCTGAGCCAGGGTGTTTCGGTAGAGGAGTCCGTCGACGAGAGGTGTCGGTGGTCGTATGTCGGCGAGTTGGGCAACCGTGAGGAGTCGATCGCGCAGCGGCTCCCGGTGGACGACAGACAGTCGTGCGGGCTCGTCGGTGATGGGTGGTAGGTCTGCGTACGGGTCGGGTGCGGTCATGCGATCACCCGCTTTGCCCACGGGTTCGCGACCAACCACGCCCGGCGCTGGGCGACAGCACGGCCGACCTCACCCCACGGTTTCGCGTCGGCGACGACCAGCGCAGCAGACTTCCGCGCACGCTTCTCGGCGAGCGCGTCGAGTTCCCGGATCAGACAGTCACGGACACCGGCGGTCAGTAGGGCCACGAAGCGATCCCGGTCGATCCCCTCGGGCAGTTCGATTCCGTGGAGTTGGTAGCGCAGGCTGTTCGCGTCGTCGTACGAGAGTGGCGACGCGTCGTCACTGAAATTGTCGGTGCCGCCGATATACTGGTCGTGGCTGGTCTGGGCGGCTGGTTGAGAGTCGAGTTCGAGTGGGCACCCTGTTGGAGCGGGGTGCCCATTCTCGTTGTAGGGCATGGGGTCCGGGTCCTGTCGTGAAGGTGTCGGCCCGGCCCACGGCCAGCGGCGCTGTATACATTTGTGCGCGTTCAGTTTTCGATGCAGAGTTCGCGGATGACGTGCGCCGAAGGAACTCGGGTGCGTCGGCCTACGCGGATTGCCGTGGAAGAGGCCCTCAGATGCTCGTAGGCGGTGAGACGATGCACCCCGTACAGGGTCGCGTACTGGTCAACCGAGATCGTCGGGGCGGCGAGGAGCGCTGAGAGCGCGTCGGCAGCAGCACCCTCAATTCGGGGCGGATCGTCGATGCCGAGGATCTCGCGGATAGCGCGCGACGGAACTCGTCGGCTTCGGCCGATCTGGATGACGGGGAACAGGTCGCCGGCTGCCCTGTAGCAAGCGGTGGCGCTGTAACCGAGGAGGTCTGAGGTCTGGGGGATGGTGATCGCGAGTTGTGATCTGACAGCAGTGGTTGCGCGGGCGAGACCGTCCGCGCAAGGGACCGTAATCGGCATGCGTGTCGAGTTTCTGCCTCAGCTCAAGACTGCGTCCGGCCCACGGGATCCCATCTGAGACCGCCGATCCATTCGGGAGGCTTTCGAATCCGATCGGCCCAGCGACTGCAATCTGTGCCACGCAATCGACCCGCGCGGCGTGAAAACGACTCTAGCGAAGCTGCGCATACAATCCCAACATGACGCGCCGAGCGCAGCCCATCAACAAGCACACCGCCGCAAACGGCACCGTGTCCTACTGGTTCCAGATCGACGTCGGCACCCGGCCCGACGGCTCCCGCAACCGACAACGCTTCACCTACCGCACCATGGCCGAAGCGCGCCGCGAATACCGCCGCATCTCCACCGAAGTCGCAGCAGGTACTTACGTTGCGCGACAGACGATCACACTCGACGAGTTCCTCACCGGGTGGCTCGACGGACGCCGCGACATCCGGCCCGTGACCCTCGCCGGATACCGACACGCACTCAAACCCGTGATCGAGCGTCTCGGCGGGGTCCAGCTGCAACACCTGACCAAGACGCACATCGACGATCTGGTTGAGTGGCGCATGAACTCCGGGCGCGCACCCACCAAGCGACTGTCGGACGGCAGCCGCGCGATCGTCGCGTTCGTCGGCACTCAGCCCGACGGCGTCAGTTACGCCGACGTCGCACTCGAGTTCGGGGAGAGTGGCGCGAAAGCTCTCGACAGACTCCTGGCCGGCGGTCACGTCGAACGCCCCAGCCGCGGCCGCTACCTGCTGCCCGCAGCCTCCGAGACCACCCAGACCGGGGTCAGCGCCCGCACTGTGGTCACGATGCTGGTGCAGCTGTCCGCCGCCCTCGATGACGCGATGGCCCAGGGGTTCGTCGTCCGCAACGTCGCGCGCCTCGTCGACCGACCCAAGATCGTAGACCGCGAGATGAAGACATGGACTGACGAACAGGCCGAACAGTTCCGAAGCCATGTGGAGCAGGACCGCCTGTATCCGCTGTGGCTGCTGTCGCTATATGGGCTGCGTCGCTCCGAGGTACTGGGTCTGCGGTGGGACGCCGTCGACTTCTATGCCGGGACTGTCGCAGTCGTTGCTGGCCGCGTTGTCGTCGCCGGACAGGGCACCGTGACCGGCGACCCGAAGTCCCGCCGATCTCGGCGCGTGCTCCCGATGCCGCCCGAGGTGATCACCGCGCTACGTGCGTTCAAGGCCAAGCAGGCCGCCGAACGCCTCATCATCGGCCCCGGTTGGCCCGACACGGGATTGGTCGGCGTCAACGCTGACGGCTCCCCCATCCGGCCCGAGACCTACTCGGCGGAGTTCTCGCGTCAGGCCAAGGAGGCAGGCGTGCCGGCGATCCGCCTGCACGATGCGCGGCACACGGCGGCGAGCCTGATGCTCGACCGCGGGAATCCGCCGCTCGTCGTCGCGAAGTGGTTGGGTCATGACCCGGCGTTGACGATGCGCGTGTACGGGCACGTCTACGACGACGCCCTACAGTCTGCAGGTGCCTCGATGTTCTCCCCGAAGGCCGGCGACTCGGCGCGCTGAGGTGTTCGATAAACCCCCGGAACTTGCCAAGAACTTGCCAACAGGTGCACGAACTGGCTGCTACGAGACCGACCAACGGACCTAGATTCCCGCAGGTGAAACGGCAGAACAGCGACTCTAGCGACACCCCGCATAAGGTGTCGGTTTCCTCTTACACACCAGCGGTCAGGGGTTCGAATCCCTTTGCGCGCACCACGATCGACACAAGCCCGGGCCGATCACGGACAGGGGCCGAGGATCGCCACGACGCCGAACCCCACCGATAACCTCCGACCGCTGCCGTTCACCGTGGCAATGAGCCGACGGGCCTCCTACATGCCAACCACCATGCGGCTGCTGGTGTAGCGCCGCACCTACCCACCGGACGCATCGACGAGGCGACCGCCTTCGCCGGCGGCACCGTCAGACGCGTGAACCGCAACCGTCGACGCCCCCGGGTCGCCACCGTCGCCGATCCCGCCACCTGATCGTCGGCTCACGGTTGCGGCGGGTCGGGTCCAACCGGTGGGCGCACGCCGCATTCCGCATCGAGAGTCTGCTCAACACACCACTATTCGTGGGTTCCGAGGGTCTTCATGTCGGAGCTGTGGCTCGCCCACGACGGGGAGAACCGCTATCGCGGGGTGTTCGAATGGCCGGGGCGGACGTGGCGAAGGCCCATGTCGGTGCACTCTGGTGGTCTCTGGAACTCGTCAGCAATCGGCGACAGCATCCGTTCTCGGATCGACGAGGGCCGGCGCGACGACACACCCCTCCCGGGACACCGCACCCGTCGGCGAGTCCATGGTGGTGTCCGGTGGCCGGACCTTGACCCAGGAGACCCGGTGTTTGACACTTGCGGACATGTTTGTGATACGGGGCACATGCCTGACCGGCTTCCTCGAGGAAGCCACCGCCCTCGGCGCAGACGGGCAGACGCTGCTCCGCAGCGCGGGCATCCCGCCCGGTGCGGTCGGTGATTTCGACTCGTTCATCACCTATGTCGCGATGATCCAGGTACTCGAGGCGGCCGCACAGACAACGGGCGCCGCCGACTTCGGACGGCGAATGGCACACCGCCAGGGCATCGAGATCCTCGGCCCGGTCGGTGTCGCGGCACGCACCACCCGCACCGTGGCCGAGGCATTGCACGTATTCGAGAACTACCTGGCCGCCTACAGCCCCGCGATCACCATCGAGGTCACCGCACATCCGTCCACCGAGACCACGTTCATGGAGTTCCGGCTACTCATTCCCGATCCCCCGCCGCACCGGCAGGCCATGGAGATGTCTCTCGGTGTGGCCCTACGCGTGCTCCGATTCCTGCTGGGGTCGACGTATTCCCCACTGAGCGTGCACATCCCGCACGAGCCACTGGGTTCCCGTTCGGACTATTTGCGCGAGTTCGGTTGCACGCCAAGATTTTCCGAGACCAAGGCGGGCTTCACCCTGCAGTCCGCGGACCTGGCACGCCCTCTGGTCGCCGACGAGACGGCCCACCTGGCCATGTTGGGATACCTGACCACCGTGATCGGCCGACAGGACCGCCACGTGAGTTCCGCGGTCCGCGATCTCGTCCGGCAACTCCTCCCCACCGGTGCGGCCACCCTCGAGGTCACCGCACGACAGTTCCATCTGCATCCCAAGACACTGCAGCGACGCCTGGCCACCGAAGGCCACACCTTTGCCGGCATCGTCGACGGCGTCCGTCGCGAACTCGCCGAACGTTGGCTCCGGGACACCGACATGACGGTGACGCATCTCGCTCACGAATTGGGTTATTCCGAACAGAGCGTCCTGTCACGATCCTGCCGCCGATGGTTCGGGATGGGCCCGGCCGAGTTCCGCGCCGGGCACCGACTCGACCCCAAGAGCGCAATGAACCGTGCCCCAGGTCACAAGCCTGTCCTCTCCGGTCAAGAATCTGTCGTCTGAGGTCAAGAGATCGCCGCGAATGACCGGCATGGTGTTCATCACAGCCCAACACGCAGTGAAAGGAACACCACAATGACTGCTCCCACCACCCGCCCGGTTCCCGGGCCCGCCACCACCATGTCCGGCGCCCTGCTGCCCGTCATGCCTTTGCCCCAGGGTGAACTGCTGACCGTCAACACCGAGCAGAGCCCGCTGATCCGCGACTCCCTCGGACCGGGCGTGCACTTCAAGCCACTGCGCCTGGATCTCGAACGCGGCGAGTGGGTCGTGCTGGCCACTTTCGCGCCCGGTACCTCGATCCCGCCGCACTATCACACCGGCACCGTCGACGGATACACCCTTTCGGGCTGCTGGTACTACTCCGAGTACCCCGACCAGCCGCAGACCGCCGGGTCCTACCTGTACGAGCCCGGCGCCTCCGCCCACAGCCTGACCTGCCCGGCGACCAACACCGAAGACACCGTCGTGCTCTTCTCCATCACCGGCGCCAACGTCAACTTCAACGAGGACGGCAGCTTCCACTCCGTCCTCGACGCCGCCCTCATCGCGCACCCCACCGGCGCCCTGTCCGAAGCCCAGGATCTCGGCCCGATCAACTACATCACCGGTGGCTTCGCCGGCTACACCGTCGAGGAGGTCTGATGCGCGCGGTGGGTATGCAGGATTCCCGACTGACGGTCACCGAGATCGCTGAACCCACACCCGGCCCGGGTGAGGTGCTCGTCGACGTGCTGGCCTGCGGTATCTGCGGCAGTGACCTGCACTGCGCGGCTCACGGCCCCGAATTCAACAAGGCCACCCACGGCGCGGCGGGCGTCGAACTGCTCGATTTGTCCAGGCCGGTGGTGTTCGGTCACGAGTTCGTCGCCCGGGTGTCCGCCTACGGTCCCGACACCCAGCAGAACATCCCCGTCGGAGCGCGCGTCGTGTCGATGCCGATCCTGCGGCGCGAGCAGCCGGTCATGCTGGGCTTCGCCGGAGCCGAGGCCCCCGGGGCCTATGCGGAAAAGATGGTGCTCAGCGAGCCGCTGCTGATCCAGGTCCCCGACCACGTCGACACCGACATCGCCGCTCTGACCGAACCGCTGGCGGTCGCCTATCGCGCGGTGAACCACGCCGGCGTCACCGAGAACACGGTGCCGCTCGTCGTCGGTTGCGGCCCCATCGGCCTCACCGTGATCGCGGTTCTGAAGATGAAGGGCATCGGCCCGATCGTCGCGGCCGACTTCTCGCCGGAGCGACGTGCACTGGCAACCCGCCTCGGTGCCGACATCGTCGTCGACCCGGCCGAGCAGTCTCCGTACGAAGCGCTGCACGCTGCGGCGGCCACCGATGACCAGGCCCGGATGGCCGCTCCGACCGCAGTCCTCGGGCAACTGCCGCTGCGTCCCACCGTTGCCTTCGAGTGCGTCGGCGCGCCGGGACTGATCCAGCAGATCATCTCCGGCATTCCGGCCGGCTCGCGCATCGTGGTCGTCGGGATCGCGATGGGCTCCGACAGCTTCGAACCCGGCCACGGGATCCTGAAGGAACTCGACATTCAGTTCTCGCTGTACTACAGCCCGGTGGAGTTCGCCGAGACCTTCGCCCATCTCGCGGCCGGCGACTTCGACGTCGCGCCGCTGCTGAGCGACACCGTCGGGCTCGACGGCGTCGCCGATGCCTTCGAACGTCTGCGAACCAACCCGCACGACGCGAAGATTCTCGTCGATCCGACCCGCTGAGCACATCGGGCCAGTCGTGTCCGTACCGTCGCGACTCAGGCGACGGTACGGACACGCTTTGCGCCCCTGCACACATGCGGCGGGTGGAGGCGAACGGTGATCTGAGGTCTGCCGACCGAATGCGAGTCTGCACAGCAAAGCGATCACACTCTTCGCGCCGGGTGCCTTGACCCTGGCATCGCACCGAAAGTGACAAGCCAAGCGGGCCGTGACTACTACAGCGTGTCGACCTCGCCGTCTGTACGCTCCCACGCTCCGACGATCAGGGCGTCGATCTGCTGTTCGTCCAGGTTCATGTAGGCCATTGTCGGCAGTACCGGCGCAGCGAGCCCGACCGAACGCGCCGAGTCGGCGACCGCTCCCCGTAGGTACCCGAAGAGATACTCGGCTCCCCAGCCGGTCAGCATGTCGCGTAATTCGTGCTCGGCGGGCGCACTGCTGTCGTTGCCCAGATGGAATCGCACCTCACAGTCCTGCAGTGACACCATCTGATCGTCGACGACCTGAACAGCACCCCGAACTCGCACAGTCGGATGGTCCCGACCGTCGCCCTTGTCGGAGGTCTTGACAGACAGTGCGACGCTGACTCCGTCCGGCTGGTCATCCTCGGCAGTGACCACGATGAACTCCGTGCCGAAGGGCGCGGGGGTGTTGTCGTCGGCCCACCGACGAATGACCGAACGGCAATGCCAACGAATATTCGCGCCGGTTACCCGATCCTGGAGAGAACCCATCACGCGAACTTGCCCACTCGTCGCGGGCGCACGACGTCTGACGATTCGTCGACAAACCCGTCCTCCGCGTCGTAGAGCAGCCGGTTCGAGGGCATGAATCCGCGCACCAGACTCTGCTCGTACTCCGCCTCGATCTCACTGCAATGCACCACCCGCATATCGAGAGCCGCTTTGCACTGTGTGAGGTACTGGCGGATATCGGACAGCCGCGGGTTACTGTCCAGGCGTTCCATCCTGGACACGGTGCTGTGGTCGACGCCCATCAATGCGGCCAGTCGGCGCTGGCTGAGTCCGGCTGCCTCACGAGCTTCCACCAACTCGCGCTTGAACTGGACCTCGGCCCGAGCAGAGCGCCGTGCTGCAAGCCGCTTGACCGACAAGATCATGCGCACTCCTTTGATCCGTTCGATGTCGCCAGTGTTGCACAGTGTGCACCATGTGTCCGTCAGAGAGTGCGAAATAGCAGGTCACGGTCCCGGCACCATCTCACGACGACGTCCATCGCCTGACGCACATGTTTGGTCTGCTTGTCGCTGGACCTCGGTGTCGCACCACGGCCGACGCGCTCGCGCATCTCACGTGCCGTCTTGAACCCCAGAAAGGCCGCAAGCAAGACTCTGTCGATCTCCGGCTCAGCGAAATAGAGGCGGTACTCGCGGCTGCCGCGCTCGCTTCGCCGCGCGATCCCGGTCGCCTGAGTTCGCCCAGCCACGGTTTGTTGAGTCGATGGATCCGTTCCCCGATCGGAGCGTCGTAGTCCGCCTCCCCGAGACCGTCTACGGTCGCGGCCTCCATCAACGCATCGAGCAACTCGAGCGCGTCGACTTCGAATGGAGTTTCGTCGTCGGGATCGGCGGGGTTCCGCTCCGCCTCGAGGGTCGCTCTGACCGCCTCGTACGGGTCAGTGGTGCGCCATTCGCAGTACCCAGCTTCCGCTCGCGAGGGTGCCCCTCGACGAATCACGACATCACTCGCTCACCACCGGGGCGATCCGACCACCGAAGAGCCCACCGAGTTCCGCGCGTCCTCGTCACAGTCGCACGGTAACGCCGAGGTGTGACAGTCGGCCGACGTCCCGTGTCCTGGCGATCCCCACGTCCCCCGCCCGAATGAACCGGCGCGAGCCCGAAGCCACGGCAAACACGCCACGTCGGACCATTACCCTCGCGAAATCGGTCTCAGGTGTCTTTAATCATCTGCATGGAGTCCGCACAGACACGTCGTGGCCGGGGTCGCCACGCCCGGATCGTGGTCGCAGTTCTTTCCGTCATCGTCGGCCTGACGACCGCATGCTCGGTGAGTGGTACGCCCGTCGCGGCCGGGCCCGCCATCGACGGCTTCGTCACCGGCGTCACCGCGATCAACGATTCCGGGGCGAGTTCGTCGACGGTCACCGGCACCCTGAGCGGCGGCGACGACGCGGGCCCCAAGCTGACGCTCCGGGACAACGTCACCGCCGTCAACGGTGGTTCGTTGCTGCAGGACACCACCTCGACGGCGCCGATCCAGTCGATGCGCATCGCTCTGGAGGCCAAGCGCAACGGGCAGCCCACCGGAGCGCCGGCACCGGGATACACCGAGGTGAAACTGGGGTCGGCCACCTCCAACGCGTCGGTGGTGATGACCTTGGCACAGACTTTGCCGTCGGAGGACTTCGCCTTCTACTTCGCCGGCGTCGACGCATCCGGCAATCAGGGACCGTTGGTACGCCAGGAGGTCAAGGCCATCAAGGTGGGCACCGGTGCCGTGCAGGTGACCGCGTCCTGGGACGTCGACAGCGACCTGGACCTGATCCTCGTCGAGCCGTCGGGCAGCAAGATCTACTTCAACGAGAAGACCTCGTCGAGCGGCGGTGAACTCGATCTCGACTCCAACGCCGACTGCGATATCGACGGCAAGCGCAACGAGAACATCACCTACCCGCAGGCCGCGTCGGGCACCTACACGGTGTACGTCAACCTGTACGCGTCGTGCGGCACGTCCTCGACGAACTACGTGGTGACGGTCAGCGTGGGTGGGCAGGCACCGCAGACCTATACGGGCAATCTCTCGACCCCGAACCGGACCGCCGACACCTCCGAGATCCACGAGGTCACCACCTTCCAGGTCGGCTGAACCACACTCCGTCCCGCACGCCGCGTCGACGCGCGGACGTGCCGTCTGCGACAGTGCGGTCGAATGACCACCCGGGAAATCCGCGACATCGGTTGGGTATCGTGACGTCGACATCGCGGATGGCGCACCAAAGGGGGTCTGGTTGAACGCGAGCACGGGCGGGACTGTCGGCGGCTACCGACTCGTCGCGCCCATCCGCGCCGACGCCCTCGGCCAGGTGTTCATCGCCGACCACTCCGCACCGCCGCGGCGTGAGGTCTTGCGGATTCTCGCAATCGACACCCGCACCCCGGAGGCGCCGTCGCAGTTCGCCCACCGGGCACGAGCGATGCAGGGTGTCATCCATCCCGGCCTGGCCGGAGTCCTGCAGTTCGGCGTCGACGCCGGCCGGGCGTGGCTGACCAGCCGTTACGTCGACGGCCATCTCCTCACCGGCGACCGACGGACCGACGCGCAGGCGCTCGCGATCGCAGACCTGATCGCCGACGCCCTCGACCATGCCCACCGTCGTCACCTGGTCCACGGGGACCTCGCGCCGAATCAGATCCTGCTCGCCTCCGACGTCGCGGCCGGGTCGCCCGGCAGCGCCGTCCTGCTCGACCTCGGCGTGATCGGCCTCACCGGACGTCCCACACTCGATCCGCTGGCGGGAACCGCGATCTACACGGCACCGGAGGTCATCGGCGGGCAGACCGCCGGCCCGGCCTCCGACCAGTACTCACTCGCCTGCATCCTCTACCAATTGCTCACGGGTACAGCACCTTTCATCGGATCATCGGATGCGGAGGTGATCGACGGCCACCTCCATCGGCCGGCACCGCCGCTGAGCACCCACCGGCCCGACCTCGCTGCCGCCGACCGGGTGTTCGGGCACGCCCTCGACAAGGCACCCACCCGCCGCTATCCGGACTGCCGGTCGTTCGTCGCCAGTGTCGCTGCGGTACTCGGCGGTTCCGGCGCGGCGGCGCCTTCCGTTGCACCCGAGGCGGCACCGTCTCTGCGTGGACGTGGCCAGTCATCGACGCCCGCACCCGCGCCCACGCCGGAGGCGGCACTCGTGCCACCGCCATCCGCGCCCGCACCGAGACACATCACGGAGCCGGCCTCCACGGCGCCGGGCGCCGTATCAGGGGCAACCATCACTCCGCCGACCGGTCCTGCCGCGTCGCCTCCCACGCTGGTGCCCACCGACACGACGCCTCCACCACCGGTGCCGTCGGCGTTCACCGAACCTCCGCGTACGCCCGCGACCGCGCCGCCGGCGAGCGAACCGCCGCCGACCTCCGCGTCGTCGCAAGCCCTCTTCGCCGCTGCGGCGACACCATCGGGGACGACCTCGCCCGAGGCGCTACCCCCGCCCGCCGACCGCTCACCCGGCCCGGAGCGTCTCGGCCACACCTATCCCGGCAGCGCAGCCCCGACGGCACCGAACCCCGACGCCGCCACACCCACGCCGCGCCGTCGGCCGCGACGCGCACTGGCGATCGGCCTCGGCGTCCTGGCCGCGGTGCTCGTCGCGGCCATCGCCGTGGGCGCCACCCTGCTGGTCCTCGGCGACGGCTCCGGTGACCTGACCCAGGTGACGGCCACGACGCTGTCGACCGGACACGGCACCACGTGCACCATCCGCGACAAGCAGGCCTACTGCTGGGGTGATGCGGCGGACGGCAAACTCGGGACCGGTGCCACCTCACCGGCGATGACGCCGGTGAAGGTCGAGGGACTGACCAACGTCACCGCCATCGCGGTGGGCTGGACGTCGGTGTGCGCGGTGGCCGACGGTTCACTGTACTGCTGGGGCGGCAACGCCGACGGCCAACTCGGTGACGGCAGCGTTACCGACCACCCGACCCCGACCAAGGTCCGGGGTCTGACCCACGTCACATCGGTCACGGTCGGCTCCGACGTCAGCCTGTCGGGCAACGACATTGCCACGACGTCGACGGTCTGCGCGGTCGCCGACGGCGGCGCGTACTGCTGGGGCGCCAACACCCATGGCCAGATCGGCAACGGCACCACCGACCCCAGCAATGTCCCGACCAAGGTCCGGGGCATCTCCGATGTCACCGCGATGACCACCGATTCCGCCCAGACCTGCGCGTTGACCCGCCCGGGGGACGTGTACTGCTGGGGCGACAATCGGCAGGGCCAGTTGGGCGACGGCACGATGACCGATCAGCGGTCCCCGGTCCGTATTCCGAACGTGTCGTCGGCGACCGACGTCGCCACGGCGGTCGGCACCACGTGCGCGGTCAGCGACGCCGCCCTGTGGTGCTGGGGCAACAACACCTACGGCCAGATCGGCGACGGGACACGACGACTCACGCGCGTGCCGACACAGGTGGCCGGGATATCGAATGTCCGCAGCGTCGCCCTGGGAGGCCAGACCATCTGCGCCACCACCGACGACGCACCGTATTGCTGGGGCAACAACAACAGCAACGCGGCGGTGAAGGACCCGCGCGGGTACCTGCTGACACCGACCAAGGTCACCGGCATCACCGGAACGGCGACAGCGGTGACGACGGCGGCCGCGACGACCTGCGCCGCCACCGAGGAGTCGGTGTACTGCTGGGGCTACAACCAGGACGGTGAGGCCGGTATCGGTTCCGCCGACTACATCGAGTCGCCGACCGAGGTCGCGTTCTGATGCGGGCCGACACGCTGCGCTCGGTGGTGCGGCCCTCGCCGGTGGTGCGGACTGAGGGGATCCGGTAGAGATGGCGCAACTGGAGATCGGCAGCTCCTTCGCGGGCTACCACGTCCTGGACAAACTGGGTTCCGGCGGCATGGGGGCGGTGTATCTCGTCGAGCACCCGCACCTGCTGCGCCGCGAAGCCCTCAAGATCATCTCCCTGTCCGTCAGCGACAACACCGAGTTCCACCAGCGCTTCGTCAACGAGGCCCGCACGGTGGCGATGCTGAACCATCCCGGGATCGTCGCCATCCACCACTACGGCGTCACCGACGACGCCCCGTGGTTCACCATGACCTACGTCGACGGCACCGACCTGACCCACGGCGGGCTACCCGACACCGATGTCGCCACCATCGCCACCCGGGCGTCGGCCGCGCTGGATTACGCCCACCGCCACCAGGTCATCCATCGCGACATCAAACCCGCCAACATCATCTGCACCCGCGAACCCGACGGCAGCATCGACCAGGTCGTCCTGCTCGATTTCGGCATCGCCAAACTCGCCGACTCTACCCGGATGACCGCCACCCACGCGTTCATCGGCACACTCGCCTACGCCGCGCCCGAGATCATCGACGGCCACCCCGCCGGACCGGCATCCGATCAGTACTCGCTGGCCTGCACCATCTACGAACTCCTCACCGGCCGTGCGCCTTTCGACGCGCCCACCCCGTCGGCCATGATGGCTGCCCTGCTCGCCAAACCCGCGCCGCCGATCTCGACCCTGCGTCCGGACCTCGCGGCCCTCGACCCGATCTTCGAGCGGGCCCTGGCCAAAGACCCGACGCAGCGCTACCCCGACTGCGCCGCCCTCGCCGGCGAACTCACCACGGTCCTGGCCGCCTCGTCCGGTCAGGGTCCCGCAGCCGACTCCGTCCCACTCACCTCGGGCACCTTCGGCGCATCGGTGGCCGCGTCGCCCGTACCCGATGCACCCGCACCCGGTCTGATCGACGGCAACGCCCCGACCGTCGAATCGCGTGACCGGTCGCCGCATCGTCGACGCAACTGGCTCCTGGCGGCGGCCGCCCTGATCGTGGTGGCCGTCCTCGCCGTGGCCGCCACCGTGTGGGCGACGCACCGGTCCGATTCGTCGCCGGTGGACGCGGTGGCCGCTCCGTCGTTCACCGACATCTCCGTCGGGGTCTTCGTGTCCTGCGCCATCCGGGACCGGGAGGCGTACTGCTGGGGACAGAACGATCACGGCCAGTTGGGCGACGGCTCCAACAGCAACCAGACGACGCCCACCAAGGTGGTCGGCATCACCGATGTCACCGACATCTCGGCCAGCGGCAGCAGCGTCTGCGCGGTGGCCTCCGGTGAGGCGTATTGCTGGGGAACCCTGGACAACATCCGGACCCCCACCAAGGTCCCGGGCATCAGCGACGTCACCGACATCTCCACCAACGGGTCGAGTTTCTGCGCCATCGCCGGCAGCTTCCTGTACTGCTGGGGCACCAACACCGAGGGGTAACTCGGCGACGGCACCACGACCGCGCGCACCGCACCCACCAAGGTCGAGTCACTGCAATCGGTCACCGATGTGTCCGTGGGCGACGAGACGACGTGCGCCATCGCCGACAGCGACGCGTACTGCTTCGGACACAACGAGCAGGGACAGATCGGCGACGGCACGCGGGTCAACAGGCTCACCCCGACCCCGGTGAAGGATTTCACCTATCCGGCGGCGATATCGTCCGGCGACACCTTCGACGACGGGACGACCTGTGCGCGCCGATCCGACGATGCCGCGTATTGCTGGGGGGACAACACGTCCGGGGCCATCGGCGACGGCACGACGACCACTCGGCTCACCCCGGTGACGGTGTTGCCGGACACCTTGTCGGTCGTGACCGGCTACGGGGCGACCTGCGCGATCACCACCGCACGAACCCTCAAGTGCTGGGGAGACTCCCGCGGGCCGCGAGGCTTCGACGATCAGCTGACCCCCGCCGATGTCCCGGGTCTGAAGAATGTGACAGCGGTGTCGATCACCAGCGGAACCTCCTGCGCCATCGCCGACGACGACATCTACTGCTGGGGACTCAACAGCTACGGCGAGATCGGCAACGGAACCACCGACTCCGTACGGACGCCGACGAAGGTCACCTTCTCCTGACGCGGGATCATCCATTCGTGATCAACCTGTAGCCCCCCTCGAATTGCAACATAAGTGACTGATGTAGTTCAGTGGGACTATTGTGACTAAAGTTTTCAGACCTCGCCCCACAGTCGGCGGCTATCGTCGCCGCCGGACCCTGCGTCGTATCGGCGTGGCCACGCTCGGCGCGTCGGCGGCCATCGCCTTCCTCGGAGCGGGAACGGCCTCGGCCGACCCGATCGACGACATCGCCGGCGCTATCGCCGGGCAACTGCCCAACTCGTCGTCGGAGCTCGGTGGGCTTCAGGATCTGCTCCCCGCGATCCCCGGGCTGGGCGATCTGCTGCGCCCCGA
Organism: Gordonia sp. VNK1; assembly: GCF_040049135.1. Taxonomy (NCBI): domain Bacteria; kingdom Bacillati; phylum Actinomycetota; class Actinomycetes; order Mycobacteriales; family Gordoniaceae; genus Gordonia; species Gordonia sp. VNK1. The sequence continues at coordinate 185,523 of NZ_JBDZDJ010000002.1, read as the reverse complement.
CGGCGCACCCGGAACCACACGTTGCACCTCGGTCATCCAGATCGGTGACTCCACCTCGGTCGGCGTCGATGACACCTCCCACGTCCCCACCGCCGCCGACACCCTCTCGGCACAGTACAAGCGCGTGGGTGCGACGACGGTCGAGCTCGACGCCGACGGTGGCCGCTCGATCGTGGAGAAGCTCAACGGACGCCCGAACGCCGACGACGCCGTGGCCGCCCATCTGGCCAAGGGACAGCAGGGCTGCTGGGTGATCGCGATGGGTGTCAATGACGCCGCCAACATCGCGGTCGGCAGTTCGGTGGACGCCGATGCACGAATCGACCGCATCATGGGTCAGCTCCAGGGCCGGCCGGTGCTGTGGCCGACGGTCGCCACCTCCGACCCGAGCAATCAGGCCTACGACGCCGCGGCGATGACGTCGTTCAACAATGCGTTGCGTCGGGCGTCGGTGCGGTATGCGAACCTGGCCGTCTACGACTGGGCGGCGGTCGCCCAGCCGGGCTGGTTCGCCGACGGCATCCACTACACCGCCGCCGGTACCGCCGAACGCAACCGTCGCTTCGCCGACGCGCTGGCCACCGCTTTCCCTCCCGGAACAGGTGCCACACCGACGGTGAAATGGGTCGCGGGCTGAGTCCTCGAGACCCTTGCGGATGCAAAGGACCTCCGCATCGAAAACCTTTGTGACACACTCTGATTTCGCGAATCGGACAGACCTTCACCCGTCCGGACGACAGTCCCGTGACGGCGCTGTGGAATTGTCGGCGGACATGGCTACACTGATCGGCTGGTGCACCCTTTCGGCGCACCTGGACACAGTTGTCACCCCCGCCCGCCTCCAGAACGAAGCCGCAGTCTGCCCGTATGCCACGTCCCACCCACAAGGGGTCCACGTACCTCCCCGCACTCGACGGCCTCCGCGCGCTCGCGGTCGGCTTCGTCGTGCTCTACCACCTCCACGTCCCGGGATTCTCCAGCGGACTGCTGGGCGTCGGGGTGTTCTTCACCCTCAGTGGATTCCTGATCACGTCGCTGTTGCTGGCGACGCGGGCACGCACCGGCGGCTTCGAACTCAAACGTTTCTGGCTCGCACGTGCGCGCCGACTCATCCCGGCGGTGTTGCTCGTCCTGGGCACCTCGCTGATCGCGGCCGCGATCGCGATGCCCGACAAACTCGCGAAGTTCTCCTGGCAGGCGCTCTCGGCCCTGTTCTACGTCAACAACTGGTACAACATCGGATCGTCGGACTCCTACTTCGACAGGTTCAGCGGACCGGGCCCGTTCGATCACCTCTGGTCGCTGTCGATCGAGGAGCAGTTCTACCTGTTCTGGCCGCTGCTCCTGGGGCTGCTCCTGCTGGTCTTCAAGAAGCGGATCTGGGTCACCCTGGTGATCCTCGCCCTGGCGCTGGTCTCGTTCCTGCTGCTCAACGGCGTGGCGCACGCCGGCTTCGACAACACCCGCGCCTACGAGGGCACCGACACCCGCGCCGGCGGACTCCTCCTCGGAGCGGCGTTGGCGTTCTGGTGGCCGGCCCGCGCCCGGACGGTCAGCCACAATCAGCGCTGCACCATCGACGTGTTCGCACTGGCCGGACTGGGTCTGATGGTCTACCTGATCGCGACCACCCCCGACGGATCGCTGTCGCTGTATCAGAACGTCATCGCGCTCCTGTCGATCGCAACGGTCGCGGTCCTCATCGCCACGGTGGTACCGGAATCGCTGGTCGCGACGGTGCTGGCGATCCCACCACTGCGATGGATCGGTGAACGCTCCTACGGCATCTACCTCTGGCACATGCCGATCATCGCGTTCATGCCGGCGACCTTCCGGTCCGAGAAACCCGTGACCACCGGCATCATCGTCGTCGTCACGACGCTGATCCTGTCGTCACTGTCCTGGCGGTACGTCGAGGACCCGATCCGACGTCAGGGTTTCCGCAAGGCCTTCACCACTCCCCGCGATCCAGAAGACACACTCATGAACCACTTCCTGGCCTGGTTGATCGCCCTCACCACCCGCTTCACCGGATGGCTGGACGCCCTCCAGCAGCGCGTCGAAGCCCGCGCGGCGCAGACCGCGACACCGGAGATCGTGACCCCGGACACCGCCGGTCCCCTCGCGCAGGCCACGTCGTCGACCGCACCGGAGACGGTCCCGGCGACGTCGGGCTGGCAACTCGGCGTGCCCGGCGACACCGCGCCCGAACCGGCCGACGTCAGCACCGGCGAGAACTCACCCACCGGAGACCCCACACCGGCCGAGGCACCCGATCCGATGGAGGTCGAAACGCTCTCGTCCGCGGACATGCCCATCGACGTCGAAGCCGCACTCGACGAGGGCTACCTCTCGGCCACCGAGACCGTCGAAACCCCGGCCGTCTCGCTCACCAAGGCCGAACCCGACGCACCGGCAGACGAAGCACCAACGGACGACGACGCCACCGCCGAGATTCCGGTGGCCCGCGCCGCCGCCGATGCGGACCTCGAGGAGACCGCGACCGTCGATGACGCAGCCGTCGATGACGATGCCACGATCGAGATTCCCATCATGCGGGTTGTCGACACCCCGGACTCGATGAGCAGTGAGCCGAGCAGCGCGGCCGATCACGCCCCGTCTGACACCGGCGAAACCCTCGGCGGTTCCGAACCGACACCCGCGGTCGGACCGACCGACGCCGACACGGTCCAGATCCCGGTCGCCATCGACGTGGAGGCCGCGCTGGACGCCACCGATTTCGTGGCGAACGAGCAGCCGGTGAACGACGCCCCCGTTCTCGAAAGCCCGGTTCACGAGAGCCCGGTTCACGAAAGCCCGGCCTCCCCGGCCGACGCCGAGACCGCCCGCATCCCGGTCGCGCCACCCCGACCCGGTCAGCCGCCGCATGGTCCGCACGGCCCGGCTCCGTCGACACCGAGTCTGCGGCGACGTCGCCGGCAGTCGCATCTGATCATCTCGATCGTCGTGGTCGCCGCGCTGGCGGTCGGCGGACTCGTCGCGCTCGGCGGACTGCATGCCGACACCCCGGATTCGCTGGACAATGCGTCCCTGGCCGAGGATCTCCCGACGACGCCGTCGACCCGACCGGCCGGGCCACTGCTGCCGGTCACCCAACGCCGCACCAGCTGCACGACGGTGATCCACATCGGTGACTCGACATCGATCGGTATGAACGACCCCGACAACCTGCCCAACCCCGCCGACCGGATCGCCGGACGGTACCGGGCAGTCGGTGCGAAGAACGTCATCACCGACATCCAGGGCGCCCGGTCGAGCCTCGAACTGGTCAACGGCGAGCCGAACGCGGTGACCGCGATCCAGGGTCACCTGGCGCGCGGCGAACGTGGCTGCTGGGTGATGGCGATGGGAATCAACGACACCGCCAATGTGGAGGTCGGCGGCCAGGGACCGGTCGACATGCGCATCGACCGGCTGCTCGGCCCCCTGAAAGACGAGCAGGTGCTCTGGCCGACGGTGATCACCAGCCCGTTGAACCAGAATCCGGCGTACAACAATGCCGCCATGCAGCGGTTCAACAAGGCGCTGCTCCGCGCCTGCAAGCGCTACCCGAACCTGCGTCTGTACAACTGGGCCGCCGAGGCGCGTCCCGACTGGTTCAGCGACGGCATCCACTACACCCCGGCCGGCTACATCCAGCGCGCCTACCGATTCTCGATCGCCTTGGCGTCGGTGTTCCCGGCCACCGACGCACCGCCTCAGGGATGCCTACTCGAGTCGTCGGGCGTGCAGACGATCCCGCCGTCGCCGACACCGCGTCCCGCACCGACCAGCCCGCAGACCGCAACGCCGCCCCGCCAGGGCTGACCCACCGGGTTGCGTCGCGAGCGAAACCCACTGTCCCCCATTAGGATCACCCATGAACGGGGCCTGTCCCCCGCGTGATCGACAGGGCCGGAAGCCGATGATGTCGCGAAGGTCGCAGCGGTCTACACTTTGACCGGCCGCTGCCGCGAACCAACCCTCGTCTCGAACCACCCAACGCCGACGTGTCCCCGGGGGCCACACCCATCAACGATTTCCTGCTCGCCCTGCTCACCGTGGTCAATCGTCTCGTGTCCTGGTTGACCGGCGTACAGGCACGTCATCTGGCCCGGCGCACCGAGGCCGCCACGGTCACCGGCACCTCGGAGCCGGTCGTCACCGCTCCCGCCGCCGAACAGGCCCATGAGCTCGTCGGAGCCGGTGTCGGACCCGCCATCAGCGGATATCCCCCGCCGCCGGTCCCATCGACGTCGCTCGTCGACGACGATGAGTCGGACCCGGCAGTCGATTTCACGACTGCCGACGATCCGGCGCCCACCACCGAGCCGGACGCCACCGAACCTGACACCACCGAGCCGGACACCACCGCGTCGCCCACCACCGACGCGGAATCAGCACCGACGCTCGAACGCGACGACGCCATCGGGGTCCCCGACACAGCGCCGTCGGTAGGCGATCCGGACGCGGCAACGCCTGCGAGTGATCCGGCCGATCGTTGCGCCCACGATGATTCTCAGGGCGAGCTGTCCACGCCCGGGAGCGACGTCGCCGACGACCACGCCGACACTCACACCGACGCCGACGCCGACGCCGACGCCGACTCGGATGAAACCCCGGCCGACGACACCGGCCCCGAGACGGATGCTCGGGTGGAAGTCCCGATGCTCGCAGTCGCCGCCGAGGCCACCGACGACGACCACATCACCGCCGACCACATCACCGACGACATCACCGCCGACGAGGCCGACGAGGCCGCCGACGAGGCCGAGGTCGACGCCTCGGATTCCCGGGTCGGAAACGTCGCCGAACCAGCCGACGACCTGGCCCCGATCCCGGCGCCGATCCCGATGATGCGACAGCGACGCCGAGAGTTGATGCCGCCCCTCGGTGCCCGACCGGACACGCCCGTCCCGGACTCGCCGCTCGCCGCCACCGCCGTGGAAGCCGACGCCGCCACCGAACCCTTCCCCGTCCACGTCGACGAGCCGGCCACACCCGCCGCGGCCGTCGCCGCCGAGACCGAGCCGGCCCCGCCCACCCCCGTGGCGCCGGGTCGCATCCGGCATGCGCTCGCCCTCGACGGTCTGCGGGGTATCGCGGTGCTGTCGGTGGCCGTGTATCACTTCTACGGACCCGCGATGCCCGGTGGATATCTCGGCGTCGACATCTTCTTCGTCCTGTCCGGGTTCCTCATCACCTCGCTGTTGGTGCGCGAGCGCGGCGCCACCCACGCCACCTCCCTGTCGCGGTTCTGGCAACGGCGAGCGCGACGCATCCTGCCCGCGGCGATCACCGTCCTGGTGATCTGCACGGCGGTCGCCGGCCTGATGGGCGGTGACGTCGCCGTCGCACTGGTCAATCAGTTCCTCGGGTCGGCGTTCTTCGTCAACAACTGGGTACAGATCGCCCAGTCGCACAGCTACTTCGCCGACACCTCACCGCAGATCTTCATGCACTATTGGTCGCTGGCAATCGAGGAGCAGTTCTACCTCGTCTGGCCGTTGGCGTTCATCGCGATGCTGTGGCTGCTCCGGCGCGCTCGACTGCGGACACGGCTGCGCACCATGGCGGTGGTCGCGGCCGGCCTCGCGTCGGCGTCGGTGGCGGCGATGGTGCTGCTCTACGACCCGAGCACCGACCCGAGCCGCGTCTACTTCGGCAGCGACACCCACTCCTTCGGGCTGCTCATCGGCGTGGTGCTGGCGCTGCTGGTCACCACACCCGACGCCGACGCCCACGACTCGTGGCCGCGACGGGTCGGTGCCCGTGCGGCGACCGTGATCGGGTGGACCCTCGCACCGTTGGCCTTTGTCGGACTCGTCGTCCTGTTGTTCACGCTTCCCGACACGGCGCCGATCACCTATCGCGGCGGCCTGGTGGCGGCGAGCATCCTCACCGCCTGTGTCGTCCACAACGCCATCCGCGACACCGGACCGGTGGCGGCGTTGCTGCGCATCCGGGTCCTGCGGTGGCTGGGCGAGCGGTCGTTCAGCCTGTACCTGTGGCATTGGCCGGTCGTGGTGTTCCTGCGGCAATGGCTCGACGGCGGCAACGCCCGCGCCCACGAGGCGTGGCCCGACTGGGCGATCGGCATCCTCGCCGGCGTGGTCACCCTGGTCCTGTCCGAGATGTCCTACCGCTGGATCGAGACACCGTTCCGACGCCGCGGTTTCCGTGGCGTGCTTGCCGGCCTCGGTTCGTCGGAACGCGTTCCGTCCCTCGCCGCCGCGATGGCCGCGTCGATGGCCGTGGTGCTCTTCGCCGGCGTGTCCCTGGGGACCAGCCCGGCCAAGTCGCAGTTGGAGACCCAACTCGAAGAGCTCGCCCGACTCCAGCAACAAGCGAATCTTGTTGCACAGCAACAACCTCCACCGCGTCCGACGCCTGTCGCCCCGACCCTGCCGGCCGGTCGGGACATCACCGGCATCGGCGACTCGGTGATGCTCGCCTCGTCGCAGGCCCTGATCGCCCGATTCCCCGGGATCTACATCGACGCGCAGGTCTCCCGCCACTATTCCGGCGGCGAGGGCGTCATCCAGAATCTCGCCGCCACCCGAGCGCTACGCAAGTACGTGGTCCTCGGATTCGGCACCAACGGGCAGGCGTTCGACGGTCAACTCGACCGCATCCTGAAAGAGATCGGGCCCGGCCACAAGATCATCCTGCTGGTTCCGTTCGGTCCCGTCGACGGCATCCCCCAGGCGGCGCAACAGGTCCTGCGCTACGCACCGCGACACGCCGACGTCTTCCTCGCGCCGTGGTGCCAGGCGGCCGCCGCGCACCCGGAGAATCTCGGGCCCGACGACGTCCACCCGATCGGGCCGGGCACCTGGATGTATGCCGACGCCGTGACCGCCGGTCTACGTCAGGCGGTCACCGGGCAGCGGGATCGCTCGATCTCCTGCCCGATCTGAGTCCGGTCGACGCCCGGACCCGCCGACCGGTCAGCCGGTCACCCACCGGGTCGACGGGGTGGCGCCCGCACCGGGTGGATAAGCGACCGACAAGGCATCGGCGAACCCGCGGTTGCGCTCGGCGGTTCCGGCCGCGGTGTAGTGGATACCGTCGCCACCGAAGTCGTCGGCACCGGCGTGTCCGGCCCAGTCGTAGACGGCGAGATTGCCGTATCGGGTGGTCGCATCGCGCAGCGCGGTGTTGAAGGTGGCCATCGCGGCCGCACCGAAGGCCTGGTTGCTCGGGTGGGATGAGGTCACCGTCGGCCACAGCACCGGCTGGCCCTGCAGTTGCGTCATGATGCGATCGATCCGTTCGGCGGCCCCGATCCCGCCACCGGCGATGGCACCGGCATCGTTGACACCCATCGCGATGACCCAGCATCCGCGCTCACCGGCGGCGAGACGCGATGCGACGGCGTGTTCGGCGTCGGGTGACGGTCCGCCCACGACGGCCCGGCCGCTCACCGCGTCGACCGTGACCTTGGTGGCACCGATCCGGCGGTATTGCGCGGTCGCGGTGTCCCCGGCGGTGGGCAGCATCGCCGCATTGTCGGCGGCCACCGATGTCGAGTCACCGATCTGGATCACCGTCGTACACCGTGAGGTGCCCTCGCCCCGCTGTGTGATTCCCTCCGGCGTGGTTCCCTGCAGGGTCCCGAGGAGCCCGTCGACCACGCCCGGCAGATCCTGCAGACCCGGCAGATCCGTCGTCGACGACCCGCTCGGCAGCTGGGTGAGAATCCCGGAGAGGTCATCGAGCGGCTCGGCGCCGGCAGGTCCGGTGCCGAGCACGGCCAGCGCGACGCCGGCACCGATCGCACCGAGACCACCCCTGGCGATGATCCGGTGACGAGTGAACTGAGAACGGAAAAATTTCATCACAACAGTCACACTGAACTACACCAGTCACTTCTGTCGCAACACCTGGCGGGCTACGAGTTGGTCAAGAACCGAGGAGATCCGGACCGGACGGAACCGGGACGCCCGAGCCCGGGATCAACCCAGCGTCGCGAGGGCGCGGTCCCAGACCGCCTCGGTGCGCGCCTCCCCCGGCCCGACGACGTCGGCGAACACGATCCGTCCGTCCGCGTCGACCACGAAGGTGCCGCGATCGGCGTATCCACGCTCGGCGCTGAACACCCCGTAGGCCCGCGCGACGGCACCGTGCGGCCAGAAGTCCGAGAGGATCGGGAAGAGAAATCCCTGCGTGGACGACCACACCTTGTGTGTCGGTGGCGGCCCGACCGACACGGCAACCGTGGTGAGGTCGTCATTGCTGAACTGCGGGAGATGGTCGCGGATGTAGCCGAGTTCGCCCTGGCAGGTCCCGGTGAACGCCAACGGGAAGAACACGATCAGCACCGAGCGACCCTCACCGAGCAGTCGCGACAGCGACACCCGCTGATTGTTCTGATCACGCAGTTCGAAGTCCGGTGCGAGATCACCGACCTCCAGGGGAACACGCCGGTCTCCGACCGCGACGTCGGAGGCCAGGCTGTCGGCGTCGTGGACGGCCGGATCGCTCATTGCCGCTTGCCGGCCCGCGACTTCGGCTGTACCAGACGAGAACCCGACCAGTCACCCAGACTCACCACGTTGGTCTGCGTCAGTCCGGCAGTCGGGGCGGCCTCGGCGATCTCGCTCGGGTCGACGTAACCGGTATTGCCGGTCTTCGGCGAGAACACCCAGACGTACCCGTCGTCGGCGAGTGGGGTGATGGCATCCATCAACCGGTCCACCAGGTCACCGTCATCGTCACGCCACCACAACACCACCACGTCGATGACGTCGTCGGCGTCCTCATCGAGCATCTCGGCGTCGATGGCGTCCTCGATGTCGGCCCGCAGGTCGTCGTCGGTGTCGGTGTCCCAACCCAGTTCCTGGACCACCATGCCGGGGTCGAACCCCAGCTTCTGTGCACTGCTGCCGTCGGAGCCAGTGCTCCCTGAGGCGGCTACCACCGCGCGAGACCTCCTGAGGTGTGAGTGTGTGCCTGTCGGCTGTTTGGAAACAGCGTAGTGCACCAAGGGGTGGTTCACCGAGATGAATTCGCGGACACGGCGATTTCCTCGCGCCCGCCACGCGTCCGGGTCAGCGGGTCGGCGTCGGCGTCGCGGCGGCGCTCGGCGCGCCGGACAAGCCCGGCGGCGTGGGCAGATACTCGGCGCACACCGTCAGCACGGACTGCTTGTCACGCGTCCAGGTATCGGCAATCGGGTTGAGGCCCACCAACTCCCGACGGGCGATCGCCTGGCCGAGTCGATCCGAACTGGCGAGGAAGGCGTTGACGGGGTCGGTCACCGTCGCCGGAATCGACGCCGCGACCTCCGCCCGGATCTGATCGGCACCGGCGATGAGACTGGCCCGCGCCCGGTCGTCGAGATCGCCGACACGATCGTAGGACTGCACGTCGTTGAGCTTGTCGACGAAGGTGTTGTAGCCGCGGACCATCACCACCATCGACGACATCGCCTGACGGCACAGCGCCACCGTCGACTCGCGTTGCGCGGCCGCCGCCGACGCGGACTGCTCCGACGAATACAGGGAGACCTCGTCGGAGTCGGCGCCCGGCGAGCCCGGGACCGTCGTCGCACAGGCACCCACCATCAGCAGAGCACCCGAGCAGACGCACGCCACGACCAGACGCACCGGCCGCGACGCACCCGGGTGAACCCGTTGATGGCGCACAGCCTCTCCTTACTCGTCGGTAATCGAAGTCGAACGCTACCGCAGGTCAGTGGGTTCATGCCGAAACCCACGCAGCCGGTGCCAACCGAACCGTCATGGGGCACGATGGGAAACGGATTCCGTCAGCGTCGACAACCATTCGCCGCGCGGAGCCCGCGTGTCATCGACTGCCGGGCACCACCCCGTCCCGGCCCCGATCGAGGAGTAGGCATCACCGTGACCGAACAGGCAGAGACGACCGAGCGTGCAGCGACGACCGAGCAGGCGACCACGGACGTCAGTGCGACCAATGGCGTGGCGGCCTCCGGAGGGCCGCAGGGACCCCGCGTGCGTGTCATCCGCGAGGGTGTCGCCTCGTATCTGCCCGACATCGACCCCGACGAGACCAGTGAATGGCTGGAGTCCTTCGACAAGCTCGTCGAAGAACAGGGCCCGGCCCGCGCCCGCTACCTGATGCTGCGCCTCCTCGAGCGCGCCGGCGAGAGCCGCGTCGCCATCCCGTCGCTGACCTCCACCGACTATGTCAACTCCATCCCGACCGAGAGCGAGCCGTGGTTCCCCGGCGACGAGCAGGTGGAACGCAGCTTCCGCAATTTCCTGCGCTGGAACGCCGCGATCATGGTGCATCGCGCCCAGCGTCCGGGTGTCGGCGTCGGCGGCCACATCTCGACGTACGCGTCGTCGGCCGCCCTCTACGAGGTCGGTTTCAACCACTTCTTCCGCGGGATCGATCACGCCGGCGGTGGCGATCAGATCTTCATCCAGGGACACGCCTCCCCCGGCATCTATGCGCGGGCCTTTCTCGAGGGCCGCATCGGCCCCGAGCGGATGGACGGTTTCCGGCAGGAACACAGCCACGCCGGCGAGGGCGGCGGACTGCCGTCGTATCCGCATCCCCGGCTGATGCCCGACTTCTGGCAGTTCCCGACGGTCTCGATGGGCCTCGGCCCGATGAACGCGATCTATCAGGCCCGGTTCAACCACTACCTGCACGATCGCGGCATCAAGGACACCGCCGACCAGCATGTCTGGGCGTTCCTCGGCGACGGTGAGATGGACGAGACCGAATCGCGCGGCTTCGCCAGCTTCGCGGCCACCGAGGGCCTGGACAACCTCACCTTCGTCATCAACTGCAACCTGCAGCGCCTGGACGGACCGGTCCGCGGCAACGGCAAGATCATCCAGGAACTCGAGTCCTTCTTCCGTGGCGCCGGCTGGAACGTCATCAAGGTCATCTGGGGTCGCGAGTGGGACGCGCTCCTGCACGCCGACCGCGACGGCGCCCTGGTCAACCTGATGAACACCACCCCCGACGGCGACTTCCAGGGCTACAAGGCCAACGACGGCGCGTTCGTCCGTGAGCATTTCTTCAACCGCGATCCGCGCACGAAGGAACTCGTCAAGAACATGAGCGACGCCGACATCTGGAAGCTCAAGCGCGGCGGCCACGATTACCGCAAGATCCACGCCGCCTACGCCGCGGCGATGGCCCACAAGGGGCAGCCGACGGTGATCCTGGCCCACACCATCAAGGGCTACACGCTCGGCAAACACTTCGAGGGCCGCAACGCGACCCACCAGATGAAGAAGCTGACCCTCGACGATCTCAAGGCCTTCCGCGACTCGACCCGCATCCCGATCAGCGACGCCGAGCTCGAGAAGGATCCCTACCTGCCGCCGTACTACCACCCCGGGATGGACGCCCCGGAGATCGAGTACATGCTCGACCGGCGCAAGCAGCTCGGCGGCTTCCTGCCGGTGCGCCGCACCAAGGCCAAGGCGCTGAAACCCGACGTCAGCGGCGCACTGAAGACCGCGGCCAAGGGTTCCGGCAAACAGCAGGTGGCGACCACCATGGCACTGGTCCGGATCTTCAAGGAGTTGTTGCGCGACAAGCAGATCGGCAAGCGGATCGTGCCGATCATCCCCGACGAGGCCCGCACCTTCGGGATGGACTCGTGGTTCCCGACGCTCAAGATCTACAACCGCAACGGACAGCTCTACACCTCGGTCGACGCCGAACTGATGCTCGCCTACAAGGAGAGCTCCGAGGGTCAGATCCTGCACGAGGGCATCAACGAGGCCGGTTCGGCCGGATCGTTCACCGCGGTCGGCACGTCGTATGCCACCCACGACGAGCCGATGATCCCGCTCTACATCTTCTATTCGATGTTCGGGTTCCAGCGCACCGGCGACAGCTTCTGGGCGGCCGGGGATCAGATGGCCCGCGGCTTCGTCATCGGCGCCACCGCGGGGCGGACCACCCTGACAGGTGAGGGACTGCAGCACGCCGATGGGCATTCGCCGCTGCTGGCGGCCACCAACCCGGCCGTCGTCGCCTACGATCCGGCGTTCGCGTTCGAACTCGGCCACATCATCGCCGACGGCCTGAAGCGGATGTACGGCGAGCAGCCGGAGAACATCTTCTACTACATCACCGTCTACAACGAGCCGATCAGTCAGCCGGCCGAACCCGAGGATCTCGACGTCGAGGGCGTCCTCAAGGGCATCTACAAGTTCGCCCCGGCACCGGAGGGCAAGCAGTACCCGGCCAACATCCTGGTCTCCGGCGTGACGATGCCCGACGCCCTCAAGGCGCAGGGGATGCTCGCCGAGGACTGGAACGTCGGCGCCGCGGTGTACTCGGTGACGTCGTGGTCCGAACTCGCCCGCGACGGTGTCGAGGTCGACAAGGCCGCGGTCCGCAACCCCGCCGACGACCCCGGCCAAGCCTACGTCACCAAGGTCCTCGGGCAGTCCGACGGTCCGTTCGTCGCGGTCAGCGACTACATGCGGGGCGTCCAGGACCAGATCCGCGCCTACGTGCCGGGCACCTATCTGACGCTGGGCACCGACGGCTTCGGCTTCTCCGACACCCGTCCGGCCGCCCGGCGGGTGTTCAACGTCGACGCCGAGTCGATCGTGGTCGGCGTGCTGGTCGCGTTGGCCCGCGACGGCCACATCGACACCTCGGTGGCCGCGCAGGCCGCGGAGAAGTACAAGATCACCGACGTGACCGCCGCGCAGGTGTCCTTCGCCGACACCGGCAGCGCATAGGTCTCCACCGAACGAAACCCTCGACGCGCCGCGGTGCGGGCCGGTGCCCTCACCGCGGCGTCGTCTCGACGCGGGCGGTTCTCGCTGACGCTGCTCGTCCACATCCACGCCCACGCTGCACAGACCGCGCCGACGAGCGGTGACCGCGCCGACGAACACCACCCGCGTCCGCGAGGCGATCGGCGATGAGTCGTGGCCGCCACCGCCTACATTGAAGAGATGTCCGACGCGCGCGCGAACCAGACGCCCCCACCGACCGACGTCTTCGGTGAGCGTGGCGCCCACGTTCCGGCACCGGCGACCGTGCACGACGCCCTGCCCGACACCCTGCTGCGTCGGGTCAAGCAGTACAGCGGCCGCCTCGCGACCGAGGCCGTGCACTCGATGCAGGATCAGCTCCCCTATTTCGCCGATCTCGACGCCGCACAACGCGCCAGCGTGCAACTCGTGGTGCAGACCGCGGTGGTCAACTTCGTCGAGTGGATTCAGGATCCCGAGGGCAACGTCAAGTTCACCGTGCAGGCCTTCCAGGTGGTCCCGCAGGACCTCGCCCGCCGGATCACGCTGCTGCAGACCGTCGAGATGGTCCGCGTGGCGATGGAGTTCTTCGAGAAATGGCTCCCGCTGCTGGCCCGCAACGACGCCCAACTGCGCGCCCTGACCGAGTCGGTGTTGCGCTACGGGCGCGAGATCGGCTTCGCCGCGGCCGCGATCTACGCCTCGGCGGCCGAGTCGCGCGGTGCTTGGGATTCCCGGCTCGAAGCCCTCGTCGTCGACGCGGTGATCCGCGGCGACACCGGTCCGCAGCTGATGTCGCGGGCCGCGGCACTCAACTGGGATTCGGATGCGCCGGCGACGGTGATCATCGGCGCGCCGCCACCCGAACAGAACGTCTCGGTGCCGCTGGCCATTCACAACACCGCCAAAGCCCATGAGCGAGCGGCACTTTCGGTGGTTCAGGGCAGCACCCTGGTGACCATCGTGAGCGGTACGATCCGGCCGACCGACGGGTTCACGACCGCCCTGCTCGAGCATTTCGCCGACAGTCCCGTCGTCATCGGCCCCACCATGCCCAATCTCGGAACGGCCCACACCAGTGCCACCGAGGCGATGGCCGGTATCGCCGCCGTCGTCGGATGGCCGGGGGCCCCGCGGCCGGTGCACAGTCTCGAATTGCTTCCCGAGCGGGCCCTCAACGGCGACGCGTCGGCCACCGCCACGCTCATCGACACCCTGGTTCGCCCGCTCACCCACGGCGGCGCCGTCCTCAACACAACCCTCGAGGCGTACCTCGACTCCGGGGGTTCGGTCGAGGCCTGCGCGCGCGAACTGTACATCCATCCAAATACTGTCCGGTACCGACTGAAGAAAATTGCAGAAGTCACAGGACGTGATCCAACTAACCCTCGCGACGGGTACGTCTTACGTGTCGCCGCAACGGTGGGTCGTTTGACACACTTCAGGAACGAATCATCGTCTGCAGCCACTTGAGAAACTTTTGTCACACGCCTGTTTCCACATTTCTGCTGGCAGACGCCCAAAGGACACGTTCGTGTAACGAATCTCAGAGTGATGACGATGCGGGTGGCGCACCGGTCACCTTTGTGGGAACCCTACAAATCCTTGTTCTGAGGTTCATAAACCTCTACACCGCCATCGGGCGGTCAAACAGTGTTCTCTGGTCACGTGCTCACGATGCTTGCGCCCGGTCAGGGCTCTCAGACTCCCGGCATGTTGACTCCTTGGGTCGAGCTTCCCGGTGTGCGAGACCAGCTCGCCACCTGGTCGAAGCTGATCCGTCTGGACCTGCTCCGCCTCGGCACCACGGCCACCGCGGAGGAGATCACCGACACCGCGGTGACGCAGCCGCTGGTGGTCACCGCGGCGCTGCTCGCCTACGAGGAGTACCGCAAGCGCGGCGAACTCCCCGCCGACGCCGTGATCGCCGGCCACTCGGTCGGTGAACTGGCCGCCGCGGCCATCACCGGTGTCATCAGCCCCGACGAGGCCGTGAAGCTGGCCGCCATCCGCGGCGGCGAGATGGCCAAGGCATGCGCACTCGAGGACACCACCATGGCCGCGGTGCTCGGTGGTGACGAGCAGGAGGTGCTCGCCCGCCTCGACGAGCTGTCGCTGGTCCCGGCCAACCGGAATGCGGCCGGGCAGATCGTCGCCGCCGGCCGGGCCGCCGCGATCGACGAGTTGATCGCCGCCCCGCCGGAGAACGCCCGTACCCGCAAGCTCGCGGTCGCCGGCGCCTTCCACACACACTTCATGGCACCCGCCCAGGACGCGGTGGCCGAGGCCGCCGCCGCCATCACCCCCGCCGACCCCGACCGGACCCTGCTGTCGAACTCCGACGGCCGCCCGGTCACCGACGGCGCCGACGCCCTGGCCAAGCTGGTCGCCCAGGTCACCCGCCCGGTGCGGTGGGATCTGTGCTCGGCGTATCTGCGCGAGAACGGCGTGTCCGCTCTCGTGGAACTGCCGCCCGCCGGCGCGCTCGCCGGCATCGCCAAGCGTGAACTGAAGGGCACTCCCACCGTCGCGTGGAAGGCACCCGAGGACATCGAGAAGGTCATCGAACTTGGATAGCGGTCGCGGCTGACCGCGACCCCCGGAAATCCGGCTTCGTGCCGGATGTCCAAGCAACGTGTGAGTGCGTCGTGCACGCATGGTGCTCCGGAGTTACACATCACTTTCGAATTCAGAAGGGATCCACCCACGTGGCTGCCACCCAGGAACAACTCATCGCCGGCATCGCCGAAATCATCGAGGAAGTGACCGGCATCGAGCCGTCCGAGGTGACGATGGACAAGTCGTTCGTCGATGACCTGGACATCGACTCGCTGTCGATGGTCGAGATCGCCGTGCAGACCGAGGACAAGTACGGCGTGAAGATCCCCGATGAGGACCTCGCGGGCCTGCGCACCGTCGGCGACGCCGTCGGCTACATCCAGAAGCTCGAGGCCGAGAACCCCGAAGCCGCTGCTGCCATCCAGGCCCAGATCGAGGCAGAACAGAACTCGTGAGCTCGCCTTCCCTCCGCGAGTACTCCACGCTGGGCGGGAACTTCCCGAGTGTGGTGGTCACCTCGATGGTGGCCACCACCTCCCTCGGCGTCGACCTCGACTCGACCTGGCAGGGTCTCCTCGACGGCAAGACCGGCATCCGGGAGCTGACCGACGACTTCGTCACGAAGTACGGCGAACTCCCCTGCCGCGTCGGTGGACGGCTGCTGGCCGACCCCGCCGAGGAGGTCACCCGCGTCGAGGCACGCCGCATGGCCTACGTCGAGCGCATCGCACACGTCATGAGCAAGCGCCTCTGGGCGCACGCCGGTGAACCCGAGGTCGATCCGGAACGCCTGGCCGTCGTGCTCGGCACCGGTCAGGGTGGCGGTGACGCCATGGTCGACGCGGTCAAGGCCATCGAGGAATCCGGCAATTACCGCAAGGTCTCCCCGCTGGCCGTCTCGATGGCCATGCCCAACGGACCTGCTGCCGTCGTCGGACTCAACGTCGGTGCCCGCGCCGGCGTGATCACGCCCGTCTCCGCCTGCTCGTCGGGTGCCGAGGCCATCGCGCACGCGTGGCGCCACATCGTCATGGGTGACGCCGACATGGTGGTCACCGGTGGCGTGGAAGGTCACATCGATGCGATCCCGATCGCCGCGTTCTCCATAATGCGCGCGATGAGCACCCGCAACGACGACCCGGCCGCGGCGTCACGTCCGTTCGACAAGGACCGCGACGGCTTCGTCTTCGGCGAGGCCGCCGCGATGCTGGTCCTCGAGCGCGAAGAGCACGCCAAGGCGCGCGGTGCGCACATCCACGCACGCGTCCTCGGTGCCGGGATCACCTCCGACGGTTTCCATCTCGTCGCCCCCGATCCCAGTGGTCAGGGCAACGCACGGGCGATGGCACGCGCCATCCAGACCGCCGGGTTGACCAAGAGCGACATCGCCCACGTCAATGCGCACGCCACCTCGACCCCGATCGGCGACACCGCCGAAGCGGTCGGCATCAAGGCGGCCATCGGCGATCACGCCGCGGTGTACGCCCCGAAGTCGGCACTGGGCCACTCCATCGGCGCCGTCGGTGCACTGGAGTCGGTGCTGACGATCAAGAGCGTCGAGGAGGGCATCATCCCGCCGACGCTCAACCTGGAGAATCAGGACCCCGAATGCGAGATCGACGTCGTGCACGGTGAGGCCCGCAAGGGTCAGATCGATTACGCGTTGAACAACTCGTTCGGGTTCGGTGGACACAACGTGGCCATCGCCTTCGGGCGATACTGACGCCCACCTCTGTCCGACAGGAGACGACGCGTTGACCATATTGGCCCCCATCGACGGCCAATCGGGATCTGCCGATCCCCGCGACCCCGTGTTGCGGCTGACCACCTTCTTCGATGAGGGTTCGATGTCGCTGCTGCATCCCCGCGACAAGTCGGGTGTGCAGGCCGCCATCGGTCTGGTCCACGGCGTACGCACCGTCTCCTTCTGCACCGATGGCACCGTGATGGGCGGTGCCATGGGTGTGGTCGGATGTGCCCACATCGTCGGCGCCATCGACACCGCGATCACCGAACAGGCTCCGGTGGTGGGCATCTGGCATTCCGGCGGCGCCCGGCTCGCCGAGGGCGTCGAGGCACTGCACGCCGTCGGCGGGGTGTTCGAGGCGATGGTGCGCGCGTCCGGATACGTCCCGCAGATCTCCGTCGTCGTCGGTTTCGCCGCGGGTGGTGCGGCCTATGGTCCGGCGCTGACCGATGTCGTCATCATGGCCCCCGAGGGCCGCGTCTTCGTCACCGGTCCCGACGTGGTGCGCAGCGTCACCGGCGAGGACGTCGACATGGAAACCCTCGGCGGCCCACTGACTCACGGCAAACGCTCCGGTGTCAGCCACATCACCGCCGACTCCGAATCCGACGCCTACTGGCGGGCGCGGCGCCTGGTGGACACCTTCGCCGCCCAGGGCAGCATCGACCCCGCCCACGCACAAGCCCGCGACACCGACCTCAAAGCCCTTCTGCCCGAATCGAATCGGCGTGCCTACGACGTGCATCCGGTCATCGAGGCACTCCTCGACGGCGGGCTCGCCGCCGACGGCCGCACCGAGATCTCGAGTTTCGAAGAGCTGCAGGCCAAATGGGCACCCAACATCGTGATCGGATTCGGCCGGCTGGCCGGGCGCAGCGTCGGCGTCGTCGCCAACAATCCGCTGCGCATGGGCGGCTGTCTCAACTCCGAAAGCGCCGAGAAGGCGTCCCGCTTCGTCCGCCTCTGTGACGCCTTCGGCGTCCCGCTGGTGGTCATCACCGACGTCCCCGGCTACCTCCCCGGCGTCGGGCAGGAGTGGAACGGCGTGGTCCGCCGCGGCGCAAAACTGTTGCACGCCTTCGCCGAATGCACCGTCCCGCGCGTCACGCTGGTGACCCGCAAGATCTACGGCGGCGCCTACATCGCGATGAACTCCCGCGCCCTCGGCGCCACCGCGGTGTTCGCCTGGCCGGGCTCCGAGGTCGCCGTGATGGGC
This sequence comes from Gordonia sp. VNK1, assembly GCF_040049135.1. NCBI lineage: Bacteria > Bacillati > Actinomycetota > Actinomycetes > Mycobacteriales > Gordoniaceae > Gordonia > Gordonia sp. VNK1. Next base: position 167,276 of record NZ_JBDZDJ010000002.1, on the reverse strand, counting down.
GCGAAGGCCGCCGTCGGCATCCTGCACAAGAAGGCCCTCGCTGCCGCACCCGATCACGAACGTGACGCCCTGCACGATCGTCTCGCCACCGAACACGAGGCACTCGCCGGCGGCGTCGGCCGAGCGCAGTCCATCGGCGTCGTCGACGAGGTGATCGACCCCGCCCGCACCCGCAGCATCATCGCCGATGCTCTCGCGGCCGCGCCGGCACGACGCGGGCGGCACAAGAACATTCCGCTGTAGCGCCCGGCACACAGATGGGTCCACGCAGATAGGTCCAAGTACCCAAAAACGCTGCGATGGCGCCGATTTCACGCGCGTCCGATTCCGCTGGGCCTACACTGGACCCAGATGAGCACCACCCGAGGCAACAACATGTCAACGACGACACCCGCCCGTATTCGCACCCTGACGGCGATCGTGGCGTGCCTGTCGGCGGCACTCGTCGCGTTGTCCCCGGCTCCGCAGGCTCACGCCACCTCGCCCACTCCCCCGCTGGTGGGTGCCGGTCTCATCATCGCCGGCACCCCGGAGCCCGACCAGGTGGTCTATTGCGTCCTCGCCGGCGCCGGACACGACAGCACCGGGCAACAACTCGCATTCACCGCGGGCCACTGCGCCGGCCTGGGGTCGACCGTCCGCGCCATCGACCAGACCGCGGAGCTCGGCACCGTGATCGCACGGCGGGTTCCCGGTACGCAGGTCACCGAGATCGATCAACTCGACTACGCCCTGATCCGCCTGCATCCGGGTGTGCGCGTGGGCCCGGTCCCCGGTTCACCGATCCATCCCACCCGGATCGGTGCACCACACCTCGGCGAGATCGCCTGCAAATACGGTCCCGGAGTGATCTTCCCGGGTGAACGGTGTGGGGTGATCGATCGGGTCAGCGCGGTCGAGTTCGACACCTTCGCCTTCGCGATCTACGGCGACTCCGGCAGCCCGGTGTACAACCCTTCGCACACCCTGATCGGCATTCTCTCGCGTCCGTGGTCGGTACCGATGCTCTCCACCACGACGGTGACCCGTATCGACGCCGCGGTCCGCCATGCCCGCACCAGTGGCGCCCTCGTCGGCCAGTTCACGCCGCGGGCGTAGTCACGGCACCCACCAACACATTTCGGCCCCGGGCAATCCATCCCGGGACCGAAACATGGTGTCCTCGTCGGTGTTCGAAGATCAGCCGTTCGAAGCTCAGCCCACCCGCTGCGTCAGCCAGGTGACCTCGGCGCCGTAGCCGCCCATCCGGTAGTTCTCCAGTGCGTTGTCCCACGCGGTGCCGAGTGCCGACTCGATCTCGCCGGCCAGGCCGGCGCTGTCGGGTTGCGACTCGATCATGGCGCGCAGTTGGGTCTCACCGATGATCACGTCACCGTTGGCGCTCATGGAACCGCGCCACAGACCCAATCCGGGCACGTAGCAGAAGCGTTCGCCGTCGACGCCCTCACTGGCGTTCTCGGTGACCTCGAAGCGCAGCGCCGACCACTCGCGCAGCGCGGTCACCAGACGCGCGCCGGTACCGACCGGGCCCGCCCAGTCGACGGTGGCACGCTGCAGACCGGGCTCGGCGTCCTGTGCCGACCACTTCAGGTTCGCGCGTGCATTCAGGGTCGACGACAGAGCCCACTCCACATGCGGGCACAGCGCCACCGGCGCCGAGTGGATGTACACCACTCCTGTTGTCATGTCCGCAAACTGATTCAGATTGCGCACCTTGTTCACCTCCGGTTGTCGACGAGGAACGTCTTCCCCAACACACCTCGCAACACCGGATATCACAGTTCTGCGTTCAATTGTGCCTGACGATGCACGTGTTGCGCTAGTTCCTGGTGACAATTCGTGCGTTCAATGTGGTCAACGAGACGCCCGTAGTTCGGCGACGACGGCGTCGTTGAACTCGCTCCACAGCGGTTTCGCCCAGGCACCGAACGGCCGGTCGGTGAGCACGACGCACGCGGCATCGAGGTCGGGGTCGACCCAGAGGAAGGTTCCCGACTGACCGAAATGACCGAACGTGGACGGCGAGTTGGTCTTCCCGGTCCAGTGCGGCGACTTGTGGGACCGGATCTCGAACCCGAGTCCCCAGTCGTTGGGCCGGTGCTTTCCGTACCCCGGGACGAAGCCGTCGAGACCGGGGAACCACACCGACGTCGCCGAGGCCGACATTTCCGTCGAGATCAGTCGCGGCGACAGCAGGTCGGCGGCGAACACGCCGAGGTCGGCCGCCGTCGAGGTCGCCCCGTGGCCGGCCGGACCCACCAGCGCGGTCGCCGACAAGCCCAACGGCGCGCACACCGCATCGGCGAGGTAGTCGGCGAACGCGATGTCGGTCGCCCGTTCGACGGTCTCGGCGAGCACCTCGAAGCCGGCGCTGGAGTAGATCCGGGCGGTACCCACCGGCGCCTGCACCTCGCGACTGTCGAACGCCAGCCCCGAGGCGTGGGCGAGCAGATGCGCGATGGTGGCACCGGGCGGTCCGGCGGCGTCGTCGAGATCGACGGCGCCCTCCTCGACCGCGACGAGAACCGCCTCGGCCACCAGGAGTTTGGTGACCGAGGCGAGTTCGTAGGCCCGGTGTGTGTCGCCGTACTCGGCGACTATCCGGTTTCCGCTGACACAGACCGCCGACACGTGGTCGACGGGCCACTGCGCGAGGGCATCGAGTGCTGACACATCACGCAGCGTACGCGGGTCGGCTCACCGATCCTCGTCGGTGTAGCGGATGACGCCACGAATGTTCTTGCCGTCCAGCATGTCCTGGTAGCCCTGGTTGATCTGGTCGAGGCGGTACTGCCGGGTGATCATGTCCTCGATGTTGAGCTTGCCCAGCCGGTACATCGACAGCAGCTGCGGGATATCGAGCTTCGGGTTCGCGCCGCCGAAGATGGTGCCCTGCAGGTTCTTCTGCAACAGGGTCAGCATCGCGAGGTTGAGGGTCACGTCGGATTCGAGCATGTTGCCCATGCCGGTCAGGACGCAGGTGCCACCCTTGGCGGTGATCCCCATCCACGAGTCCACATCCTTGCCGTGCACCTCACCGACGGTGACGATCACCTTGTGTGCCATGTGGCCGTAGGTGATCTCGGCGATCGCTGGGGCGGCCTCCTCGACCGAGGCGAATGTCTTTGTGGCACCGAACTTCATCGCCTGTTCGCGCTTCCACTCGACCGGGTCGATCGCGAAGACGTTGCGCGCGCCGGAGATGACCGCACCCTGCAACGCCGCGGTTCCGACGCCGCCGACGCCGACGATGGCGACGTCCTCGCCGGGACGCACATCGCCACTGCGGGTCGACGAGCCGTAGCCGGTCGGGATACCGCACCCGACGAGCGCGGCGACCTCGAAGGGGATCGACTTGTCGATCTTGACCGCCGATGCCTCGTGAACCACCATGTACGGCGCAAACGTCCCCAGCAGCGTCATCGGGTAGACGTTCTCACCCTGGGCCGTGTGGATGCGGAAGGTGTTGTCGGAGACAGCTTCTCCCTGTAGGAGCATGGCACCCATATCGCACAGGTTGGCCATCCCCGACTTACAGGACGGGCATTTGCCGCAGGACGGGATGAACGACAGAACGACGTGGTCGCCGACCTCGAAGTCGGTGACGCCCTCACCGATCTCCTCGACGACACCGGAGCCCTCGTGGCCGCCGAGGATCGGGAAACCCGCCATCGGGATTCCGCCGGTCATCAGGTGATGATCGGAGTGGCACATTCCGGCCGCTTCCATCCGGATCTTGATCTCGTGTGCCTTCGGATCGCCGATCTCGATCTCTTCGATCTCCCACGGCTTGTTGAGTTCGCGCAGCAGCGCGCCCTTGGTCTTCAACGTGAACCTCCACTCGTGACCGGCCCGGAACGCCACTGCCGGCCACGTCAGACGCGACCGGGGCGGATTCCTCACCAGCAGAACCAGGCAGCGTGACCCGTGTCACGCCTCCGGTCAGAATTGTAACGTGTTTCAGTTTTGGTGTGTAACGTGTTGCAGTTTTTCTCCGTGCGCACCGCGTCCACCGACGCCGACAGCCGCGGCACACCCCTCCCGACCAGGAGGGAACGCGGTGCCGCGGCTGTCGTCGCCGATGTCGATCCGGATCAGTCGGAGAGTCGGGCGTCCTTGCTGCCGTAGCTCGACCGCAGGGTCGGCTTGATGACCTTGCCACCGGCGTTGCGGGGCAGCTCGTCGACGATGACCAGGTCCTTGGGATGCTTGAACCGGGCCAGGTTCTCGTTCAGGTACGGCTCGAGATCGGTCAGCGTGAGGTCGTCGACGCCTTCGGCGAGCACCACGACGGCCACCGGGACCTCGCCCCACTTCTCGTGTGCCCGACCGATGATCGCGGCCTCGGCGATCTTGTCGTGGCCGAACAGCGCGTTCTCGACCTCGGCGCAGTAGATGTTCTCGCCGCCGGAGATGATCATGTCCTTGGCGCGGTCGACGACGTAGAGGAAGCCCTCCTCGTCCTGACGGACCAGGTCGCCGGAGTGGAACCAGCCACCGTGGAACGCGTCGGCGGTGCCCTGCGGGTTCTGCCAGTAGCCCTTCATCATGTTGGGTCCGCGGTAGACGATCTCGCCGACCTCGCCGGGGGCGACGTCGTTCATCTCCGGATCGACGACGCGCGCGGTCACCGCCGGGACCACCTTGCCGATCGATCCCAGCTTGCGCAACGCGTCACGACCCTCGAGCACGCAGGTGATCGGCGACATCTCGGTCTGACCGAACACCGCGACGTTGAGCGCCTCGGGGAAGGTCTCGTTCATCGCGTTCAGGACCGAGTCCGACGCGGGTGCGGCACCCCAGCTGATCACGCGCAGCTTGAGGTCACGCGGACGTGCCTGCTGCGCGGCGCAGACGGCCTGCCACTGCGCGGGCACCAGGAAGATGGAGGTGGTGCCCTCCTTCTCCAGGGTGTCGAGCATGTCGTTGGGGTCGAACGCACCGAGCGGGTGGATGACCGACAGCGCACCCATGTAGATCAGCGGTGCCATCGCACCGAGACCGGCGATGTGGAACATCGGTGCCACACACGAGCCGATGTCGTCGGTCCGGGTGTGCAGCGCCTGCAGACAGGTCACCGCCTGCGCCTGCAGGTTCTGGTGGGTCAGCATGGCGCCCTTGGGCTTTCCGGTGGTGCCGGAGGTGTACATGATGAGCGCGATGGTCTCTTCGGGGACGTCGATCTCCGGGAGATCGGCGGAATCCTCGTTCGCCAGCGCCTCGAACGACAGATGCGCGTCGTTGGCGGTGTCGCCGACGACGATGATCTGCTCGATGGCCCCGGTCGCGGCACCGACGGCGTCGGCCAGCGGCGCGAGCAGCGACTCGGTGACGATGACCTTCGCGCCGCTGTCACTGACGAGGAAGGAGATCTCGGCCGGGCTCATCCGCACGTTGACCGGCACCGGGATGGCCCCGATGAGGTTGGCGCCCATCACGGCCTCGACGTACTCGGTGCGGTTGAGCAGCACCAGCAGGATGCGGTCGCCGAAGCCGACGCCGCGACGGCTCAACGCCGCCGCGAAGGAACGGGACCGCTCGTCGAGTTGCTTCCAGGTGGTGACATTGCCGAGGAACTTCAGCGCGGGCCCGTCCGGGTTCATCGCGGCATGACGCTTGACCTGGTTGTTCCAGTGATTGCGCCGCGACCGCAGCGGCTCGGTGGTCAGGTCCTGGTCGTTGTCGAGGGTGGCAGTCATCGGCGATGGCTCCTTCATGCTTGGCGAGCAACGGGGCTCGGTTGTCGATCGAACGGGGCGTGTCGGGGTCGGACGCCGTGGACGTCCGACCGGGCGGTCAGTGACGGGCAGCGGCGAATGCCGCGAGCGCCGCGGAGAATTCGGGAGATTGGAGCAAGGTGGTCTGGCCGTCGAGTTCGCGGCCGAGTGCCTCTTCGAATCCGGCCATCGTGTGTGCGTCGAGCGCCGCCTTGGTCAGCCGCAGGGCGGTCGGCGAGGCGGCGGCGAGTTTGGCGACCACGCCGCCGACGGTCTCGTCCAGCACTTCCCGGTCGGCCACCACATCGGTGATCAGTCCCGCGTCGAATGCCGCAGGCGCACGCAGCTTTTCGCCGAGCAAGGCCATGGCGTTGGCCCGTGCCCGCCCGACCGCGGCGGACACCAGCATCGACGCCCCGCCGTCGGGCATGAGTCCGATGTTGATGAAGGCGAGCAGGAAGTACGAGCGTGCGGTGGCGTAGATCAGGTCGGCCGAGAGCGCCAACGAGGCGCCGATACCGGCGGCCGCACCGTCCACCGCCGCCACCACCGGCACCGGAACCGCGCGCACGGCGCGGGCCAGGTCCGAACCGTTGGAGATGATGCCGCGCGCCTGATCCTTGCTGAAGCCGTCGATCGCCCCGCCCTGGGCCATCGACGTCACGTCGGCACCGGTGGAGAAACTGCCGCCGGCACCGTCGAGCACGACGACGCGCACCGCGTCGTCGGCGGCCCAGCGGTGCAACGTGTCGATGATCGTGGTGCTCGCCGCGGTGTCGAGTGCATTCATCCGCTCGGGGCGCGAGATCGTCAGCCTGCCGACGCCGTCGTCGTCCAGCGAGACCACGACACCGGTCGCCTCACCATCGTTGATGTTGTCGCCCACCACTCCCCTGACGTCGTTTCCCGACCCGCGTCGACGCGGGTCACACAGCGCTCACCGTACACCATGATGAGACCTGAATCACGAGAATATCGATTAACATATATGATCGCAACAGCCAGTTTGCCTGCAGTTTTCGCAACTTTCCCCGTCTTTCCGATGGCGAAGCGAGTCTCCGGCTACGCTGACCCCCTGTGACTGTCCGCAGCTCTGTTGACTCCCCCGACGGCCCGCGCCGGACCGAGTCGGCGCAGCGCCGGGAGCGGGTACGCCGACCCGCCGATCGTCGACGTCACCTGATCGAGGTCGCCGCGCGCCGATTCAGCGAGGGGGGCTATCACGCGGTACGCCTCGACGACATCGCCGAGGCCGCGGGCGTCTCGGCGCCCGCACTCTATCGACATTTCCCGAACAAGTACGCCCTGTTCGCCGAGGCGACGTCGTCGTTGGCGCAACGTCTGGCCGAGGCGATCGACGGCATCGACGTGAGCACCGACGATCCGCGGACCGAACTGGCACAGTTGCTCGCCGCCATCGCCACCACCGCCGTCGACAATCGCCGGACCGGTGGCCTCTACCGCTGGGAATCGCGATATCTCATCGGCGCGGACCACGAGTACGTCCGCAGCGTGGTCATCGACCAGCACCGCCGCCTGCGCCGCGCCCTCGTCGGCGTGCGCGCCGACCTCGACCGCCAAGATGCCGATCTGTTGACCGCGGCGATGACCAGTGTGGTGGCGAGCCCCGCCACCCACCGCGCGTCACTGCCGGCCCGCGAGGTCGCGTCTCTCCTACGTGACGCGGCGATGACTCTGGTCGATCTGGATCTGCCCTGTCCGGTCGAGGTCGCCGCTCAGCCGACCGGCCTCGCGCCGAGCGCCCGCCGCGAGACGATTCTCTCCGAATCGATCAACCTGTTCGCGGCGAACGGCTTTCACGATGTGACCATCGAGGACATCGGCCAGGCGTCCGGTGTCGGCGCGTCCGGCGTGTACCGCTACTTCCCGAGCAAGGTCGCAATCCTCGAGGCCGCGTTCCTGCGGGCACAGGACCGGATGGCCGCCATCATCGCCGACGCCCTCGCCGCGTCGCGTACCCCCCGCGAGGCGATCACCGAACTGGTGCGCCGATACGTCGAGTTGTGTTGCAGCAATCCACATCTCATCGCCGTGTACGAGACGGAGGTGGGTCATCTCGGCACCGCGACCCGCACCACGCTGCGACATCACCAGCGCCTCAATGTCGAGGAATGGGCGACGTGGGTGACCCGCGAACGCCCGGACACCACGGCCACCGCCGCCCGTTTCCTGGTGCATGCGGCACTGGCCGCCGTCGCCGACCTGGTGCGCGACACCGCCGCACCCGATGCCCACCGAATCACCGCGGTGGGAGTACAAATCCTGTTGGGGAACAACTGAACTGGCGGTGATGCTAGTTGTCGACCTCGAAGCCGTCGAGCAGCCAACGACCGTCCTGGTGGGTGAGGGTGACCAATGCGCGTGACTGATAGGTGATCCCGTCGGGCACCTGACTGGACACCTCGGGTGAGGTCACCTTCTGATCGATCGAGACCAGCACCACCGCATGCGCATCACTCATCGACTCGATCCCGGCGTGCTCGACGGTACCCTTCGACACGCCCTTGGCATTCGCGTTACCGGCACGGGCATCCTGCGACGACGCGATGAAGGTCTTGGCGAATGCGGGCGTCGACACCTCACGGATCCGGCGATCGAGATCGTTGTAATCGGCCGCGTCATAGGTACTCAACGATGCCGCATACCGCTTGGCCGCATCAATGACGGCGACGCGGTCGGCATTCGACGGTCCCGCGGCGGCCGCCTGCTTCGCGTCGGCGAGTTGGACGGCCAGGACACCCGTGGCCACAGCCAACGCGATCACCACCGCGACCAGAGCGGCCACCAGTGCAAACAGCCGTCGGCTACCGGCGATCTGCAGCTTCCGTCGGCGCCGCCGCGGGCCGGATGACGACGAGCCGTCCATCTTGCGGGGAATCCGATCGGGATCGGCGGCCCGGGACGCCTCGGCGGATGCGTCCCCGACGGTCTCGTCCGCCGCGTCGGTCTTGTTCAGGTCGACGGTGCGTCCGCGTCGCTTGTCGGCCTTGCGCTCGGCATCGGCACGGATCTGCTCCCGGTTGCGCCGATTGGCGTCGAGAAAACTCTGACCGTCCAGCGGGGTCACATCGTCGCCGGCGGTATCGGTGGCCGGCGCTCGATCTTCGGTGTCGCGGGACTCCATTTCCGACGGATGCGCGTCGGGGTCGATCGTGTCGGGGTCGACGGCGCCGGGGTCGATCGCGTCATTCGGTGCGTCAGGGTCACCGGCGAGGCTCGGCCGTCGGGGCGCGGGCGCGGACTTGGGCATGGCCACCAATGTAGCGACCTCGGCTGTGGCGCCGATCACCGCTTCTCATATCAAATATATGTGATTTAATGGGTCATCCGGCGCCATGCCGTTGCCACCCGACTCCCCGCCAGAAAGGTCCCGACCGCCATGGTCTCCTTCACCGACGAACAGACGGCCTTCGCACAGGCCGTCGCCGACTTCTGCCGCCGCGAGGCCGGCACCCGCGAGCAGCGCGACGCCTTGACCGATAACGGTGCCGAGCTGCATTCGCAGGAGCTGTACAAGAAGATGGCCGAGCTCGGCTGGACCGGACTGCTCGTTCCCGAGGAGTACGGCGGCGCCGACGCCGGCAACGTCGAGATGTGCATCCTGCTCGAGGAGGCGATGCGCGGCAACGCCCCGATCGGCGGCATCGGCCCCACCCTGATCACCGCGGCCGCCTACCAGAAGTTCGCCGACGAACAGCTGAAGAAAGAGGTGCTCAGCGGCGTCGCCGACGGCGACTCGTTGTCGATCTCGATGTCGGAACCCGAGGCCGGCTCCGACGTCGCCAACCTGTCGTGCCGCGCCGAGAAGGTCGACGGCGGCTGGGTCATCAACGGCCAGAAGACCTGGTGCTCCAACGCGCACTTCGCGAAGTCGATCCTGTTGATCGCCCGCACCGACAAGACCGGCAAGAAGCACGAGGGCCTCACCCAATTCCACATCCCGGCAGGCACCGAGGGCCTGGAGATCCAGGGCATCGACACCCTCGGCGGCCGCGAGGTCAACGACCTCTACTTCACCAACGTCCGCGTGCCGGACTCGGCCGTCGTCGGTCAGGTCGGCAACGGCTGGAACCAGCTGATGGCCGGGCTCAACACCGAACGCCTCATCCTGGCCGCGATGCAGCTCGGCGTCGCCCAACGGTCCTTCGCCGACACCCTGTCCTTCATCACCGAGCGCAAGCAGTTCGGCCGCCCGATCGGCACGTTCCAGGCGTTGCGGCACCGGATGGCCGATCTGGCCACCGAGATCGAATGCACCAAACTCCTGGTGTACTCGGTGGCCGAGCAGGCCGACGCCAACCCGAAGAAGCTGCTGCCCCGCGAGGCATCGATGGCCAAGCTCAAGGCGACCGAGACGTCCAAGCGGATGACCATCGACGCCATGCAGATGATGGGCGGTTACGGCTACGCAACAGAGTTCGACGCGGAACGCCTCATGCGTGGCGCAATCATCTCGACGGTCTACGGTGGCACCAATGAAATCCAGCGCGACATCATCGGCAAGACCTACGGGCTCTGAGGGCCCGAAGGCAGCCGCGGGCGGGGCCGACCGGTCCCGTCTGCGGCGCCGACCGCAGTTGTCGGAGGAGGTGGCCGCCCATCTCCGGCATCTGATCATGACCGCCGACTTCCGGCCCGGCGAGTTCATCCGCCTGGACGAGACCGCCGAACGGCTCGGCGTCAGCGTCACCCCGGTCCGCGAGGCGCTGCTCACCCTCCGGGGTGAAGGGATGGTCAGCCTCGAACCGCACCGCGGCTACCGGGTGTCCGATCTCGACCGCATCGACGTCGACGACCTGTTCTGGTTGCAGGGCGAGATCGCCGTCAAACTCGCCCTGCGCACCGCCGAGGTGATCACCGAAGATCAACTCGCCGAACTCGAATGGTGCAATCGCACACTCCGCGAGGCGGTCGACGCCGGTGACACCGCCGCCGTCACCGACGCCGAGTTCGAGTTCCACCGCACCCACAACCTGATCGCGGCCGGCAAGAAGCTCGCCTGGTTCCTGCTCTCGGCGACGCGCTACACCCCCACCCAGCTCTACGCCTCCGATCGCGAATGGGGTGAGGTCGCCGTCGACAGCCACGACCGACTCCTGACCGCCTACCGTTCCGGCGACCACGACGAGATCATCACCCAGACCCGCCGCCAGTTCACCGACGGCGCCGCGCGACTCGTCAAACACCTTGAGCAGACGGGTATTTGGGACTGACGCCGAGTCGGCCGGCCCGTCGCAGATACACGCTGAACTCCCATCTGCATGGAAGGCATTGTGTGCAGGCGGGAGTATCTGCCGCCCACGCGCGTGCCCTGGATGTTGGGGCGGAAGGTGTTTCAAGTACCCGGCGGCACATCGGCGCTGCGCAAGACCGTCAACTGCGGGGTACAGACCGAAACGGGGCCATCACCGTCAGCGTCCCCGACACACTCGGAGCCCCCCTGAGCGGCGCGTCCCTTCTTTGCCAGTGCTGTTCTCGGACAACCAACCTCCGGCCCCCTGGGCGGTGGCGCCACACTCCCGGCCGGGGCGGCCCTTGATGCCCACGTGGCAATCACCGATGCGGGCATCGTCATTACCTGGCGAGTGATCAACGACAGCAGCCGAGAACTGCTGATCCCAACGCTGGTGACGCTGGTGTCGCATCAGGATGTCGGGCCGGAAGTGAGGCCTGTGTTGTCGCGGCCGCAATGGCGAAGTCGCACAACGGTTCTTCGACTGTCCCGACAAGGCCGAGGAAATGGCGACACCGCCGAGCTTCAGGCACCTGCCAGCGAACCCCGCAGGCTGAACTCCCACCTGCACGGAATGTATTGCGTGCAGGTGGAAGTTCAGCGTGCATCTGGCAAGTGACATACCCGTGAAAGCAAAAAACCGCCTGTGACCAGGCGGTTTACTTGCTCCCCCAACTGGACTCGAACCAGTACAATCGGGTGATCTCAGATAAGGCCCTCACCTGCCGGAATGGTGCATCTACCAGCGGGTACGGCCGACAGTACAGTGTGAAGCACGCGGAATCAAGCGGAACGTTTGCTAGATTCATTCTGCAAACATTATGCAAGGGGTGAGACGTGACCGGACGCGGCAAACGAAGCTTCGGGATGATCCGGCAGATGCCGACGAAGTCGAAGCGCTGGCAGGCGAACTACACCGGCCCCGACGGCAAGCTCCACAAGGCACCCCACACATTCGCCGACAAGATCGACGCCGAGGCCTGGCTGACCGATCGACGCCGAGAAATCGACCGAGGGCTCTGGAATGCGGTCGACGCCGACAAGGCGGAATCACCCCTGTTCGAGATCTACGCCGACCAGTGGCTCAAGACCCGCCTGGTCCGCGGCCGGCCGCTGAAGATCCGGACTCGGGACCACTACCGCTCCCTGCTCGATCTCCACATCCTGCCGACGTTCAAGGCGAAGCGACTCGACCAGATCACCCCGGCCGACGTCCGCGCGTGGCACGACCACCTACTCCCCGACGCGCCGACGATGCGCGCCCACGCGTACTCACTACTGCGCACGATCATGACGAGCGCCTACAACTCCGAGTTGGTCGCCGCGAACCCGTGCCGCGTCGAGGGTGCCGGATCGGCTCGCCGCCGGTCCCGGACCGTCCCGGCGAGCGTCGAGGAACTGGCGACCATCGTCGAGACCATGCCGCCCCGATACCAACTCATGACCTTGTTCGCCGCGTGGTGCGCTCTCCGGTTCGGCGAACTCATCGAGATTCGCCGACGCGACGTCACACTCGAGTACGAGGTCGACGACGACGGCCAGTGGCAGTTGGTCGCCGGTTCGGTGTCGATCACCCGGGGCGCCGTGTGGGACGCCGAGGAAACCAAGTACGTCATGCAAGACAGCGCCAAGTCGGACGCCGGTACCCGCGTCGTCCACATCCCGCCGCACGTGCTCCCGGCCGTCGCAACGCACCTCGCCGAGCACACCGGCAAGGAAGCCACCGCACTGCTGTTCCCGGCACCCGAGGGCGGATACCTCACGCCGACAACGCTTTACAGCTACTTTTACCCAGCCCGCCAGGCGGCGAAACGTCCCGATCTCCGGTTCCACGACCTGCGTCACACCGGGGCCGTCCTGGCCGCCGCGACCGGTGCGACGCTCGCCGAACTCCAAGCACGCCTTGGACATTCGACGGTGTCGGCTGCCATGCGGTACCAGCATGCGGCGAAGGGCCGGGACAGGAAGATCGCCGAGGGTCTGTCGAAACTGGTCGGCGACACACCATAGGGGTGACCTTGCGACTCCCGCATTCTCGTGTACAACTACAGGAGTGTCGCGGAAACTCGTGGCGCAACAACCGAACACCGAAAGCTAGTCGAAGGCAGTAGCGACCCTCCCCCGAAACGGGTGAGAGCCGAAATGGCGCGGTCGTGGGGGTTTCGATTAACGGCAAGTCGCCACCGCGTGACACCGAAACGGTAGCCGAGCACCAGCAAAGGCCCAGATGGCCTATGTTGTGCTCGGTGTTTCTCGTTTTCAGGGAGAAACGCAAATGGCAGCACCCACTCAGCCCAAACGATGGGCGTCGATTCAACAGACCGCCGACTACATCGGCGTCACAGATCGCACCATTCGTCAAATGATCGCGGATGGGCGTATCTGTGGATACCGCAACGGCCGCAGAGTTATTCGCATCGACTTGAACGAGGTTGACGCCTCGATGACTCCGTTCGGCGGTGCGGCATGACCGGCCCCGAGTACGACCACCTCAGTGATCACGCGGACCTCGGACTGACCGAGGTCGATCTCGACGCGCTTGGGGGCGACACGGAATGACCCCCGAAATGAAGCCAGCCCCGGCGACGGAACCGGGGCGTGGCGGAGATCCTCATGGTGGGCGGATCACCGCTGAGTCTATCAGCGACATCGACCTCGACACCTATCTCGACCCGGCCGACCGCCTGATGTTGGCGGCACTTCGTGAGGGCACCTACATCCTGGCCGTGCGGTGCCTGGTCTGTGGTGCCCCGCTGACCGCGCGCCGATCCCGCGCCCTCGGTGTCGGACCGGCCTGCCGGCGCAAGGCGGTGGCAGATGCGTGATCCGTATGTCGAAACACGCTGCTACGTACAGAGACTCGTCGGCGCGAACGGTGGTCCTGCACCAACGGCCGGTTCACCCGAATGGGTCGCGCTCAGCGACGAGCATCCCGGCAAGCTGATTGCTGTTCTGACGGCAGGCACCCTGCACGTCCTCACCGAGCAGATGCATGCGCTCGCCGGCCGTCGGGACGCAGCAAAGGACGCCGCGCTGGCCGTGGCCGAGGCCGCCGACTGGTCGAGGGTGGCGAAGCGGGTCCGCGATCGCGATCAGGCGTACATCAAGCGGGTGATCGGATGACTCCCGAAGAGTTCTGGTCACGGCCATCACTGGCTCACGTCCTCGCGCACGCCCGCGCGTCGATGGTCTCGCCGTGGTCGCTGCTCGGTTCAGTGCTGGCCCGCGTCATCGTCTCCACCGGCCCCGACGTCGTGCTACCGGCGATCATCGGTGGCCCTGCGTCGCTGAATCTGGTTGTGGCACTGGTCGGTTCGTCGGCTGCCGGGAAGGACACCACCGAGTCGGCCGCGCGCACCTGCACCGATCTACCCGACATCGCCGAATTGCCACTCGGAACCGGCGAGGGAGTCGGCCGGACCTTCGCCGAACCACCGGCACCGCGCAAGGATCAACCGCCGGTCGAACGGATCGACAGAGCGCTACTGACTGCGACCGAGGTTGACACCGTGGCAGCGATCGCCGCCCGCCAGGGCTCGACGCTGCTGCCGACGCTGCGTCAGCTCTACAGTGGCTCCACTCTCGGCGCGGCCAACTCAAGCCCCGACCGTCGGGTGATCGTTCCGGCCCACACGTACCGGGCCGCGGTCATCGTCGGGGTGCAACCCGAGCGCGCCGGCATCCTCGCCGCCGACACCGCGGGCACCCGTCAGCGCGTGCTGTGGATGCCGACCGCCGACCACGACACCCCCGACGAGACACCCGAGCCCGTCGCACCGCTACGGGTCGAACGGTCGTTGCGCGGCCGGGTCCTGGTGGTGCCCGACGAGGTGGCCGACCGGATCCGCGCGCACCGCCGTGCGGTTCTGCGCGAGGACTCCGACGTCGACCTCGGCGACGGACATCGGATGCTGACCCGACTCAAGGTCGCCGCCGGCCTGATGCTGCTCGACAGCCGTCACACCGACATCGAGATGGATGATTGGGCGCTTGCCGGCGCGATCATGCGGGTATCGGACCGGACCCGCGCCCGCGTCGACAACACGCTCTCTGAGGCCATCCGTCGATCGAATCGAGCCAAGGCGCACGCCGTCGCCGAGCGTGACGAAGTGGTGGCCGACAGGAAACTCGCCAGGTCGAAGGAGGCCGTCATCCGGTGGCTCGATCGCCGTGGCGAACTCCCGGCGAATGAGATCCGGTCGAAGCTGAAGGCAGACCTTCGCGACTACTTCGGGGCCGCGGTCGCCGAACTCGTGGAGTCCGGTCAGGTCATCGAGACGAGGGTTGATCGGGGCTCACGCTTTCGTCTCGGCGAGGTACAGGGTGTACCAGGGGTACACCCACCATATTCGCAGCTCAGGGACGGTGTACCCAAGGTACAGGGTGTACCCGAGCCTGACGAGTCACCAGGGAAAACACCACCCGGCGGGGTCACACCCACCACCCCCGGCATGACCGATCGTGTACAAGCAATCCTGAACGGAAAGAGCACGAGATGAAGTCCGATCCTGACGTACAGATCGACCGCGCCGTCTACCGAGACGGGGCCAACCGAGCCGACCTCGCCGACGCCCGACCCGCCATGCCCAAGGGTGTGCGCGACCGCCCCGCCGAAGTGTGGGAGGCCCTCATCGCGATCGCTGATACGGCCGGTGGTGAGTGGCCGGACAAGGCCCGCGCGGCGTGCCGACACTTCGTGCTCGATTCGGATCCCGAGGAACTGTCCCTCGGTGCCCGCCTCCTCCGCGACGTCCGCGCCGTGTTCAAGGAGCGCGACGCGATGTGGTCGGCCGACATCATCGCCGACCTGACCGATGGCGAGGAAAGCGAGTGGGCGGACCTCTGGGGCAAGCCTTTGGACCAACGGCGACTGGCGGCATGGGAACGCTACCTACCGAGCGAGAACCCATCTGTAAGCGGAACAACCGATACAGACGGAACATCGCAGGTCAGGGCCGGTTTCCGTCCGGAACACGTCCGGAACACGTCCGGAACATCGGCCGTCACTGTTCCGGACCGACGGAACAAGCGGAACACGTCCGGAACACAGAAAACCATATCTGACCAGCAGAAACAGCCTGCAGTTCCGGTCGTTCCGGATGTTCCGCACACAGATGGCTCGCCGCGACCGCAGCACATCATCCCGCCCGAGGAACGCGCCGCCTTGGGTCGCTGCCATCGCTGCGAATGGCACATGGAAACCCAGGGGCACGCGCCCGGTTGCCCGAATCGACAGACAGGAACCGAATGAACCACGACACGTTCGACATTGCGTCCCGGCTCTGCGAGCTGTACACGGGCCGCCCGTGGGACGGCACCACCGCTCATCTCGTCGAGGTCACCACCCGCCAGGCTGAGACCGGCGAGATCCTGGCCGCGCATGACGGCTGGCTGTCGGCCACCAAGGCGGCCGTGGAGGTCCGCGGTGATCGATGGAACACCGTCTCGTGCCGAGAGCAATCTCGCCGTGACGGTGACCTCGCGACGCCACCCGAGTGGCTGGCCGAACGGTTCGAACGCGAGTCGCCGGAAGGGACGGTCAACCGGTGACCGGCCAGGCCCGCATGGTCACCGCCGGGCGGTCACCCGCGAAGTCGGGGAGGCCGCGGCGGGCGGTCGAGCCGTGACGCGGCGTCGGGGCCGGTCGTGTATCGGCTGCGGGCGCAGCACGAAGTCAGTCACTCGCATGTGCCACAGGTGCCGACCTGCCGATGCGATCCCGACGGTCGCCACCGACGGACACATGATCTCGTTCGCCGGTCTGACGTACACACCAGATCAGGCGCGCCGACTCGCCGACCACATCCACGACACCATCGACGAACTGGAGAACCCTTGAGCGACAACAACACTTACCGCAGACGCATCCGTACCGACACCCCGTTCGTGTGTCGACGATGCGGAGGACCGGCGCGCGTCTACCGTGGCTCCGTCCACCGCTGGACCTGCGAAGCCTGTATCACCACCTACCTCGACAACCAGAGAGACCCGAAATGACAGAACGCACCATCACCCCCGACGACTGCCAACGCGCCACCGCAGCCATGATCCACTGGCTGACCGGCGACACCGCAGGAGTCGAGAGTCTCATCACCGAGGCGCACGGTGCGGACCGCATCGACGCCTTCGTTCTCGCGCTGCTCACCGTCGCCAGTGCTGCACCTGGTGCGCGCGACCCGAAGGACACCACCCGACCCAATGCCGACTGGGTGGAGCATCTGCGTAGTGTCGCACTGAAACTCGCCAGCGACACAGACTGACTGACCCTATACTGAAACCGGGAGCCCTTGCGGCCTCCTCTCTTTCGGGAGAAATGGGATGTCCCGGCCCGCTCAGTAGGCGAAATGCCCGCCAGCGGGCCGCGACTCCAAGTCGGTGCACCGTGAAACACGGGGAGCCACCGAACCGGGTTGAGGGCGAAACGCCATCCCCAGCCGAAATGGCCTGTACTGCACATTAATTCACGCGCGCACCCGACCTCTCGGGGTGTGTGCTCGCAGCATGAAAGGCCCATCATCATGGCTCATTTCCTGTCCGTGGCACCCGACCAGTGGGTACCCGAAATCTCCGGCGCCTACGTCGACGAAGCCCTGACGGCCGAGGCCGTCGCCTTCCGTATCGCCACCCACGTCCCCATCGAAGCCACCAAGATCCGGATCCCAACCTTCGGAGGTGACCCCACCTCGCAGTGGGTGGAAGAGGGCGAGGACCTCGACGTCACCGACGCCACCCTCGACGGCATCGACGTCGAACCCAAGACCATCGCCGTCCTGTCCAAGGTTAGCCGCCAATTCTTCGACGACCAGGGCCAGCTGTCCACCGCGGTCCTCGCCGGCCAAGGCCGCGACCTCGGACGCAAGATCGACGCCGCCCTGTTCGGCAGCAACGCCAGCAACACCAAGGCACCGGCCGGACTGCGCAACGTCACCGGCGTCAACGTGATTCACGCGGGCGGCACATGGTCGAACCTCGATGCGTTCGCCGCGGCGAAGTTCCATGCCGAAACACTGGGTGAGCAGGTCAACTTCTATGCCGCACACCCCGACGACGCACTCGGGCTCGCCACCCTCAAGGACGAATCCGGCAGCATCCGGCCGGTCCTCGGACCCGACCCCAGCATGCCGACCGCCACCAACATCGGCGGCGTCCCCGTCGTCGTCTCCGAGTACATCACCACCGGTGACGTGTGGGCCATCCCGAGCCGACACCTGCACCTCGTACAACGCGGGGCCGTCGCCGCCGAGATCAGCCACGAAGCCTACTTCGGCAGCCTGTCGGTGGCACTGCGATCGTTCGCGCGCATCGCATTCGGATTCTCGCGCCCCGCCGCGTTCTCCCGCATCACCACACACAGCGGCAGCTGAGACCTGGTGGTGTCGGCGTCAACCGCCAACCTGACGTGCGAAGGGCCGGCCACGACGCTCCACATGAAAGAGCAGAGCCGACACCTGCGCCGACACCACCAAACCAACCTCGGACCTCAGCCCCTGGGGGACCAACCCCCACCCCCCGACCAGAGTTCCACCGCAAGGCACTGCAGATTCTGCTGTGTACGGGTTCCGGGTGATCTGAGACTTGAACAGTTGTGGACCGCTCAGAGCCCCGACGATCTCATTTGAGAGGTTCTAAGGGGACCTTTCTGGACACCTCGCCCGCTCGCCCGCGTGGGCTGGACACTTCCCGAGCAGGACCAACGGACCTATCGGGCCGCGCGTTGTTGCCCCATCCCGGATCGACCCACGAACCCGAGCCCTTGATCGCGTCAGGCCACGACTCTTAGCCACTTGCCAACGAGGGCAAGCGGTTTCGTCATGGCACCTGGTCTCGATTCGCGACGTCGAGATCGGTGGCCTGAGAGCCAGACTCAGGACTGGGCTACTGGCTGCCTGCTGGTTTGCGTCGGGCGAGGCGATGACGACGGGCGCAACGGTCGGATCGGTTGTGCGCAGCGTGCCCTTGCGGGAATCGAACCCGGCAACCATTGGGATGATCACAACGGTTGACCGTCAGGGCTGTGCGGTGATGAGCACCGCGGAGAGGTCAGACAGGAGTCAGCGGTGGTAACGGCACGGTCATGCCGGTGGGTGTGATGCCACCGGGTGTTTTCCCAGGTGGCGTGTCCTCGGTGGACCGATCTGGAATAGTCGGGCTGTCCACGTGGACAGTGCTGTCCACCGTCTCTGATCTGCGGTTATGGGGGTGGACAGCCGTGTCCACCTGTCCACCCGTGAGTACGAAACCGTGGGCCGTCTCGGTCACCGATCCTGCGGCGATCAGACGATCAATCGCCGGCTGAAACTCGGGACGAAGGTCCGACCGCCCGGACGCGTAGACCAGAAACGCGTCGCCGTCGCTGCCGATCAGCACTTCCAGCGCCGCGTCGTCGTCGAGCTGGACCCGTCGCGTCAGATCCTCGATGGACTGATTCTCGCCGTCGGCGTACTCGATCGGCAGGCAGGCCGGGCAGCACCGCCACCGATTAGGGACGTCGAAGATGGTGCTGCAATGCAGGCACCAGCGGCGCAAGACGTACGCCATTTGCGCCCCGTCTGCCAGCCGTTCTTTCGCGGCCCGCACCCCCGCGTTGAACTCGTTCATGCGATGCACCGTCCCACCACGACCGCGGCTTGCGCGAGCGCGATGACACACGCGGCCCGGTCCCCGGCGCCGGGAGAATGGTCGAGGTGATCCTCAAGCGCCCACAGCGCGTCGAGCAGCAGGTCGAGGACTGGTTGTGGTGTCCCGGCGTTCTGGGCGCGCTCTGCGAGGTCCCAGGCGTGAGAGATCATCTCTTCCAACGTCTTACGGCCGGGATCGGCGGCGGGCAGCGCGTGGCGGGCGACGCACGCCCAGAACTCGCGCACGGTTACGCGTGGGGCGTAGCCGCTCTTGTAGTCGCCGATCACCTCGTCGCAGATCGCCGCGACGTCGTACTCGGACCAGGCGTCGCGGACTTCGCCGGTGGACTCGATCGCCGCCACGACGTCGGCGACCGCCTCGTTGCGGGTTGCGAAGGCCGGCGCGCTCATCGGGTCACCCCGAGTGCTTCGCTGGCGGTGACTCCGAGGACGCGGGCCGCGCGGAACAACTCGGCGACGGTGACCGACTTCCCGGTGCCGGGAAGTGGTGCGGGGTCACTGTGTGACCTCTCAACTGCAATCGACGTGCGGGCGTCGGCGATGACCTGGCGGGCTTCGTCGGCGGTCATCACGCGCACCACCCACAGATGCGGTTGCCCATCGTCGCGCAATCCCAACCGGATTCGTCCTCGTCGATGATGCCGTCGCCGTTGTCATCGCCGGGAACCACGGTCGTGACGGCCGCGGTTGCGACCGGCTGCGGTTCGGGGTGGGCGTACAGGCCGAGGTGGATGCACAGCGCCATGACGGCGATCGGCACGAGGTAGAACAACGCCGCGACCACGACGGTCACGGCGTAAGTGAATATGCTGGGGGAACGGTTCATCGGGTCACTTCCGTTGGGCCGAGGCCCCGGCGGTGCTGAGAACACCGGACGGGGCCGACTTGTGTGTTGTCGGCGAACCTCATCCGGCGAGTCGTTCTGCAAACATTCTGCAAGAAACAGAAAAGGCCCGGTGAAAACCGGGCCTGACCTGCGAAAACTCTGCTCCCCCAACTGGACTCGAACCAGTAACCGTTCGATTTTCCCGGCAGAGTAGGGTTGCCATCCTGGTCAGATGCCATATCGGCGCAGGTCAGAGCGGCCCAAGCGGCCCGCATAATCGGACAGCCAACGACACTTTCGGCCAGAGTTGCCCCCATTAGAGAGTAGATTAGAGAGTAGATCCGATCACTTCGAAACGGCCTTCAAATGGCGCTCGCGGCCGGCCCGGTGGCTCGCCACGATCGCACTGTGGTCGACGGCCTGGCGCTTGTAACTGACCTCGTTGGTCTCTTCAGAGTGGCCGAACCATTCGCTTCGCAGCGAAGCGGGGAGGTGATAGTGGATCATGTTCAGGGTTGCCCGCCACCCATGCGAACGGAATTTCGACCGCAGTGCCTCGACGCCGGTCGCGTCGGCGATCTCGCCGTACAACTCGACCAAGGCCTTCGACGCGTTTGACTGGTCCCACACTTTCCGGTCGTCCGCAGGTGCCCCGAGGACATAGCCGCCCGCTTGGGTTCCCTTGGCGCGCTTGGCGATCCGTTCGGCAACGCGTTCGTCAAGGGTCGGCACCAGCCGCGCCTTGTGGTTCTTCGCTTTCCCCGCCGGAATGAGGACGGACACGCCCCCGGCGGCGTTGTTGATGACCTCGTCGGGCTCCAACGTGCGGCATTCGGTGAACCGCAAACCGGTCGTCATCTGCAACAACGTCAGATCGATCGCCGTGCGTCGCCGTTCAAACCAGACGGGGATTAGGCGCTTCTGCATCCGCGACGGCGGTGTCGCCGCCTTCGGATCGAGCGTGAGCAAGTGGTCGAGAACCCGGTGGTAATCGTCGGCCGTGAGCGCCGGGTTCTCGGGCTTGACCTGCATTTTCTCCTGTCCGAGTTTGACGCGCTTGACCCGGCCCGACATTGGGGATCGGTCGATCAAACCGTCATCGACCATTTCGCCGTAGACGTAGCGGTTCAACACATTTCGGCACTGTCTGGCCGTTTCTGAACCGTGCGTGTCCGCGATGTACTCAATGCAGGCCTGAGCTTTGCGGAAGTTGATCGCGCCGCGAATCTTGAATTGTTCCAATGTTGTTGCGGTGTGATCGTGTTCGGTGTTGCCGCATTCGCCTCGCAAGAGCGCCAACGACCGGCGATGCAACCGCTTCGAGCCGGGGGCCAACGGCCGACCGTCCTCCAGTTGAGCCGTGTCGATCGCCCGCACGACCACCTCATCGAAATACGCCGACATGGGCGACGATAGATCCCATCTCGACGTGTTGAGTTCCTGGTCGTCGGCCTCGCTCGCCTTCAGCTCGGCGAGCTTTGCCCGAGCTTTCCGCAACGTTTCGGCCTTGGTTTTGCCTTGCGTTCGGAAGGCCTGCGCGGGCCCACCATCGGAGGGCCAATAGCGCCACCGGAGCACCCACGGATCACCACGTTTGGCCGGTTCCTTCGGTGTGGAATCGTCGATTGAATCGTCACCGCGCCTGTGCTGCACTGTTTTTGCCATGATTAGAGAGTATCAGGTTATTTGGTTCGAGTTGCGGTAGGCTCTGGCCTGAGTTACACTGATGCAGTCCGGCAACGTCGGACCGCCCCGCCGGGATCATGGGATGGAATCCACCCGGTAGAAGTGTTTCCGCCGCCCGAGTCAGTTGACCGACAGCAGCCTTGGTACTCGGGATAGTCCTGTCGGGATGCTTGCCGGTGCATTAACCGGCTGGTGGGATAGACGGCCGGTAGGCCCCCACGAGAGGTACAGGCGCTCTACTCCCAAAGGAGTGGGCTCATGCCTGCCGAATCCTCTGTCATCACTCCTCTGTCGGTCCGGCCGTCTGTTGCCGCCGATCTGCTCGGCGTGTCCGAGCGCGCCCTCCGTCGCTGGCGTGCCGAGGGTAGGGGTCCTCGCTACGTCACACTCGGTGGCAACAAGGTCGTCTATCGCGTCGCCGATCTCGAATCCTGGCTCGAATCCGAGGCCGTCAAGTGACGGCTCGTGCAGGATTCTCGGCCGAATCGCCCTCGAAAACTATTTCAGTGGCCGAAATCCCTGCAAAAAGTGAGACAACTGAGACAGAACCGGTGTCTCAGCGGTCGAATATCGCTCTGACCAGCTCTTATACGCACGCCCGCCTGCCGCGGTACTTGACTTGTTGCCCTGAGACAACTGAGACAAGCAACCACCGCCACCACCGTGGCCTGCAGGTTTGCTGACGCGATTCTGTCTCAGTCCCCAACACCCCCACTGAGACAACTGAGACAAACCGACCCAGAACAAAGAAAAACCCCCGGATCGCCGCCGAGGGGTCTCTCAAGGAAGGAGCTGGCGATGCCGCGCCAACAACCACAGATTACAGCCAGTGGCCGCTCTGCGGCCAGCGAGAAGCGTCGGAGGGCGAGGGCGATGAGTTTCTCCCATCAGTACGACGCCGGCCCCGGAGAACCGCTCAACGCTGCCGACGCCGCGCACTTCGAGCGCATGCGGCAGGCACCCGAGGTGCTGGGTGAATGCGAGTTCGTCCTCTACCTACATGAGGAGAACGGTAAGCACGCCCAAGGTGCGATCCGGTTCGGATCGCAGCGCGACCTCGCCAAAGTGGCTGCGGCCCTGGGCATCGGACCCACGATGGTGCGGCCACTGGGCGGGCAGGGCAATTTTGGTCGCTATCTCGACTACCTCCACCATGAGCGCACGTATCTCCCGGTGGTGGCCAACTTCGAGTGGCGGGCGGTGATGGCGGCGGCGCTCGGCGAGCGCAAACGCCTCACGGTGTCAGCCATCGAGCGCGGCCTGTACGACGGCGATCTCACCATCGGTCACGTGGCCGACGAGTACACCGATGAGTTCTTGCGCCATCATCAGAAGTTCGTCAAGGCGTACGAACTCGGCGAGCAGCGCCGCCGCGAACAGCGCCAGCTGACGCAGGACGAACGTGATCTGGCAGAGTTTGAGCGCCGTGCTGCAGAGCGCGCACGGCAGGAAGAAATCGCCCGGATCGAGTACGACCGTCTGTTGGCCGTTGCTGATGCCGAACGTCGGCATGATGACGCCCACCAGTGGCATTCCACGCGGCTGTGGTTGTCAATGGAGTCGGCGTGGAATGCCACCCCCGAGGGTGCGGAGTATCGCGAGGCGGTGGCACAGCGCAGGCGTGAGCAGGCCGAGCAGGCCGCAGCCGCCGAGCAAGCGCGACGGGACGAGTTTGACCTGCGCTGGGGCATCGCCTTCTTGTGCGAGGACCAGTGCATCGAGGGCACCGAGTCGCAATGCACTGCGGCGTTGACGCGGCTCATGGGCGCGCCGCCGACCCTTGATTCGGTGATTGCCATGGTCATCGAGGAGAACAATGGGACACCCGAGAGCGTCCGTGAGGAGTTTCGGCTCCACTATCAGGACATCCAACAGACGTGGCAGTCAGCGCTGTGGCATCTCAGCCACGCCACCGACGGCGAGGAGGAGTCGATCGCCTGGCTGCGGCGGTACTACGCGCATGCACGGCGGTGGCCGGATTTCTACAACCCGATGATGCCGCCAAAGCCCAACCGCGGTACGTGCGCGGGGTGGGCAAAGATCCGCGCCGAACTGCTCGCAGTGTGGAATGGCACGGCCTAAAAGTGGTTGGTCGTCGAAAGAATAAGGAGGAAACAAAATGGTTTCAATGCGCGACCTATTTGCAGAATCGCTGGGTGTCGACCCCAAAGAAATCGAAAAGCGACAGGCCGAGGAATCAGAGAAGCCAAGTATCGGCGATTCTTCCACCGGCCTCAGCCATATGTTTGAGCAAGAGGAAAGTCGGTTGAATCAGCTGATGCGACACGATTTCCAGGTCGATAGTCCACTCATCCCCAAGGCGGCGACACCGCCGTCGAAACCCAAGGAGGTCGGCCGTGAGCTCGAATAGTCCGAAGCCGGAAACCTACGGCCGCGGCACCTATACGGCGGTCCTGGTGCTCGTTGCCGCGCTCAGTGTTGCGGGCAACGTGGTCTATGGCCTGACGGCGGTCCCGACCACCGACGCGGCGTTGTCGCCGGGGTGGGCAGGGTTCGCGCATGCCGTGCCGCCGATCATCCTGCTGGCGATCACCGAGGTGCTCGCGCTGGGCACGGCCAAGCTCGGCGGGCGCGGTCGGACGTGGACGCTCGGCGGTGTCGTGGTGATCGCCATCGCGGCCTTCGCGCTCTCCTTCGACGCTCTCTATGAGGTCGCGGTGATGGCTCGGGTGCGGCCGGAGTTGGCCTGGCTGGTGCCGGTCATGTTGGACGTGGCGATCATCGTGTGCACGGTCATGGTGTTGATGGCGGGGCGGCAGATCGCGGCCGATGCCGCCGATGCCGCCGCCCCGGAAGTGGTCACCTTGCCACCCGTCCCGGTGGTAACCCACGCTGACCACGCGGGTGCCACCGTGGACCGCACCCCGACCGTAGGTGACCACCGGGTGGTAACACAGGACGTCGCCGAGGTGGTAACACAGACTCCCGTATGTGACCACCCCGCACCCGCCCATGTGACCACCCCGGTGGTAACGCAGGATGCCGCCGGGGTGGTAACACAGGCGGTCGGCGAGGGCACCGCTGGTGATGACGACGTCGTCGACACCCCGCATGACACCCCGCATCCGACCGCGCCGGAACCGATGGTCGAGGCTGCCGACGCCCCCGTTGCAGAGCTGCCGGTCGACGCCGCCGCCGAGGATCTCGCGGCCTGGGTGCTCGCCACCGTGGGTGCTCGGGCAGAGGCCGACGAGGTGGCCGAGGTGCTGCGCCAGCACCGGGCCGGCGAGTCGATCCGGGCGATCGCCGAGGCGACCGGCCGGTCCCGGCCGACGGTCAAGCGGTGGGTCGACGCGGCCAAGGAGGTGAGCCCTGAGTTCGCCGACGCCGACGCCGCCGTCGTCGCGTAACGGGTTGCCCGCGAGGGCAAACCGACCTCCCGACAGACCCCGTCCCCCCTCTGGGGACGGGGTCTGTTGCTGTCGGCCGCACGGCCGACAGGTGTTCTCCCGGCAGGGGGTCCAGGGGGCGCGCAGCGACCCCCGGCAAGCCTCTGCGGCCGGTCGAAGACCGGGTAGACATCGAGCGCGGCAGCGCGAGATGTCTACAGCAGAGATGCTTGCCGGTTTGTCAACGCCGCCGAAGGGTGGTTGTCGACGACGCCGTCAGCGAGTAAGCTCGTGTGCAGATGCACACGCGCTTACGATGCTGGCGAAGGAGGAGACATGTCCGCTGACGGCACGATGGTCGACCTGTCGCCGGTAGGCGGCGAGGTCGATCGAGTGGCGGCTGCGGTGGCGGCGACGGTCGGCGGGCCAGCGGCCCGACGGGCGGTCGCCTCAGCGCTCACCCGGCGTTGCGCCGGGGATTCCTTCGCGGCCATCGGCCGCGATGTCGCAGCCACCCTCGGGGTCACCGAGGGGGTGGCTGCCAAGCGGGTGTCGGCGTGGTGCCGGGAGGCCGCAGCCGTCGCGGGCCCGGACCTCGCTGCGGCGCTGGGCGCGGGGTCGGGCCGCACGCAGGCCCGGCGGAGCGCGACCAAGTCGGCGAAGGTGATCAGCCTGCGGCCGCGGCAGGCGGTCTATGAGGCGCTCGCGGCCAAGGCCGGACGCCGGTCGGTCAACGCCGCCGCAGAGCACTACATCGAGGTCGGTCTGGGGCGGGCACGTGACAGCCGGGGTGGTAACCCGGAACGTGGTAACACAGGTGGTAAACCACGCGGTGGCTATGTGACCACCTCCGAGGGTGGTCACATAGCCGGTGGCAACATAGCCACCCCATGTGACCACCTATGTGACCACCCCGCGCCGGTGGCAACATTGCCACCCGGTGACGTCGACCGGTTGGCCGCACTGCTTGACCGTTTGGCAACGCGGGTAGAAACCCTGCGGCTGGAGCAAGTGGCCGAGGGCAACAACTTCAATCAGGTGGTCAGGTTCACCAACACGTATGCCGAACTCCCGGCCGACCTGACCGATCACCTGTCCGCGCTCCGGCAGCAGCTGGCATCCACCGGTGCCGCCGTCGAGGCGATGCTGGGCGAGCTGGCGGCCTGGCGGTGGTCGGCATGATCGCGGTCGGCAGCAGTGTCAAGAGTCTGGGCGCAATCTCGAATTATCTGATGCGTGCCCCCGCGCACGATCTCGGCGTGCCTGGGGTGTCCGGTCGCCGCCACGAGCTGGTCTCGACGATCGGGGCGACCACGCCCGAGACCTTCGTCGCCGACGTGACGGCGACCAAGGAGCGCTGCGGCAGTCCCGCTACCAAGGTCGAGGCGTTCCACCTCATCATCAGTTCTGCTCTCGGTGAGCTGGACCCTAACGATCCAGCTGCCCACCAGGCGCTGATGGCGGTGGCCCGACGGACTTGTCAAGAGTCCTTTCCGGGGCGCAAAGCACTGATCGTGATCCAGGCCGACAATGCGGCGCTGGAATTGGTCGACGGGAAGCTGACAATTGTTCCGGGGAAACTCCATGCGCACTGCGTGGTGGAGAATGTCGCCGCATATCCGGTGGAGCTGAATTGGACCGATCGAAACGGTAACCAGCGGACAAAGAATTACCGCGCTGGTCGTGCGATGGATGGCGATATGCGCAATATCCATCGCATCCGATCAAAGCTCGACGATGTTGTTTCTCAGCAATTGGGATATGACAATAAGGAGTTTGTCCTGCGGTGCGGCAAGGTGCGTGAGGGGCGCTCGGGTGCGGTGAGCATGGCGCAGCTGCAGGAGCGGTTGCGTGACGGCGTCGCGGCCACGGCTGAGGTCGACCTCGCCGCTCAAGGCCTCGACACCGATGCCCGCGAGCATGTCGCGATGGCGCTGGGGGTGTCCGAGGACGATCGGGTGCGGGTCACACTGCGGTCCGCGAGCGCCCGAGCGGTGAGCTGGGACGACTACGTGACCCGCTTGGCGAACGAGGGCGTCGAGGTCCGTACCCACGGGAAGAGTGGAGTCTCGTACGGCTGGACCGGCAGTGACGGTCAACAACTGACCCAGCGAGCCCGCAAGCTGGCGACCAGTCGGGGTGAGTTCGGCCGTCAGGCCGTCACCGAGCAGGCTGCCCGCAATGCCGACAGGGTGGCGCAGGGCCGCGAGCTGGCGGTGCCGGAGGCCGAACTGGTGCCGGCGCGGACGCCGCCGGGTGGTTATCCGACACCGGACTATCGGCCGGGGTACGGCCCGGTCGGGGCAGCTGCACCCACCGGCATGGATACCCACGAGGACCGGATGCGGCAGGCGATCGACAGCGGCATCGCCTCCGGTGCCAGTGATTGGGAACAACTCGGGGCGCACACGTTGGGTCGACGTATCGCGGTGGTGCCGAAGGCCAACCGGGTCAAGGTGACCACCGTGCCCGGCGAGATGGCCGAGGTTTGGCGGCAGCCGGGGGTGGCCGTGAGCCTTGACGATCTCGGACCCGGATACAGCGTGGCCGAGATCGAGGACCGCATGGCCCCCCACTATCCACCACCGCCACCCGGCGGCAACAACAACAACTCACTAGAGAGGAAAGACGATGAGCGAGGAAAGCAAGAGCCGGGCCACACTATTGTCGCCCCGCATCGACCTACAGCCCCCACCGGGCGAGGTGGCCGCGACGACACCGAGCGAAGTGCCGGCGACAACTCCGTCGATCGACAAGGCGACGGCGGTGGCGATACGCGACCTGGAAAGTCGGCTGACCGCGAAGGTCGAGCAGGCGATCGACGCGGCGACCAGGGCCAAGCCGGTGCTGGGGTGGGGCGAGAAGGCGCTAGCGGAGATAACCGACGCGTTAGCGGCACGGATGCAACGGGATCAAAGCGGCGAACGCCAAAAGCTGCTTCTGCAGCTCGGCGATCTGAGCAGCAAGGTCGAAGCGCTGAGCGCGAAATCGACGGAAAGCCCGGCAGCCACTGGCGAGATCGAGCCAGTAATGCGCCAACTCCAAAGTCTGGCAACAGCGATCGCAGCATTGCCGACTAGCGCGGCCGAGGTCAAGGTCGTCGTCGACGAGGAACTGATCGGCACCGGCGCCGCCCTGCGTATCCGGGAAGCTTCCGTGGAGCACGAGCACGCGCTGACGAAGGTCGTCGACGCCAAACTGGCCGCTGCCGACAAGGCCATGGCCAAGGCGGTCGATGCCGCCGAGCGCACCGAGCGGCGGGCGAGGCGAGTGGCGTCGAGCCTGCACTGGGGCGGGGTCGGACGCCTGGCCACAGCGCTGCTGCCGGCGGCGGCGATCGCGCTCTCGGTCGCTCTGATGACACTGCCGCTCGTCAGCGCCATGCGGTTGGACTCGTTGTTGGGGTGGTCGGTGCGGTCGATGCTCGATGCCGACGGCGCACTGGCCACTGGCGTGTGGGCAGCGATCCACCTGGCCGCGGCCGCGGCACTGGTGTTCGGCATCCACCGGGCGTATACGGCGTTGGCGCAGAAATACCGATCCTGGAGTGCGATGTGAGCATCTTTGAGCGAGAGGGCAATCCGAGCGCGATGATTGCCGAGGCTCTGCAAAGGGTCCGGCCGAAATGCACGTGGTGCGGTGCGAACGCGGGCTACAGAATCACCTACCTGGGCTTTCGCTCAGCACGGGGTCGGGAGATGCACGAGACCGGGTATGCGTGCCCTGCGCATGTCGATGACATGGCCGAGTCGGTGATCACCCGCAGCATCGATGACATCCGGGCGGCATGGGGGCGACACAACGTAGCCACCGCAATCAGCGGTGGTTCCAATATATAAGGAGAGGGATATGGCAAACGACCACGTCGACGAGAAGAAGGTCGATCTGCTGCGCCGCAAGCTGATCGAGGGAGGTCAGGAGAAGGTCGTCGAGCGGTTCGGCGAATCCGAACTCGGCAGCGCCGAGATTCAAAAGGCGAAACAGCAGGTCAAACGCCGCAACCACATCGGCGACACCCTGCACAGCCGCGTGGACAAAGTGGCCAAGGCGGAGGAGATCGCCGCCAAGTCGAAGCAGCGGTCGGAGCGTCTGAGCAAGCAGGCGGCCAAACGGGGTGCTGAGGTGCAGGCCAAGATCTCGCCGGAGCCCGGGATGCCGAAGTCCCAGCCGCCCAAGGCAACCCCGCAGCGCTCACCCAAGGCAGCAGCGGCGGTGCGCCAAGCCGCAGCCCGCCAGCGGGATCAGCAGGACCACAGCCGTGGGCGGTGACGCCGACATAGCGGGAAGTAACAAACACCCCGGTGACCGTTCGTGGTCACCGGGGTGTTTGCTGTCAGCGCAGCGGTCAAAAAAGCCGCGAGATGTCGACCAGCTCGACGAGCAGACCGGCTTCCCTGACCTGCGGCTTGTCGGCGTCGGCGGGCCGTGAGCCCCGCAGCAGCCGACCGTGGTCGATGTCCTTGGGGACGAGGTCCGACCCGTGGAAGACCTCGCTGATCTCGCCGCTGCTCGACCCCCGGCCGGCGTGGTCGACGCTCTGCTTTTGTCGCTCGGTACGGCCGTGTGCCCACGCCGCCTTTTCCATGATCTCTTTTTCGGGTGCACCGCAGAGGACCAGGATCGAGGGGAACACGTCGCGCAGCTCGTCCATGCCCTCGCGGCCGTAACGGCGGGCGAACTGCGATGTGGATTGCACGGCTGCCAGGACGGCGATGCCCATGGCGCGGGCTTCGGTTACGACGATCGGGAGTTTGGTCCACGGAAAGGTGTTGCAGAGTTCGTCGCAGGCAATCAACAAGTGCTCCAACTGTTTTGGTCGCGTCTGCCCCCGACGCCAATGCGCGCTGATCGAGTCGACGGCAGCCACGGCCGCACCGGCCTCGATGCTTCCCGCCGGGGCGACGACGAACAGCGTCGATGCCGGGTGCTCCAGCATGTCGGGGGCGAACACGCGCTCACCGCGACCGCCGACGACAGTCGACCTCCACCAGGGAGCGATGGCGCTTTTCATCGTGATCATCACCGAGTCACGCATTTTGCTGTCGGTGCCGTGGGCCGACAGCAGCTCGTCAGAGAGCTGATCCTCCCCCAACTCCTCCAACCTTTGGATTGCGTTGATCCAGCAGGGCGTCACGGTGTCAGGGCCGTCGTCGGGGTTCTCGACGGCGGGCGGATCGGGGCGACCGACCGCGGCCTTGGCCCAGGCGATGCCGTCGGCACCGGCAGCGCGCAAGATCCCGGCGAGTGGCGCGATGGAGATGTTCTCCCAGAACGGATCTCCGCTCTGGCCGGATGCCGAGCTGCTGGCACCGGCGGCCCCGGCCTTCATCAGCACGCTGACCAGGTCGAGTGCCTCGTCGGCACTGCCGATCAGCGCGACCGGGTCGATGACCACCTTCTCGACGCCCTCGGGGAGCACGTCGTCGGGCACCTGGCCGCTGAGGTCGAGAACATAGGTGCGGCTGCCGTGGGCGTTGCGGTGCCGTGCTTCGAGACATAGTTCGATGAGGTCGGGCTTACTGCTGATCGCCACCACGGGACCGCCCCAGGTGATGACGCCGGGACCCAGCACCCGACGAGAGTTGTGAGTGGGGATGAAGCCTGAACCGGCAAGGAACACCGCGTCGGGGGCATCCACGGCGATGCAGCGTGCGGCCTCGTAGTCCGGGTGGCCGGGTTCGATGCGTTCGATGTCGACGATGTGGATGGGTCCAATCACCGGAGCTACGGCACCGGGCAGTACCGGCGGGTTGATGATCCACTTCGCATCGCGATCAGCCACCATGTTGACCGTGGTCACCACGATCTCGGTGCCGTCATCGCGGTTCGGGTCCACCACGGTCCATTGATGACCTGCGTCAGCCCGGAGGTCGTGACCGGTGGAGAACCGCAACCGATACAACTCGGGCCGCTGGATCACATCCCACACGTCGGTCACCGTGGTGGGTTCGCCGTCGCGGCCGAATACCTGGTCGCCGACCGCGATGTCGGCCATGGTGGTGAATCCGGTCGGGGTCGGGATGAGCGTCGACAGAGCGAGGGCTTTGCCCACGCCGCTGGGTCCACTGACCAGCAGGTGCGGTCCCGTGACTGCGGGCACGCCGTCGATGAATCCGCCGAACGGCGTCGGCTTGGGCTTGTACGGCTCGCTCTTGCGGTAGAGCGCCATGAAGTTTCTCCTTATGTTTTCTTCGGGGGCCGGGGCTTCTTCCCGCCCTCTCGCCCGGCGGCGGCGCGTCGTTCGCGCTCGGCCTGGGCGGCGTCGTCTATCAATTGGCTCAGGGTTGCGTCGTCCATGCGGTCGAGGCCGTAGGCGATGAGTGTCCGCACCAAAACTGTTGCAGGCGTTCCTCTTTCGAGTGCAGCCGCTCGTAGCCGGGTGTTCATCGCTGCTGGCATCAGAACATGCAGTCGCATCATCTCGTCTTTGTCGTCCATGTCCTCCTTGTAGCACACAGCACTTGTGCAGCTGCTCATCTGCCTAAGTACATGTGCATATGCTCCTCACCTAGTGTAGTCTGATTTGTGTGGATGTGCACCTGCACATTTACTTATCCCATCGAACAGGAAAGCGCAGGTCAGCGATGGCAAAGGCAACCCAGAGCCGTGGGTGGTGGCCCAAGATCATCGGCGTCGGCGTCGTCTTCCTCGTCGGCATCGTCCTCGGTGCCGCGGGAAAGGTGAGCGTCGACGGCGAGCCGGACTGCACCCCGTCGGCCGCGATCGAGCAGGTGGTCGCCTATGAGTGACCTGCACTTCACCCGGCAGCGCTCGGGCTGGGTTTTGGCTCGGGCCGGACACCTCGCGGGTGCCCGACGTCGGGGCGAGCGCCTGGCGCAGCGCGCTCGCCGCCTCACACGCGACGAGGCCGGTGTCGAGGACGAGGCCTCCCTGAGCGTGGTCACGCACGCCCGGCCGTACCGCACCGCGTTCGGCGGCGAGGACCACCGGGTCGCCCGTGTGGTGGCCGCGGTGCTCTACGAGTCGGTCAGGGTCGTATTCGCCGGCCTCGGGCTGGCGCTGGGCTGGGCGCTCTATGCCGCCTGGTACCGCCTGGTTCCGCGACTGGGTCCGATGGCGATGCTGCCGGCCGGTGTCCTCGGCGGTGTCGTGAGTGCCGTCGGCCTGGGCGTGTGGCTGGCCCCGACCCCGTGGTGGGGCACCTGGGTGGGCCTCAACATCGTCATCGCCGGTCCGCGCCTGGTGTGGCTCGTGCGGGCGCACGGCTGGCCGGCGGTGTCGGGCGAAGCCCGATCGGGTCGTGCCCGCACGCCACGCCTGGGCATGCCGGTCCATGCCGCCGAACCGGAGCCCGCGCCGGAGCCGGAGCCAACACCCGAGAAGCCCTCGCCAGCACCGCGATTGGCCGTCCCAGTACATGACACCGACGACGAGGTCGATGCCGAAACCGCTGCTTACGAGCAGGCAGAACAAGGAGATATCGAAGCATGATCAGCAAGTTGAAGAATGCCGCCCGACCGGTCCGCGACGAGATCGCGGACATGTGGGCGACGGACCGCAAGGGTGGCGTGTGGGTCGGGTTCGGCGCGGTACTGCTGCTGGCCGCGTTCGTGTGGACCGCATCGGGTCTGCCCTCGGTGAAGGTCGAGTACGTGCTGGCCGTCGTCGGGGTTCTCACGCTCGGCGTGTGGCTCGGCCTCAGGGTCGGCGAGCGTCGCCGATGAGCAAACTCGCCGCCCTGCTGGGTGACTGCCCACCGTTACCCACGACCCGACCCCGACCAACGACAGCGGTGATCACACGGATCACCCCGACCAAAGGACCTACACATGAGCACCATCCGGACGAACGTCACCCTCGACCTGCCGCAGCATAAGCGTCTGCGCACCTTGAGCGCGAAGTACACCACCCCGGCCAGTGTCCTCATCCGCGAGCTGCTGACCTACGGCCTGGCCAAGCTCAGGACCGACCCGGAGCTGCAGGCGGCGGTGCAGGCGGCAGTCGCCGCCGAGCGCAACCGTCGTCGCGGGGTGGGCCGCAAGAAGGGAGCGACGTCGTGAAACCCGCAGCTCTCATCGTGGGCATCACCGTCGTCCTCGTCACGGCCGTCGCCGTCATCATCGCGGGCATCGCATTCGGCGGCGGGTGGCGGTGGGCCGGAGGGGCGGCGACCGCGGCACTGGCGGCGGCGCTGGTGTTGCCGAATCTGCGAAACATCAATCATGACAAGGAGAACCAGAAATGAGCAACCAACCAGTAAATGTGCACATCCAGACCGGTGCTGGTGAAATCATCCGCATCGTAGGCACACTGCTCGCCTTCGGCGGCGTCGGCGTCCTGGCGTGGGTGATCGCGCAACAGGGCTACGCGGAGAAGGTGGCCACCGTGCTCGCCGCTGCCGTGGCCTTCATCGCTATGCGGCTGTGGAGCCGCGGCATTCTTGCGATCCCCACTGCCAGCGGCCCCGCGGCGGGCACCGACCAGGACGTCGACTTCCTGCGCCAGGTCGGACGGTCGGCGACCGCTGTGTCCGGCGGCTATCTGGCTCGGGCCAGCGTGCCGATGCTCTGCCTGATCGGCCTGGGTTATGGCCTCGCCTTCCTGGCGCTGCGCACGGCGATCACGATGGCTCTGCAGGTGTTTCAGAACATGTATATCGCCGGTGGGGCCGCGCTGCTGCTCGGGTCGTTGGTCGTCGCACCGTCGCTGTTTCCCAACCTCGTGTCGAGCTTGAAATCCAAAGGGGTAGTGCGTCCTGAAGGGACTGCGGGTGCCACTCCGGTAGCGCCTGCCGCACAACCCCCGGCTACCCCGGTGGCACCGGCCCCTGCAGCACCGATCGCAGCACCTGTGCAACCCGGATCGCTGCCTGGTGGTCCGTCGGTCGATGCCGACCCGATGCCCGCGCATCACTACCAGCCAACCCCAGCGGCAGCACCGAAGAAGGTTGTTCGTCGCGTCAAGAAAGTGAGTGAATGACCATGTCTTACAACGACTATGAGTACTTCGACGAAGATGGCAATCCTGTTGACCCCAGTGATCTCGGCGATGACTACGAGGTCGTCGAGGAGGTCGACACCCCGACGGCTGCGCCAGCGGCAGCACCGGCACCAGCGGCAGCAGCGCCGCCGACACCGGGCGGCATCCCCAAGGTCCTGATTGCTGGCCTGGTCGCCATTGCACTCGTCATCGGCGGTGGCCTCGTGTGGGGACTGTCAAGCCTCGGCGGCCAGAACACGGCCGCCGACGTGAAGGCAGGCGTCGCGAGCAAATCGAGCCAGGTGCGCGACAAGGTCGCCGCGAGCAGCAGCCGGATGGCCCCTCAGCGTGCCGAGCTGACGGGCTGCGATGACGCCAGCGCTGCCGAGGTCAAGGGCAGCCGCGACCCATCGGTGCAGCTCACCGTGATCGACTCCGCGCCGCTGCCGCAGGCATACGCCACCACCCGCGAGCAGACTCCGACCGGCGTGATGGAGCTGTTGCAGCTCGATGCGGCCACGTTCGGGGTCTACGCCGCCGGTGACGTCGGCGGCAGCAAGTGGACCAAGGTCACGGCCACGATCCGTGGTGATGAGTTGGCCCTCGACGGGGGCCAGCAGACCACCGGCGGTGACCGGGACATGCTCCCCGCAGGGGCCTGCGATCGCCTGGTGGACACCGAGTTCCGGGTCTCCGGTGCCGTACCGGAGGCCGCGAAGACCAGCGACACTGCGGCGCAGGTGATCCTGTACCACGGCGTCGGCCCGGTGCGGGACAACTCGCCTCGTGCGGTGGTGGTCTTCGGTGATGCGGCCAAGGCTGACACGCCGGTAGCGGTGGCGCTGGTCGAGCTGCGGTATGCCGACGAGGGAGGTGATGCCGACGGCGAATGACAACTGAAACACCCTGTACGACAACAGCATCGAAAGCACCAAGCAAAGGATTTCATCATGAAGAACGCAATCAAAGCCACCGTCGTCGCCGCCGGCATCGCTGCCGCAGGCCTGCTGGGAGCGGGTGCCGCCAGCGCCGACACCACCCCCACCCTGGCCGACGGCAACTACACCCTCGACATCGTCCATCCGATCGGCGGCGCGCTCGCCGGCCCGCTGACCAGTGTGTCGGCCACAGTGACGGACGGTCGCCTCTACGTCGGTCCGGCCGAGGTGCCGGTGACGCTGCAACCGTCCGACGACGATGGCGACGGCGTGGCCGACAGCGCGATCGTGCTGTTCGGCGGCTCGACCTGGGGGCAGCTGCGGTGACCGGGGACGAGGCACTGGAGGACAAGGTGACCCGGGCCGAGCGGTACTTCTCGACCCGGCCAGACCGCGAGGCCGAGCGCCGTCGTCAGGCGTTGGAGGATCGCCGGGAGCGCTATGCGCGGGAGGATCAGCAGCGGGCCGACGACGAGCTGCGTCGTCAGCACGAGTCGGCGCAGCAGACGCTCGCTACGGACAAAGCCGCTGGCCAAGGGCTCAATCAGCAGGCGATGGCCCTCGCGGCCGAGAACCCGCTGGTGGGGCTGCCGACCCTCGCGGCCGTCGGGTGGATGCACCACCGGCGCTGCAAAAACGGTCAACGGGTGGTCGACCGTTGGGCGGCGATCCGGGCCGAACGCGGCCTGGTCGGCCAGGTCGGTGTGGTCCTTGACTCCAACGAAGCCGATGCCGTGATGGATACGGCCGCAGCGGCGGACGTCGAACTGGAGGTCACCGCGGACGGCAGGGTGGTCGCCGAGGATGCGGAGCCCGAGATCACCCTCGACCTGTCCGTGCCGGTCGAGATGCCACCGTCGGCAAAGGATGCCGGGCTGGAGGCCGAGCGGCCGCTGATCGACAGGTTGGGGCCGGGGAAGGAGACAAAACTGAAGGACTTGGGGGGTCCGTCGCTGTAGGAGAGAAAAGGGAACACCCCCGATGCCTGCGTGGCATCGGGGGTGTTCTCGTCCGGGCGCTAACGGCGACTGAGTATCTGGCGTAATGCTTTTCGATTGCGGATGCCCTCACCAAGGACGGCTCCGCGGATCAGCCGGGTGTTACGCGCCTGTTGCCCTTGCTCGGCCATCTGCAGGCGGAACTGGTGGTCGCGCTCGCGCTGGGTGTTGCGCCGGCGAGCGTCCTCGTTGGCGGCATCGAGTCGACGGATCTCGGCCGCGTGGTCGAGCTGGGTGATCGCATCGGCGATCGACGTTGCGCCGCCAGCCCTGATCCGCAGCGCGAGGCGGTCGAGTCGGTCGATCGTCTGCCAACCACGGGGCAGCTGCAGGCCACCGAGGCGCACGTAGCGGGCCGAGATCTCGCGCATGTAGGTTTCGACGTCGGCACGACCACGGTGCGGCGTGATGCGCCGCACCTCACGGAGGATATCGGCCAGCATCGTGGCCCGCTGCGCCTCGGACGCCGGTGTGCGCATGGTGTGCACAGCGGGTGCAGGGTCGGTGTTACCGACCAACCTCATCACCTCCCTCTCTCTGACTTCCCAACTGGCCCCCGGTCGCTCCGGGGGCCACTTTTGCGCTGCTGGGCGATCAGCGTCGGGGCACGAGCTTGGTCTGCCCGATTGTAAGCGGTCCCAACATGATCGGACCGCTGTAGGACCGGCCGTGTCGGTTGAACACGTAGCGACTCGCGCCGATGTCGGCGTAGCCACCGCTGCGGGTCGAGTGGACGCTGTACCGCAAGGTGCCGCCGGGGTTATGAATCGCGATCACACCACCCCTGATCGTCGCCGGTGCCGATTTGCCGTTGTCCCACATGGTGTATCGGCCACTGGGCACGTTTGCGTTGGCCTCGGGGGCAGCAGCGACAGTGCCGCCGACGGCGGCTGCGGTGATCGCAGCGGCAGTCAGGCTGGTGGCGATGCGGGGCTTGATGGACATAGTGGTTCTCCTAGTCGGTCGGTTGTCAGGGTTGTGTGAGAGTTGCCTTGTAGAGGGTGTCGCCACCCCTCAGGATCACCCAAAACAGGTTGTCTGCGAACGCATCCGGCAGTATCGCCATCGCAAACTGCATCTCGGATTCGGTGCCTGCTGCCGCTGGCGGAATCGCCATGCCGTCACCTGCGATGACGCGGAAGTAGCCGAGTTCAGCGTATTCCTGCCGGTCAAAGCGTGGCGGGATCGAATCCGAGCGGCCATATCGGGTGTCGGAAATGAGAGTGCCCTGCTGATCGAGGGTGATGAGGCGCTGTGGTTGCGCCTCGCTCGCGTGTCGCAGGGTGTAGACACCTATCGATTTGTCCTGGTTCTGCCGGATCTCGCAGCTGTTGGCGTTGGCGCAGTTGGTGTCGTTGTCCAACGACGTGATCGCCCCGCTCGGTAGAGCGTAGGCCGCGTCGAGATGGACAGCCAACGTCGGTGCACTGCTGCTGCTTTCGGGCCACTTGGCTTTGATGAGGTCGTCAGTATCGTATGAAGCCTGCGCTGACTCCTCGACCTGCTGCGACGCGGCGGCACTCGACGATGCTGCAGCGTTGGTCGGCGAGTTCTCATCACCACCGGCGGTAGCCACGATTACGATGGCCACGACCAACGCCAACACCACGGATGCGGCGACAATGCCGAGCGCCAGCTTGGTGTTCCGGCTGCCAACTTCCCCAGCGCTCGGCACCGGTCGGCCGCTGATCTGCGCCAGCGTCGTCTCGGTGACCTCGGCGCTGGGGTCGGCGAGGTAGCGGTCGTATGTTGCGCGTCGTTGCGGATCGGCGATGATGGCGCGTGCAGTCGCAATCCTGTTGCGCTGCAGTCTATCCCGAGTTTGTGACGCCTCGTTGTCGAGCTGCTGCAGTAGAGCAGATGGCGGTGCTGCTGGATCTAGCCGGTGGGCGGTGTAAATGTCGATCTTGGTCATGTGGTCCTTCCCCGCGAATGCAAAAAGTCGCAGCAAATTTCGACAGGCGATGACCTGCAAAGATGCTGCTTAGATGAGTTATTACCGGGGAACTCAGTCACATGCCAGAGGGCAAAAAGTGCTGGTCAGAGCGTTGGGTAGATACAGCTCTCCCATTTACGCTTACGTGGCCAATCCTACCACATGCCACCAAGTTGCCGCCAAGTGTTACCGGATCGAGACCTTCGCCCCGACAACGTCATTCCCGTAGAGGACACCTTGTGGCCCGCAGCGCGGGCCTATGCCGCGGTGCGGTCAACAGAATGACCCCACCACCCACCGAGGTGGTGGGGTCATTCTGTTGCGGGTCAGGCAGAGAGGTACGAGTACACCGTCTGCCTGCTCACTCCGAACTCTCGGGCTAGGTCCGCGACGCGCTCGCCAGCATCCTTGCGTCGACGAAGCTCCACCGCCTGTTCGTCAGTCAGCTTCGGCTGGCCGCCCTTATACTTCCCGGCAGCCTTGGCGATGGCGATGCCCTCGCGCTGGCGCTCGCGGATGATCGAGCGCTCGAACTGGGCCACGGCGCCGAGGATGCCCAGCATGAGCTGAGCCTCGGAGTCGTCGTCTCCGGTGAAGGTCCGGGCCTCCTTGACGAACTGGACCGCGACGCCGCCCTTGCACGTGACGGATTCGCCGTCGATCACGAGGGTTCCGCCTTTGGTGAGGGCATCGACTATCTGATGAAGATCGACGATATTGCGGGCCAATCGGTCCATCGAGTGGACGATGAGCGTGTCGCCTTCGCGGACATACCCGATTGCGTTGGCCAGCTCGGGCCGACCATCGGTACTCTTGCCGCTCGCCTTGTCGGTGAACACCTTATCGACGTGGACGTCGGCGAGCTGGCGGTCGGTTTTCTGCTCGACGGTCGAGACGCGTCTGTAGCCGACGCGCTGTCCGGTCATGGAAGCCTCGCGTTGAGGTCGATGGTCGAACTCAGCGTGCGACCGGCGATCCGATGGGCGTGGGCGTACCCGTAACCGGCACCGCTGGGCGCGGAGATCACCCGGATCAGTGATGCGATGGTGTTGTGGTCGTGCTGGCCGGTCATGCGGCCAAGGCCTCGGTCAGGAAACCCTTGATCCGGCGGCTGCGCAGCACCTTT
The DNA here is from genome assembly GCF_040049135.1 of Gordonia sp. VNK1. Classification (NCBI taxonomy): domain Bacteria; kingdom Bacillati; phylum Actinomycetota; class Actinomycetes; order Mycobacteriales; family Gordoniaceae; genus Gordonia; species Gordonia sp. VNK1. The sequence goes on along the minus strand of NZ_JBDZDJ010000002.1, from coordinate 127,866 downwards.
CGCACGGCCTCGCGGATCGCGGCAGCGGTGGTGTCGTCCCGCTGGTCAGCGTGCCACTCCACCACCACATGCAGCGCGTGGACCCCCAGCAGCCGCCCGGACGGCGACTGCTCGCCGGGGCGGGGCTCCCAGCGCCCGGCGTAGACATATAGATCCAGCCACAGTTGTCCCGGCTCGGTGAGCGCGGCGAACGTGGGTGCGGTCAGGTCTGCGGCCAGCGCCGTGGCCGCGTCCATGCTGAGCGGGAGCGCGACGTTCGTGGGCCCGCCATTGGGCAGCGGCCTGCCGCGATTCGTCGGGCTGACGTAACCGGTTGCGGTGTCGAGTTCCAAGCACGCGTCGTGTTTTGCGGTCATCGGGATCTCCGTTCGATTCGTCCGCGCCTTTCGCGGCACTCGTTACTGTCAATTCCAAGTCTAGGACTTCAATTAGATTATGTCAAGTGAATCGAAAATGGACCCTGTTGTGACGGAAGATCCGACGTTCGACACCGCTCGGCCAGGGTGTACCCCAGATAGACGGAGTGTGTATGGGTATTACGACCGACGAGTCGCAGGAATAGGCTCTGCGCATGGAGAAGAATCACCTCTACTTCGGGGACAACCTCGGCGTGCTCAAGAAGTACATCGACGACGAGTCGGTCGACCTTGTTTACCTAGACCCACCGTTCAACTCGAACCGGAACTACTCGGTGATCTTCAACCGACACGGAGAGATCGACAACGACGCCTCCGCGCAGATCGAAGCGTTCGAGGACACCTGGAAGTGGACGCCTACGACCGAGTCGCAGTTCAACGAATTCGTCACCGAGGCACCGGGAGCCGTGGCCGACGTACTGACCGCCTTCCGCACCATGCTCGGGGAGAACGACGCGATGGCCTACCTCGCGAATATGGCTCCGAGGTTGGTGGAACTGCACCGAGTGCTCAAACCTACCGGCTCGATCTATCTGCACTGCGACCCCACGATGAGCCACTACCTCAAAGTCCTGATGGACGGCATCTTCGATGTACGGGCATTCAAGAACGAGATCATCTGGCGACGCACTGGCGCACACTCGCCTGGGCGCAAGTTCGGACCGATCCACGACGTGATCCTGTTCTACACGAAGGCGATCGGGACCAGCGGGTTCTATTACAACCCCCAAAAAACGCCTTACACCAAGGAGCACGTCCGCTCGCGTTACACCTTGCAGCCCGACGGACGCTGGAAGTTCACCAGTGGCGGAAACGTGCTTACTGGAGCCGATGCTTCCGACGGCGAGTCGGGACAGACCTGGCGGGGGGTTAACCCCTCGGCGAAGAATCGGCACTGGGCGGTGCCGGGCTTCATTAACGAGCAGCTCAGCCCCGAGGAACAGCAGCTCGGTGTGCTCGACAAGTTGGAGGCGGCTTATCAGAAGGGGCTGATCGAGATCGTCCCGGGCAGAGCGTGGCCCGAACCAGTGCGTTATCTCGACTCGACCGGCGGGAGCCCAATGGGCGACATCTGGGCCTACCAACCGGGCACCGCGGGCGTTCTTGAAGGAACTGATGCAGGCATCGACGCCGACGTGGCCTATCTCGGCCCGACATCGCCTGAGCGGCTGAACTATCCGACACAGAAGCCGACCGGACTGCTAGAGCGCATCATCAATACCTCGTGTCCAGAGGACGGTGTGGTACTCGATCCGTTCTGCGGGTGTGGCACCACGGTGGATGCCGCGCAAAAGCTGGGGCGCAACTGGATCGGTATCGACGTCACCTACATCTCGATCGACTTGATCATTAAGCGACTGCAGCACACTTACGGCGACGAGGTGATCAAGGAGTTCAATACCACAGGCATCCCCAAGGACTACGCCGCCGCACAGGCGATGTTCAACAAGGACGCGTTCGAGTTCGAGCGTTGGGCAGTGTCGCTGATCGGAGCGCAACCCAACAAGAAGCAGGTCGGCGACAAGGGCATTGATGGGGTGGGTCGTTTCATGCTCGACGGCAAGGGTGGCGTCGGCAAGTTCCTGGTGTCGGTCAAAGGCGGGAAGTCGCTCAACCCCGGGATGGTGCGCGACCTGCAGGGAACAGTGAACGCACAGAAGGCCGCGATGGGCATCCTGATCACGCTCAGCGAGCCGACCAGGGGTGTCCTGGATGCAATCAACCACGGCGGGGTGTGGGCGCATCCGATCACCAAGCAGAAGTTCCCGGCGCTTCAGCACGTCACAGTCAAAGAGTTGATGAAGGGTAACCGGCCACAACTGCCACCGACGATCTACAAGCCGTACATCGAGGCGAAAAAGCAGAAGGTCAAGGACCAGACCGGGCACCTGTTCTAACGGTCAGTGCTTGTCTTTTTGGGAGGGGTCGAGTTCACCCAGAACACGATCGCCTCGGGGATCAGGTAGCGGCCAACGACGCCGTGCCGGTGCCGGGTGTTCGCTCATCGACCATCTTCTAAACACGGGTATGGCGGTTGGGTCGGACTGTTGATGGAAGGCGATGGCCTCAGTCAGTCAGCCGGGCGCTGGCATGCCAGCGATCGTCTGAGTAGGCCACGTCGCCCTCCACGGCGGCAGCGGTCGTCAGGCCGAGGCCATATGCCCAGCGAAACCCCTCATCCAGCTGATGTGGGTCGACCCAGCTCTTCCCCAGCATGAACGGGCGCCACCCTTGCTCTCCGGCGGTCGATTGCTTGAGCTCTACAAGTGACCCCGGACGACGTGGGAATAGAACATCGTCAGCGAGGGCCCATTGGTCGTTGACGATCATGCGGAACCCTTCGGAGTCGTCCTCATGGTTCGCCTGGTAGAGGGCTGCGAGTGCCTGAATGTGGGACCGGAGAGTGTCTTCGAACTCAATCGGGTTGAACAGTCGCTCAGCTGTGGGGAAGGCATCGCCAATGCTCTTCAGGGCTCCAGCTGCGAGATCATTCAGGCTTCCGTCGCGGCTGACGGACACTGGTGCGAGGTCATTGACCTTCGGAGAAGTGTTGTGCCCGCTGATTTGTCTGGCGTCGAGTGGAGTCACCTGCAGTTGGTGGTCGCCGGCTGCGGCGATCGAGACGAAGATGCTTCGGGACTTGATGAACGGCACGATGAATCCGTGCTTGGAGGTGATGCCGGAGTGGAGGAGATTGCAAATCTGCTCCATCGTCGAGAGATCCTCGGCATCGGGGTCCTCTGTCGACCAGCCAAGCACCGTCGATCGAGCGTCGAGCGTCGCCGCAAGTCGGTTGATTTTCTCATCGGTGTCGGCCTTGACCTGCTCGATCCTCGCCGTGAAGGTAGCTTCCGACTCTTTGATCTTGCCAGTCAGGACCCGTGTGACAGCTAGCAGCGGAACAGCGAGAAAGACCGCTGCACCCAGATTGAGCAATAGGGCCGAAGTCCACTCATGCGTTCGCGAGAGGCCGGACGCAACGATCAGGGTCAAGCCCAGGAAGGAGACAGCGGCACCCCACCCGAGAGTCTTCCAATCAAACCGTCTCGCCCTATCCGAGTTCTGCTCGTTCCTCGGTTCGCTGCTGTCGGAGTTCACGAAGACAGCGTCGCACACAGATCATTACGGGTCCCTCAATCGAGTGCGGTAGTCGGACGAGCTATACGAACACCCATAGCCGCTGTTGAGCACGCGTCTGCGCAGCCGTCCGGTCACCGACCGGCTTGCGGACCGTGGTTCAGGACCCATCGGATGCGTTGTCCCGTTCGTGATCAGGGCGCACTATTGGTGCCATGCCCGTTTCTGAACTACTGCGTCTCGGCACTCCGCGTCCGATCACTCGGTGGGGTGCCCCGGTCCTGCACTCGCCAGCCCGTCCGGTCACCGACTTCGGCACCTCCCTGCAGTATCTTCTTGCCGACATGTTCGCCACGAACACTGCCGCAGATGGCGCCGGACTCGCCGCCCAGCAGATCGGAGTATGCCTCGCGGTCTTTATCTATGACTGCTCCGACGAGACTGGTGCGCGCCGCACCGGGGTGGTCTGCAACCCAGTCGTCGAGGTTCCCGAGGGCCACGACCGACGGCTCGTCGATTACGGCGAGGGATGCCTGTCCCTGCCCGGCGCGTTCGCCGTCCTCGCACGACCCAGCTCCTCGACATGCAGCGGTCTGGATCAATATGGCGAGCCAGTTGAGATCACCGCTGGCGGAACACTGGGCCGATGCCTGCAGCACGAGACAGACCACATTGACGGAATCGTGTTTGGCGACAGGCTCTCACGGCGAAAGCGTAAGGAGCTCTATCGCGACCACGAAGAGGTCGCCGACCTCTACCCGACCGGGTGGCCCGCGGTGCCTCGTCATCGTGCATAACCATGTGGGATCAGCAGGATTTAGGTTGGCCACACTTCAATGCCGAATCGGTTTTCTGATGCAAAATCGACGGTCCGGGCTTGCGTTAGGTGTCGATGCCGTACAGACTGCCTGTGACAGATGTGAAAGGTGAGACTATGGCCACCAACAGCGCGATTGAATGGACCGAGGTCACCTGGAATCCTGTGACCGGTTGTGATCGAGTCGCGGCCGGTTGCGACAACTGCTACGCGCTTGCGTTGGCAAAACGTCTCAAGGCGATGGGCGCTGAGAAATACCAGAACGATGGTGATCCGCGGACGTCCGGTCCAGGCTTCGCAATCACCACTCATCCAAGGGCTTTGGTGCAACCACTTCGGTGGCGCTCGCCGAAGGTTGTGTTCGTGAACTCAATGAGCGATTTGTTCCACGCCAAGGTGCCACTCGACTTCATCAGGGACGTGTTCGATGTCATGAGAGAAACACCTCAGCACACCTACCAGGTGCTGACGAAGCGGGCGCACCGAATGGCCCGCATGGCCGACAAGCTCGATTGGCCCGGTAACCTCTGGATGGGAGTGTCGGTGGAGTCGGCCGACGTGGTTGACCGGATCGATCATCTGCGAGCGGTGCCGGCCGCGACGCGATTCCTGTCGTGCGAACCCTTACTGACCGCGCTGCCAAATCTCGATCTGGGTGGTGTCGACTGGGTGATCGCCGGTGGCGAGTCAGGACCACGGGCGCGGCCGATGGACGCGGCTTGGGTCGAGGAGATCCGGGACCAGTGCGTCGAGGCCAATGTTGCGTTCTTCTTCAAGCAGTGGGGTGGTCGGACCCCTAAGGCGAACGGTCGCGATTTGGGTGGTCGAACCTGGGACGACATGCCGAAACTTGCTGTCTAGCAAGATAGTCTGAACTTAGTTGTCGAAGCGGATGAGCGTCCCAGGCGGGAACTGACCAGCGATCTTTTGGTTGGGTGATGAGATGCGGTCGGCTTTCTGCATGGGTCTAAGCGTCTTCGTTTTGACCTGGCCGCTATGGAACGGGGTCTCTCTGATGACGTAGTTGGTGACTTGCTCGATGCTGACAGTCTGGTCGTGGAATTGTTCGGCTAGTTGATTCTGAAGTGGAGAGGTGTTTGCCTCGTTCCCAAATAGCATCGGCTGGTCTGCGTAGCGATCGTCGAAACCGTAGTCTCCGCTGGGTGCTAAGGCCCACATGGCCTGCTTCATCTTGTCGTAGGCCTGATCGTTACGAGTGCAGAAGTACAGATAGCTACTCGTATGCCCATCACGAGTGATCATCCTGAAGCTAGCAATGTGGGCGAAGCCGCACTCCTTACGGAGCTGCCGAGCATAGAGATCGTGGATGAATTGATTTCGACTGGGACCGCTCGTCGGAGAGTCCCTGAAATCATCACATCCAAAAAGTGCTGAGAAGTGGTCGTCAACGTTGCCTGCGGTAGCGAATCGGTTGACGCTATTGAAGTCGAAGTAGATGAATAGCTCGCATGCCGGATGGCTGACGAGTTCTCTGATCGTCGACATGGGTACGTCCCGATAGCCGAACGGATCGATGAACGCGAACGTCGGAGCGAGCTGCTTGCCAGGTCCGATTGCATCCATCATCTGCTGCGCGAGTTGCTGAAAATTCATATTGCACGGCTTGACGTCGACGTTCCGAGGCCAGGGGCTGCGCTCAGCCTCGAAGTCGGCGAGGGCCTGCCTGAGCGAAGTGAACCGCTCGGGGTTCAGCTCGTTGAATATGAAGTTGAACTGAGTGCCGCTATATCCAGGGAAAGCTCGGTGATCGAGCAACGTACGGAGCGCCAGGATCGGTGACCCAGGCTCATTGGTGGCATACACGCCGGGCCCGGCGAATCCGTCCAGGACGTTGACCCGCCGGTGGCGGGATGACGACCCGAAGATCCCAAACCATGCACCCAGATAGCGGGTGAGGATGTCGTGCTTTGCCTTTGTGTGCGGCTGTTGCTCCCACACGGTGGGCAGGCTGTCGGTCTTTCTCAATTGTCCCTCGAAAAGGGTTGTGCGAACGCGGTCGGCAGTGCGAGCTCGCCCGCAAGGCTGAATGCAGTGTGTCGCCGATCATATCCGGACAAACGGCGAACATAGCGGATCAAGGTCCTGGTGTCGCATTCACCGAACCCGCCACCGGGAACTACTGTGATGGAATGAGTCAGGGCTGGCCGGCTGGAACATACGCGTATCCATACGATGAGCTGCCGAAGGTGTTGTTCGACGGGTCGGCGATGCACGCCCGAGTAGCCGTGAGCTTGCACTCCAGCGATGGAGGGTGGGACGCACAACGCCTTGCGATATCGATTGGTACTGCGGCGGAACTACTGTTGAAGCATGCCCTCACCATGGAGAGCTTCCACCTGTTGCCTGACAAGGGCTTTTCAGTCGATACCGCGCTTAGCTTGGCGGGTCGCGCCAAAGCGCGTGACGGCCTCCCCAAACTCACGACGGTTGCCGGACCGGCGGCATTGCAGCGGGTCGACCAGGTATTCACTCTGCGGTTGAAGCGGGAGGATTTCGATCCGATCTTTCAAGTGCGCAACACAGCACTACACCTCGGCGTCGCCTCCACCAAGGTCAACACGGAAGCGTTCAAACAGCTGGTAATTCTGACCGAAGTGCTGTTCGAGCATCTGAATACGGACGCTCGCACTCGGACGTGGTACTGGGGCGGCGAGGAAGCCGAGCACTTCGTGAAGGTGATTATTGACGATGCAGCCACTGAAGCGCAGTCCGCCTACGAGGCGCTCATCCATAGGGCGCGAGTTGCCTATCGACGACTGACGCTCAGTTTGGTCGATGCTGACCGGTCGGATGTGATCCATCAGTTTGCAGAGGTCACGCCGACATTTGATGAAGAAACCGAGGTCGCGCTTTCGCACCAGTGTCCCGCGTGCAAGAACATGGGTTGGGTTGTGTATCAGGTGGAACGTGGATGGCCGACTGTCGAGTACCCAGATGACGATTTCAACCATCATCGGAAAATCCCATATGTTGACCGGGAAGGAATTGCCGACCGATTTGAGTGCGGGGTATGTCGCCTGAAGCTGGACCACAGCATCTACCTCGACTCGGCAGGGGTCGACATGCGGATCGATCTCGAATCAGACGATGCTACCGAGGCGGAGGTCGACGCCGCAGAAGAGGCTGCCATCGATAACTACATTTCCAGTCAGATTGACGAGCTTCGAGGTAAGTAACCCTCAACTAATCACGCTGCAGCACGACCACGTGACCGCAGCGCATCCCTCACGGCCGTGCCGAAGTACGGCGTCCCGTCGACGACGGCAACCGGAGTGCGTGGGTGCTCGCCGGGCTTGTGGGCCGCGAACAACTCGACCAACATCTCGGCGGCGTCGGCATCCTCACGGACATCGCGGTAGCTGGCATCGAGGCCGGCAGCGTCGATCGACTTCTCGACGAACTTGCAAGCACCGCAGTTGGGTTGGGTCAAAACGATGATCTCAGGGGTTGTGGTTCTCATGCCTCTATAGTACCTCGAAATACCTTGCAGCACAATGGTTTTCACCATTCAACCACCCGTTACCACCGCGTCGACCGTCGGAAAATGTCGCCACCCCCGCTGCGTGTCCGCTACCACCGGGCCACGGTGGCCTGCCGCGCTCTTTGGCCGGCCACCGCGGTCGCCACCCGACTAGGGCTGGACGAGCGAACGCGAAAAACCCCGACCTGCTGCACGAGCAGATCGGGGCTTCGTAGGAGAACCACTCTCCGACAACAGTTTACACCGACACGGCGAGAAGGTCACGGACTCTCGACAAGTCTGGCCGCATGCACGTAGTCGACGATCGATGTCACCTCACCCCCACCTGCCGCGACCTCGACCGCAGCCTTGCCCTCCTCGTCGTCATCAGACCCAAGCACCACCGGCGCTGCGGTGACCGTCGCGGGCCCGAGCGTGTCGAGTCGGTCGACGAGGCGATGCCCGGGCCGCAGATCCGCGAACGCGATCCACATGGTCCGCATGCTGCCGATCAGCCCCGCCGTGGCCGCGGTGGGGGGCGCTTGATCGGCGTCGTTGGTCGCGGTGGACGACGCGGCTCGCCCCCTATCGCCGCAGTCGCCTCGTCGTGCTCGTCACGTCCCAGGTAATCGAAGGTGTCGGTGTTGAGTGCCTCGCGGTCGGCGTCGGTGGCCAGCCCGACGATGCGACCACCCTCGATCAGTAGGTACTCGACGGCGTGGACCTCGACCAGATAGCGACGAGGTAGGTCATCGTAGGTGTAGCCCACGATGTCATCAGGGTCGTCTCTGCTGGCGACCCGCTGAACCTCAGCGCTGTCGCCCGGCACCCGCGTCTGCAGTGTCTTGCCTAGAGCTTTTGTCTGCCAATGGATTCCACTGATGTCGACCTCGTCGAAGTTCCCCATGGTCTGATCCTATCGTTGGTCGATCCCGTCAAAGGCTCCGGAAGACGTAGACACCGCCGTGGCAGTCGGACTCGACGCTGTGATCCATCTTCAGATCGTGTATCCACGACGACCAACCAAAATACCGAACTGCCACGTGGTCCTCGGGCAGGCCGTCGAACATATCGAGATCCTCGGCGAGCTGGTAGGCGTAGTCGGCGAAGCTGTCCCAATGTCCGGCATAGCGTTCCTCGAAGTCACCGACACACGGTAGATCGGTGTCGCCCTGCGCGACGTAGCTGCCACTGCGCACCCAGGCGCACAAGGCTGGCCACTGCCCGGTTCCGACCTCCTCGAAAACTTCGCCCCATTGCGCGGCTTCCATCGCCGACATCTCGCGGTTCACCGGGATGCAGTCGACGTCGAACCCATGAATTTCTTCGCATTCCGCATAGCCGAGACCGGAACCAGCGTGAACGTCAGCGAGGGTGACCTCGCCGGCACCGACTGCTGAGAACCACTGTCCGACAAGGACTCCGCAGTTGTAATGATGAAGGCAGCCAAGCCAGATAGAGGGTTCCTCGGTGCTGGTGCGGTAATGTTCAGTAGTCACTACGAGCCTTTCCAGGGGTGATTCCGGCATCAGTGTTGTCGCTTGCGGTCGGTCACTCCCACGGCAGTGCCTGGATCAGAGCGTCGGCCGACAACGACTCGCCGGTGACCAGGCGGTGCTGGTCGATCGCACCTTCGATCTGGCCGACGTTGAGCAGGTACGCGCCTGCCCTGGGGCCGGCGCGTCCGTCGGTGAGGACGACGCGGGCTGCGTGATCGACGTCGATGTCGATGGTGGCCAGTGCGTCGCGGGCGACGGCCTGGGCCTGACCGGGTGTGTACAGGAAATCTGGGTCGGTGGGTTCGAGCGCGTTTGCCTCGTTGTACTGGGCCGCAGCATCCTCGCGGCTCAGTTCGCGGGCTCCTGGTGCCAGGTGGCCCCGCGTGATCTGCCGCTCTATCCACGGGTCGGTGATGGTGGTGGTGGTCATGGTGTCCTCCCTTGTTGTCGGGAGAACCCACTGGCCTGCGGCTATGCCGCCGGTGGCCGGGCGATGACATGCGGTGTCGACCGACGCGGATGCCGCTCGCAGCGTGGCGGGTTGGCCGGTGTTGCCGTGCTGCCGCAGATGGTACAGATCTGCGTGGTGGCCTCGCGGGCGTTGGCGATCAGGGCATCGACAGCGTCGGATCTGCGGTCGACGAGGTAGCGCAGTGCCCCCGCCTTATCGCCGGCCGAGATCACCCGGTAGTCGCCGAGGGCATCAGTCAGGTCGGCATGGAGTTGGTTGACGATGCCGACCCAACCGGCCGGGATCTCGACGGCACCTACTCGGTTACCGTCGCGGGGGACGACGGGGATGGTCGGGTCGAGCGAGGCCTGGTCTGCCTCGCTGTACTCGTCGGCGAACAGACGTCGCATGGTGACCTCCTCGTGTCGGCAGCAGGACTGCGATTCGACCATTAGAGAGGCGATTAGAGAGTAGGTCAGAATCTGACCTGGGCTTTTGCGAATCGGAAAAACAAGAGGCCCGGTCCGAAGACCGGGCCTGACCTGCTAAAACTCTGCTCCCCCAACTGGACTCGAACCAGTAACCGTTCGATTAACAGTCGAATGCTCTGCCAATTGAGCTATGGGGGATTGCTCGTTTCGGTTCCGTCCGGTCCCCTCGCGGAGTCCTTCAGAACCGAACGCTGACTCTAGCGTATCGGGCAAGCAAACGACAAAACGCCTGCTCAGGGCCTCGACGGCGTCGGCACCCCCGATGAGTGCCGACGCCGTCGACGCCGGTTCCCACGTCGGTCAGTGGCCCGCCACGACGTCGGCCTCGTCGACGGTGACCGGCGTCCGCGCGTTGGGCAGGAACCAGTAGGCGAAGCAGACGATGCCGAAGAACAGATAGCCGAGAGCGACCTCCGGGTTGGCCGCCCACTTCACCTCCGGCGCGTGGATCAATCCGATGAACGACAGCACCGCTCCGACGGCGCACGCGATCGCCGCGAAGTGGAATTTCTTGTCCAGGATGAACGTGACGATGGCGCCGAGTACCAGTCCGACCAGCACGGCCCCCTGGCCCAGTGTGGTCAGGCCACTGTAGACAAGTCCGGCGTTGGTCAGTGCGTCATTCCCGACGTCGGCGGCGGTGGTGTTGGCCGCCGCCAGCGCATTGTCGATCAGACCCGACCCCCATTGGGCGAGGTTCGGCAGGATCGCGGCAACGACGGCCACCGCATGCAGGCGCGGCACCGCCTGGAAGGCCTGTGCGCCGATCAACAGACCGATGTAGAGCAGGATCGGCACGATCGCGGGCACCGGCAGTAGCGCCTCCAGGACACCGAACAGCCCGGCGAAACACAGCACGCCGACCGCGACGCCACTGGCAAGGGAATAGCTCGATCGCCCGCCGGCGTCCTTCCATCCGGGGTGGCCGATGTACACCGCGGGCGGGAACGGCGACCCGAACGCCGCACCGATGCAGGCGCCGGCGCCGTCGGCGAGCAGCACGCTGCGCAGGTTGTAGTTGTCACCGGCCGCCGCGGCGCTCTCAACGTTGCTCATCGCCTCGGTGAAGTTGTAGACGCCCAGCGGGATCGCAGTACCGAGCAGCGGCGCGAGGTCGCCGAGACCTGAGAAGAGCATGTCGAATCGCTGATCCGGGATACCGACCGCGATGTCGGACACCGCCTGCGACAGATCGGGCACTGACATGAATCCACCGATCCAACCGATCGCGGTACCCACCAGCAGGGCGGCCAGGCCGACGGGGACGTTGCCGGGTAGTTTCACATCGGTGAAGAAGCCGATGAGGATGATCGCCAGCACCGGCAGGCCGATCCATGCCGCATCCCACATCTGCCCGGCCGGTCGCATGGCGATAAACGTGATCGAGATACCGGCCAGGGTGCCCAGCATCGCCGCACGCGGTGTGAGCTTGCGGACGTACGGCCCGACGAACGCACCGATCATCACGATGACACCGATCATGAACGCCCACGCCACACCCGCCTGCCAGGCCTGCATCGCGTCGTCGGTCTTCAGATAGACCGGCAGCATCACCACGAAGACGACGATGAACATGTGTGGAACGCTCGGCCCGTACGGCAGCGCCGTCACATCGGTGCGCCCCTCCCGTTGTGCCAGCCGCCGCGCGAGGAACGTGTAGTACACGTTGCCCAGCACCAGCGCGACGCCGAGCGCCGGCAGCACCGTGCCCAGGACGTCGGCGGCGGGGATCTTGACGACGGCGATCATCAACCCGGTCAGCGTGAGAACGTTGACGAGGATGTTGAATCCGAGCCCGAAAAAGGCGTTGGTGTCGCCCCGGGTCCACCACGGAACGTTGGTGGGCCCGGGCGTCTGCGGTGCTGGCGGTGCGGTTTCGGCGGTGGCACTCATGACGGAAATCCTTTCGGCAGAACAGATGTGGCGAGAGCGGGTACGGGTACGGATCGCCGGAGGGTGTCGGGGATGATGGCGGAGAGGGTTGTCGGGTCAGGAGGCGGCGACGATGCCGGGGCGCTCGCTGGCCGCGAGGGCAGCGATGATGTCGGTGCTCGCGGCGGTCCAGCCGAAGATGCCGCCCTGTGCGGCGATCATGTCCAGGCCGACGCGCTGAAACTCGGGGAAGTAGGAACCGACACAGTCGGAGACCACGACGCATTCGTATCCGCGGTCGTTGGCCTCGCGGGTGGTGGTGTGCACGCACACCTCGGTGGTCACCCCGGTCACCAGGAGTTGCGTGATCCCGTTGTCGGACAGAATTTTCCCGAAATCGGTGGCGTAAAACGCGCCTTTACCCGGCTTGTCGACGACGTGCTCCCCCTCGATCGGGGCGAGTTCGTCGATGATGTCATGGCCGTACTCCCCGCGAATGAGGATGCGTCCGAACGCTCCGGGATCACCGATGCGTTTGCTCGGCGCACCGCGATGGAGTTTGGCCGGTGGACAATCCGACAGATCGGGAAGGTGGCCCTCCCGGGTGTGGACGATGACCATGCCGGCCGCCCGGGCGGCCGCCAGCAACTCCATCAGGGGCGGCACCACCTTCTGCAGTTGACCGACGTCATTGCCCAGGGTTTCACCAAAACCCCCTGGCAACAGAAAGTCTCGTTGCATGTCGATGATGACCAGCGCGGTGTGGTCGAGGTCGAGATCGATGGGGGCGGGTTGTGCGGTGATGGACACCATGAGAATCCTCTCGGGGGTGGGTACGACGTCGGGAGTTGGCGGAGGGTCGGCGGTCAGGACGGGATGGGCGCACCGGTCGCGGTGTCGACGCCGACGGGCGCATGCGGCCGTGGCTCATCGAGTAACGCCGCAGCCAGACCCAGGGCGGCATCGTCGGTGAGCGCGTTGCCCAGGAGCATCGCACTGTGCGGCCGCCCGTCGGCCGTATGGCCCTGTGGCACCGCCACTCCCATCAGATCCAGGAGGTTGCCGAAATGGGTGTAGTGGCCGAGTGCGGTATTCGCCGCGATCGGCTCGGCGAGTACCTCCTCGACGGTGAAGGTGCGGCCGATGGTCGGGACCACGAGCACGTCGATCCCCCGCCACGTCTGCGCTGCAACACCTTTGAGGTCTTGCAGCCGCTGCATCGCGGTGAAGGCATCGACGGCGGTGTAGTCGAGTCCGCTGCGCAGGATGTCGCGGACGACCGGATGGATGGAGTCGGGATGTTCGGCCAGGAACGTCCCGAACACCACCAGCCGTTCGGCCACCCACGGTCCGGCGTAGAGTAACTCCCCCGCCGCGAGAAACGGCCCCAAAGAGACGTCGACGACGTCGATGGGGGTCGGCATTTCCATGTGCGACAACCGATTCCGGAACGCCAGGTGCGCTTCGCGCATCTGCTCGTCGCCGAAGAACTCCAGCTCGTCGACCGGGGGCAATCCGACCCGCAGCCGATCCCCTCCCCAGGCCGGACCGGCCGGCCGCGACCAGGGATCGGCGTCGTCGACGGCGGCCAGCACCGCCATCACACGATCGACATCGTCCACGCAACCGGCCATCAGGGTGATGCAGTCCAACGACTTGCATGCCGGCACCAGTCCGACCGCACTGATGAGACCGCGCGACGGTTTGTAACCGACGACGCCGTTGAGGGCGGCGGGCACCCGGCCCGAGCCGGCGGTGTCGGTGGCCACCGCGAACGGCACCTGCCCCAGCGCCACCGCCAGCGCGGAGCCGGAACTCGAACCGCCGGAGATCATTTCGTTCCCGTACACGCTGCGGGGAATGGTGTACGGAGTGCGGGTTCCGTTGAGGCCGGTCGCGAACTGATCGAGGTTGGTCTTGCCGACATACAGCGCACCGGCGTCGAGGAGACGCTGCACCGCGGGCGCGGTCTTCTCGGCGACGTAGGCGAAGTCCGGACACGACAACGTGGTCGGCACCCCCGCCACGTCGATGCTGTCCTTGACCCCGAACGGCACGCCGTACAGCGGTAGCCCACGAGCCCCCGGTCGAGACTCCAATTCTGCTGCCGCCGCGAGTAATTGATCGCGTGGAACGGTGGAGAGCCAGACTCCGTCGTCGCCACGTGCGTCGATGGCGTCGGCCACCCGACCGGCCGTTCGCGTCGGCGATCCGCTTCCACTGATGTGACTGTCGATGATCTCGGCCACGGATGGCCCCGATTGGGGCCCCTGACGCGTCGGTGAAATTCTCATAACGTCGATTGTCGACAGAATCATGGCGCCTGAGGAACGGTTATGTGTCGTTTGTGTTAGCGACTGTCCGCCGCGTCACGCACTGATCTGGTAGCTCTCAGGCGGACACGTCGGCGTCGTCGCCGGTCGCCGCCACGAGATCCAGATACCGGAGGTGCCCGTGATCGTGCATTGCCGCGACCACGGCGTCGGGATCATTGGATTCCAGCGCCTCGAGAATGGTCCGATGCCTGCGCAGTCCGTCGTCGGACCCGTGGTCGTCGGCCTCGGACCGAAGATTGACCGCCATCGGCAGTTGCAGTTTCAGCAGGATCGGCGCCAGGGCGATGTCGAGTTGCCGATTGTCGGCCAGCGCCACCACCGCCGCGTGGAATCGGCGGTGCGCATCGTCGCGTTCCAGGTCGTCCGACGCCCGCCGCAACTGTTCGTAGGCCTCGCGGACGGCCGCGAGCTGGGTGTCGGGGTCGCGCAACGGCAACGCCGACTCGATCGCGAAACGCTCGAGCAGCGCCCGGAGTTCGAACAGTTGCAGGATGTCACGCGGCGACCATTCCGCCACCCGCACACCCCGCCGCGGCAGGTGTTCGACCAGTCCCTGCTGCGCGAGGAGACGAAGCGCCTCACGGACCGGCGCACGGCTGAACCCGAGATCGGCGCACAGGTTCTCCTCGACGACCTTCTCACCGGGCTCGAGTTCCCCGGACAGGATCGCGTCGCGGATACGGCGGGCGGCGACGTCGACGAGGCTCTCCGGAAGCCCGCGTGTCCGCTCCGCCCCGTCGTGCCCCGCCATCGTCGAAACCGCTCCCTGGTGTCGGCGCCCGTCGGATTCGACGGCGCTCTCGTGCAAACTCCCGTCGAGTCTAGTCATGGACGATCGCGCCCAGCGGCCACGACGTCGCAGGCATCCGCCAATCGGGATGCACGGTGCGGTAATCTCGCTGCCCGGGCATGTTTCACGCCCCACGGGGCGGTAGCTCAGTCGGTTAGAGCCGCGGACTCATAATCCGTAGGTCGCGGGTTCGAGCCCCGCCCGCCCCACCATCGAGGCCGCAACAGGCCGGCGCACCGCCGTCTCGTCCGGAACCTCATCCGGGCGGTCCGGTCGACGACGCCGAAACCACGCGCGAAACGGCCGAGACATTGGCCGGCTCAAGCACATTCGCGGGTCGGCCGTCCACCACAGGTGTGGACGATCGCAGTCACCGGCGAGACCAAAGACCCCAATCCGCCATCGGAGGTCCCGACCTCGCCGAAAGCACTCCCAGCACCACATGTCCGGGCGTAGCGTCGCCGCCATGAACGCAATGTGGGTGATGCCGGCAGTGGCATTCGTGTCGTGTGTGATCATCGGGATCGGGTTCGCAATCGGAATCCCGGGCAACAAAGACTGACGACGACACGACGAGCCCGCGCCCGATCGCCGCGTCGGGTGAGGGCTCGGGTGCCGTCGCCGATCACGCAGCCGTCTCACTTCTGGACAGCCGCTCCCCCGTTGCACTCTGCTACAGTGGCGCATGTAGCAGAATGCAACACCGACAGTGGGAGTCCGTGATGGCCGATACGGCAGACAAGGTCACGCGTTTTTCGGCCGCCCTGGTCGAGGAGGCCGGCACCGAGGGAGCCCGCGAACACCGCTCGGCCCGTCAGCAACTCGAGCACTGGGCCCGCGTCGGTCGTGGCGTGTCGCTGCGCACCAGCGCCGCGCGACGACGGGTCGAGGCCGCATTGGCCGGCGCACTCCCGATCGGCGAACTCACCCCGGAGGAGTCGGTCGTCTTCGACGCCGAGATCGACGCGCATCTCGAAGAACGACTCGCCCGGACCGACGTGGTGACAGATCGTGCCGCACAGGGATTTTCGTCGGTGGCGCTCGATGAGCTCGGCCGGATGGTCGAGTACCGGCCGGACGGGTCGATGGTCATCCTGGAGTGAGTCCTCGCCTCGATCTGGTCATCGGATGTAACGGCGCGGGTAAATCGACTCTGGCGCAACGACATCTGATGCCGCTGCTGCACACGCCGTTCGTCAATGCCGACGAGATCGCACGCCTGCGCTGGCCCACCGCACCCGCCGAGCATTCCTACGAGGCGGCGCAGGTCGCCGCCCGCACACGCACGACGCTCATCGGGCTGCATAAATCGTTCATCGCCGAGACCGTCTTCTCCCACCCGTCGAAACTCGACGTCATCGACGCCGCCCACGAGCACGGGTTTCGCGTGATGCTGCACGTCGTCATGGTTCCCGAGGAACTCGCCGTTCACCGCGTTCGACTGCGCGTGACCAGTGGCGGCCATACCGTCCCGGAGGACAAGATCCGCGCTCGCTACGCCCGTGTCTGGCCGCTGGCGGCCGAGGCCGTACGCCGCGCCGACCAGGTCACCGTCTACGACAACAGCATGTCGCGACCCCGCATCGTGGCGCGCTTCGTCGACGGCACCCCGGTGGGCGCGCAGGACTGGCCCGAGTGGACGCCGCATGCTCTCCTACCGTCCCCGTCATCTGCCGAGTGATATACCCCACACCGGTCACGACGAGTGAAACGCTGCGCTCACTGCCCATCCGGACAGGTCACGCCCCATACTTTCTGGCAATCGAGGAGGAGCAGCGCCGACAGGCGATCAGGGGGCGAGGACACTCATGCGGAGTATCGATCACATCTGGGGACGGCCCGCGCCGATCCCCGATCGCTGCGGCACCATCCACACCTACGCCGGCGGATGCACCTACAACGCCGACGACCCGCACCGGCCCCTGTATCCGCCGGAACTGCGCCCGGGTAGTCGTCTCGACGACGCCGCCTGAAGGGTCCCGGTACGCCGCGTCCACGGCGGCCCGATGATCTCGAGGTCAGCCGGCGTCGGCGGCACCCGGGTCGACGGCCTGCTCCAACAGACTGCGGCGGTAGGCCTCGAGTGCCACGAGATCCCCGAAGACCGCGTTGTAGGCGTCGGGATCCTCACTGGGCGCCATGCGACGTAGCCGCGACTTGATGTCGGCGATCTGCGCGCCGACCCACACTTCCTGGAGCCGGGCCAGCACACTGTTGATGTAGCGCGGAATGTTCTCCTCCACCACCGGCATCGGCTCGACCGCGAGTTCGGTGACCAACGGTGAGAGCACCGGATCGTCGACCTCGTGATTGACCGCGTCCACCCATTGGGCGCCCCCCATGCCCGACGACGTGCCGCCGAGGTCGGCCATCACCTGACGCATGCGCGCGTACGCGGGATCGGTGAAGCATTCGCCGGGCAGCGAGTCGAACACGGTGCCGGCGATCGCCGGATACTGCAACGCCGCCTTGAGCGCCTCGCGCTGCGGCCACAGTCGCGGGTCGTCGGCGCGGGGCTTGCCCGGTCCGGGCGCCTTGGCGGCCTCGGGTCGCTCACGACGATTCGTCCGGATGCCCGTGGGCGGCGTCCGGCCGCTGGCTCTGGCATGCCGGGCCCCCTCCTCGCGGACCCGTGCGAGGACTTGCGGCACTTCTTCCCAGCCCACCCAGCCGGCCAGCTGACGAGCGTATTCGTCGCGCAGCGCAACGTCTTTGATGCGTGCGACGACGGGTACCGCCTCACGCAGCGCGTGTACGCGACCTTCGGCGGTGTCGAGGTCGTAGGCCGCGATCAGTGTTTTGATGGCGAACTCGAACATCGGTACCCGGCGGGCGATGAGATCGCGGACGGCGGCATCACCGCGTTCTTGACGCAGTTCGCACGGGTCCATCCCGTCGGGTGCGATGGCCACGAAGGTCTGGCCGGCGATCGACTGCTCACCCTCGAATGCCTTGAGTGCCGCGGCCTTTCCGGCGTCGTCGCCGTCGAAGGTGTAGATGACCTCGCCGCGGAAGTACGTGTCGTCCATCATCAGTCGCCGCACCAGCGCCAGGTGGTCCTCGCCGAAGGCCGTCCCGCAGGACGCCACCGCGGTGGTGACACCGGACAGATGCATCGCCATGACGTCGGTGTAGCCCTCGACGATCACCACCTGATGTCCCTTGGCGATGTTCTTCTTCGCCAGGTCCAGGCCGAAGAGCACCTGAGACTTCTTGTACAGCATGGTTTCCGGCGTGTTCATGTACTTGCCGAGGTTGTCGTCGTCGAAGAGTTTGCGAGCCCCGAATCCGATGATGTCGCCACCGAGATTGCGGATCGGCCACAGCAGGCGTCGATGGAACCGGTCGATGGGCCCCTTACGCCCCTGCTTCGACAACCCGGCCGCCTCCAGCTCGGAGAACTCGAATCCCTGCGACAGCAGGTGCTTGGTCATCGTGTCCCACCCGCCGGGGGCGTAACCGCACCCGAACTGGGCCGCCGCGGCCGCATCGAAATTACGGTCGGTCAGGTAGTCACGCGCCGTCTGCGCCTCGGGTGATTTCAGCTGCTCGACGTAGTACGCGTGCGCCGCGGCATTGGCCGCGGCCAGCCGGGCCCGCGTCCCCCGATCACGTTGGACGCTGGTGCCGCCACCCTCATAGTGGATCTGGTATCCGAGCCGGTCGGCGAGTTGCTCGACGGCCTCGACGAAGCCGATATGCTCCTGTTTCTGAAGGAAGCTGTAGACGTCGCCACCCTCACCGCATCCGAAGCAGTGAAAGTGCCCGTGATGCGGGCGGACATGAAACGACGGGGTCTTCTCGTCGTGGAAGGGACACAGTCCCTTGAGTCGATCCGGACCGGCTTGCCGCAACGCCACGTACTCGCCGATGACGTCCTCGATGCGGGTCTGCTCACGGATTGCCGTGATGTCGCGATCGGGGATTCGGCCTGCCACTTTGACCAGTGTAGTGACCGCCGTCGCGAGCGTCGGCGCGGTGTGCACAGCGCCCGAATGGGACGGGGCGACCCGGGATCGGGGCTACCGTCGGATGCGGAGCGACCGACCATCCTGGTCGCCGATCGACAAGGAGCACCATGACATCGCCGTCACCGACCGATGACCCGCCCGTCGACGCGCAGGCCCGCCTGACCAGCGGACACGACTTCTGGACGACCAAGCCCGAGGGTTCGTTGCCGTCGATCCTGATGACCGACGGCCCGCACGGTCTGCGTCGACAGTCCGGGGCCACCGACAACCTCGGGGTCTCCGGCAGCGAACCGGCGACGTGTTTCCCGCCCGCGGCCGGGTTGGCGCAGTCGTGGGATCGGTCGCTGGCGCGGCGGGTCGGTGCGGCCATCGCCGACGAGGCCCGCGCGCAGGGCGTCAGCGTCGTGCTCGGACCCGGCATCAACCTGAAACGCTCACCCCGCGGTGGACGCAACTTCGAGTACTACTCCGAGGATCCCCACCTGACCGCCGCGCTCGGCGGCTCCTGGGTGCACGGGCTGCAGAGTCGCGGGATCGGGGCATCGCTGAAGCACTTCGCGGTCAACAATCAGGAAACCGATCGGATGCGGATCAGCGCCGACGTCGACGAACGGTCCCTGCACGAACTGTATCTGCGGGCGTTTCGCCAGATCGTCATCGACGAGCAACCGTGGACGGTGATGTGTTCCTACAACCGCATCAACGGCGTGCACGCCACCCACAACCGTGAACTGCTGACCGAGATCCTGCGCGAGAGTTGGGGTTTCGACGGTGCAGTGGTCAGCGACTGGGGTGCGGTGGTCGACCGTGTGCGTTCGATCGCCGCCGGCCTCGATCTGACCATGCCGTTCCCCGGGCCACAGTCCGACGAGCGGGTCGCCGCGGCCGTCGCCGACGGCACCCTGGACGCCGACGCGCTGCGTGCCGCCGCGCATCGCGTGGTCGCGTTGGTCGGCAGGGCCACCGCGTCGACAGCCACTGGGTCGACAGCCACTGGGTCGACAGCCACTGGGTCGACAGCCACTGGGTCGACAGCCACGGATGCCCCGACCGCCCCCGTCGACCTCGATGCCCATCATGCTCTCGCCCGGGAGGCCGCCGCCGCGTCGATCGTGTTGCTGCGCAACGACGATGCCCTGCTGCCACTGTCGACCTCCGAACGCATCGGCGTCATCGGCGCCCTGGCGTCGCAGCCCCGGTATCAGGGTGGCGGCTCGTCGCATGTCAACGCCACCCGCGTCGATATGCCGCTCGACGAGATCGGTCACCGCGCCGACGGGGACGTGCCGTTCGCCGAGGGGTATCGACTCGACGGCACCGGCGATCCCGGTCTCTCCGAGGAGGCGGTGACGCTGGCACGGTCGGTCGATACGGTGCTGCTGTTCCTCGGTCTCGCCGACCGTCAGGAGTCGGAGGGTTTCGACCGCACCGACATCGACCTGCCCGCCGATCAGATCGCCCTCGCCGCCGCGGTGACGGCCGCCAATCCTCGCACGGTGATCGTGCTCGCCCACGGCGGTGTGCTGGCGGTGGCCCCGCTGGAGGCGCCGGCCATTCTCGACGGCGCACTGCTCGGGCAGGCGGTCGGTTCCGCTGTCGCCGACGTCGTGTTCGGCGAGGTGAATCCCTCGGGGCGACTCGCCGAAACCATTCCGATGCGGATCGAGGACACCGCCGACTTCCTGAACTTCCCCGGCGAGTCCGGGCACGTCCACTACGGCGAAGGACTGTTCATCGGATACCGCTGGTACGACGCCCGCGACCTGGACGTCGCCTTCCCCTTCGGACACGGGTTGTCCTACACCAGTTTTGACTACGCCGACCTGCGCGTGTCGGTCGACGCGGAGGCGACGATCGAGGCCAGGGTGACCGTCACCAACACCGGTCGCAGGCGCGGCCGCGAGGTCGTGCAGCTCTACATCGGTGTGCCCGGATCGGCGGTGAGCCGACCGATCCGAGAGCTGCGGGGATTCGCCGACATCGTCCTCGACCCCGGCCAGAGCGGCGACGCGACCATCGTCGTGGAGCCGGATGAACTGGCGTACTGGGATATTCGCGCCCACCGATTCGTGGTGGAGTCGGCAACTCACACCGTTTCGGTGGGAGCGTCGAGCCGCGACATCCGGGTGACCGCCACGGTGGATATCGTCGGCGATCAACCCCGCATCCCACTGACCATGGAATCCAGTGTGGCCGAGGTCCTCGCCGACCCGGTGGCCGCCGAGGGCATGGCACCGATCGTCGGCGCCATGTTCGACGGCGCCGACGCCGGTGAGGGCTTGGACCTGGTGACGATCATGGGATCGGTGCCGGTAGGTCGCATCGTCGACTTCTCGGCCGGCCTGCTGCCACCAGAGGTCTTGCGCGACATCCTCGATCGTGCCAACGCGGCACACTGAGCGGCGCACCGACCCGCCCGGCGACTACCCGAGGTGCGCTTGCGCCCCGGAGTTCTGCTTGTCCATCCGTTCCAGACGGCCCTCGGTCATCGACGCGATCTGATCGACGATGACCCGCTTGCGGGCCACGTCGTCGGCGGCCTGTTCCCAACTCGGCACGAACACTGGGTCAAGACCGCCGGGGGCCGCGGCGGTGAGCCACTCCCCCACCCGGTGAATCCGTTCCCGCTGCCGCGCCTGATGCGCCTTGTGCCGCGCGTTGGAGAAGATGAACCGTAGCGCAAGGGTTTTCAGGATCGCGACCTCGGCGGCGATCAGCGGCGGCACCGCCAGATCGGCGTCGTAGCGGGAGATCGAGCGCCCCCCGACGACCTCTCGGGTGCCGGTGATCGCGGCCGAGGCGAACCGGCCGATGAGCTCGCTGGTGAGACGCTTGAGTTTCACCGACGCATCCAGGCTGCCGTCGAACACGCCCACCGCCGCCACGATGTCCATCTGGGAAAGGCGTTGGGCCGCATCGATCAACGGCTCGGGTTCGAGTTCGGGAAACTCCTTCACGCCGATTTCGGCGAGGGTGCGCTGATCATCCGGGTCGGCCAGGGTCCGCAGATCGATGCGGTTGGCGATCACACCGTCCTCGAGGTCGTGCACGGAATAGGCGACGTCGTCGGCCCAGTCCATCACCTGCGCCTCGACACATTTGCGGTCCCCGGGTGCGCCACGCCGAATCCAGTCCAGCGCGGCGGCGTCGTCGGCGTAGGCACCGAACTTCACCTTCGGTGGCCGCCGCGTCCACGGATACTTCAGCGTCGCATCGAGCGATGCGCGGGTCAGGTTCAGCCCGGCGCTACGACCCTGATCGTCGAGGAGTTTCGGTTCGAGCCGGGTCAGGATGCGCAGATTCTGCGCGTTGCCCTCGAATCCGCCGATGTCGGAAGCGAAGTCGTTGAGCGCACGTTCGCCGTTGTGACCGTACGGCGGATGCCCGATGTCGTGGGCCAGACCGGCGAGCTCCACCAGGTCGGGTTCACATCCCAACCCGATTCCCACGCCGCGGCCGATCTGGCCGACCTCCAGCGAGTGTGTCAGCCGGGTTCGCGGCGTATCACCCTCGCGCGGCCCGACCACCTGCGTCTTGTCGGCGAGCCGACGAAGGGCAGCCGAATGCAGTACGCGCGCACGGTCGCGCGCGTACTCACTGCGGTGATCGGTCCGCGTCCCCGGGAGACTGGCCACCTTGGCACCCTCGGGCACCATCCGTTCGGTGGCCTCATCGCCGTAGAACGCGGTGGGCGGAATACCGGACCGCCCCGCGATGGGGGTACTAGTCAAGCACCCAGCCCCGGCCGACGGCGAAATCGGTGACGCGACGACGGATGGCGACGATCTGTGCGGCGGTCAGGTCGTCGGCGGAGTCGAGGAGCAGTTCGGTGAGTTCCTCGGTGAACGCCGCCGCGTCCAGGGAGCCGCTACCGCCGCGGGGACGGCGCGGGCGTTCGTTGCCGTGCCGGTCACCGCCGTGGCGATCGTTGTGCGAACGTCCACCGTGGTGATCGTCGCGGCGATGCGGGCGTGCACCGGCGGGCGCGTCGTCGGCCGGGGCACCCTCGGTTACGGCGACGTTGACCGCCTTGGCGCCGCGGTCGGTCTCCTCCACGTCGAAGGACACCTTGGCGCCCGGCTTCAACTCGTTCTCGTCGATGTCGATGTCGTTGATGTGCAAGAACACATCGGCCCCACCGGATTCCGGTGCCAGGAATCCGAATCCCCGATTCGCGTCGTAATGAACGACCTTGCCACTGACTGCCACGACTCTCCCACTCACTCTCTCACTCCGCGCACCACGGACCCCTTGCCCGTGCGGCGGTATGGACTCCA
Organism: Gordonia sp. VNK1; assembly: GCF_040049135.1. Lineage (NCBI taxonomy): Bacteria > Bacillati > Actinomycetota > Actinomycetes > Mycobacteriales > Gordoniaceae > Gordonia > Gordonia sp. VNK1. The sequence continues at coordinate 104,387 of NZ_JBDZDJ010000002.1, read as the reverse complement.
ATTGTGACAGACAGCCGCAGGTCAGGCCCAGTCGGGAAATCCATGCCCGGTCCGGGCCCCGGTCAGGCGCCGAGCAGCTTGCCGCCGAGGTACTCCGCCACGCGATCCAGAGCGACACGTTCCTGGCTCATGGTGTCGCGCTCGCGCACGGTGACGGCCTGGTCGTCGAGGGTGTCGAAGTCGACGGTCACGCAGAACGGCGTACCGATCTCGTCCTGACGGCGATAGCGCTTGCCGATGCCCTGCGCGTCGTCGAACTCCACGTTCCAGTTCTTGCGGAGTTCGGCGGCGAGGTCCTTGGCCTTGGGCGAGAGTTTCTCGTTACGCGACAGCGGCAGCACCGCCACCTTGACCGGCGCGAGTCGCCGGTCCAGGCGCAGCACGGTGCGGGTGTCGGTGCCGCCCTTGGCGTTCGGCACCTCCTCCTCGGTCAGCGCGTCGCACAGGAAGGCCATCACCGAGCGGGTCAGGCCGGCCGCGGGCTCGATGACGTACGGGGTGTAGCGCTCACCGGTGGCCTGGTCGAAGAACGACAGGTCCTCGCCGGAGGCCTTCGAGTGCGTCGACAGGTCGAAGTCGGTGCGGTTGGCCACACCTTCGAGTTCACCCCACGGGTTGCCGGAGAACCCGAACTTGTACTCCACATCGACGGTCCGCTTGGAGTAGTGCGAGAGCTTCTCCTGGGCGTGCTCGTAGAGCCGCAGGTTCTCCGGATCGATACCGAGATCGACGTACCAGTCGAACCGCTGATCGATCCAGTACTGATGCCACTGCTCGTCCTCACCGGGCTTGACGAAGAACTCCATCTCCATCTGCTCGAACTCGCGGGTGCGGAAGATGAAGTTCCCTGGGGTGATCTCGTTGCGGAAGCTCTTGCCGATCTGGGCGATGCCGAACGGAGGCTTCTTACGCGCGGTGGTCATCACGTTCTTGAAGTTCACGAAGATGCCCTGCGCGGTCTCCGGACGCAGGTAGTGCAGACCCTCTTCGTCGTCGACCGGACCGAGGAAGGTCTTCATCAGGCCCGAGAACGCCTTGGGTTCGGTCCACTTGCCGGGCTGCCCGGTGTCCGGATCGTTGATGTCGGCCAGGCCGTTCTCCGGCGGGTGACCGTGCTTGATCTCGTACGCCTCGATCAGGTGATCGGCACGGTAACGCTTGTGTGTGTAGAGCGATTCGACCAGCGGGTCGGTGAACACCTCGACGTGCCCGGAGGCCTCCCACACCTGCCGCGGCAGGATCACCGACGAGTCGAGACCGACGACATCCTCACGAGAGGTGACCATGGTGCGCCACCACTGCCGCTTGATGTTCTCCTTGAGTTCGACGCCGAGCGGACCGTAATCCCACGCCGACCGGGTGCCGCCGTAGATCTCCCCACTGGGGTAGACCAGACCGCGCCGCTTGGCGAGGTTGACGACGGCTTCGACTTTGGACGGGGCGGCGGCCACGATGAATCGCACTCCAGGTGACGTTGGGACAGGTCACGGCCGATTCGCTGGTGATACCCACCGGCGATCGGCAACCCTTACAGGGTAGCCGCCGGGGTTGCGGCGGAAGAATCGTCGTCGGCGTTACCATCCCGGCATGGGGCGGACACCGTCGCGGCAGGCCTTTCCCGACGTCCTCGAGGCGGTGCAGGGCGGCGACACCGTCACCGTGCTCCGCCGGCTGCGCACCCTCGACGACACCACCATGATCGACGCGCGACGCTGGTATCGCGCGGTCGGACGCAAGACCGCACGCTCGGGGTGTTCACCAGGCGATTCAGGTGGGGTTGGCGATCGGCCTGTCCGAATGTTGGCGGTGCGGATGACGACCCGAGTCGACACATAGGGACACGCAGGAACGTGTCCCGACGGATCAGACCAGCGGCTTACCCAGCCGGTGCCGCACTCGGGTGTCGGCCAGCAGCAGCCGAAAGCCCAACTGCGACAACCACCGTGGCTTTCGCCGTTCCCGCGCGACGCATCCGGCGATGTACTCGTCGAACCACTGCTGGTCGTCGTCGGTCCAGTCCACCCGCATCGCGTCCCGGAACTCGGGCGGCAGATAGCCGACGGTGCGCCGGTACTTGACCGGGCCGAACCGCTTCTGCACCCATTCCGGCGCGTAGCCGAATCGCGCGATGCCGAGCAGGAAGTCGCGCACCTCGTCGCTGACCGAGATCCGGGAGACCCCCTCGGCCCAGTACTCGTCAAAGGCATCGCGGTCGGCCGGCCACATCTCGGCCGGCATCTGCAGGGTGGTACCCAGCACCTTGCCCTGCTGATAGAAGGTGTCCCGCAGTTCGCCGGCCAGGGGACCATGCACGCGTTCGTAGATGTCCTCGAGGCCGACATAGAGGCATGCGGCGACCCACAGCTGCAGGTCGGTGTTCATGGCGTTGTACTCGACCGGACTGTCCTCGGTGGAGCGGACCTGCGCGTGTTGCCGGTTGACCGCGTGACGAAAGCGACGTCGGTCGTCGGCGTTGCCGAGGATGGCCACGGCGAGATACGACGCGGTGGTGCGGGCCCGCTTGACCGGATGGCGATCCAGGCGGCCGCCCTCGACGGTGCTGCGTGCCACTCCGTACCCGACGGCCGGATTGGCGAGCTGCATGATGACGTTGGCGGTGCTCATCGTGTTGCCCATCGACATCAGCGATCGCGCGAAGACGTCGGAGGACAGGTTGTCGAGTTCGGTACGCGATAGACGAGCAGGTGCGGCCACAAGCATTCCCCATTCTGATAACGGACGTTTCCAGAATAACAGAGTCGGCGGTCATCGGGGCCGCGTCCGCAAATGACAACGACTTCCTTTAGCATGGACCCATGGAGCACCCCCCTCGGCCGTGCGATTCCGCGACTGAGCGCCGCGACGCCGCGGCCCGTGAAGCCGCCAGCGAACTCCTTCGCGCCCTGGCCGCCCCCACTCGCATCGCGATCGTGCTGTCGCTGCAGCAGGGCGCCAAGTGCGTTCACGAACTCGTCGGCAGCCTGGAGCTGAGCCAGCCGCTGGTGAGCCAGCACCTGCGTGTTCTCAAGGACGCCGGCGTGGTCCGTGGGCACCGCAACGGCCGGGAGATCATGTACGAACTCATCGACGACCACCTGGCCCACATCGTCACCGACGCGCTGGTGCATGCCACCGAGTCGCACGTCGCGTCCGCCGACCCCGATGTGGAGGCCGCCTCATGAGCGCCGACAGTTCCACTGCGCCCTCGCGCCCGGTCACCGGGGTGCGGTCCACCCGCCAGCGTGCGGCCATCGCCGATGCACTGGCCGCCAGCGATGACTTCCAATCCGCGCAAGAACTCCACGAGCGACTCAAGTCGCGTGGCGAGTCCATCGGCCTCACGACCGTCTATCGCAATCTGCAGGCACTCTCGCAGGCCGGCCAGATCGATTCCCTGTGGGACGGTTCCGGCGAAACCCGCTATCGACACTGCTCGAATGGACATCACCACCACCTGGTGTGCCGGGAATGCGGAACCACCGTGGAACTGCAGGCCGATACCGTCGAGCGGTGGGCCGCCGCCATCGCCAAGAAGCACGGATTCACCGACATCCACCACACCGTGGAGGTCTTCGGCGTGTGCGAGCGGTGTCAGGCCTTGGCGGCCCGGGAGTAGGGCACGCCTCACCGATCAGGCCGGTGTCACGTACCGACCAGCGCACCGGCGATGTCAGCACCGGTCACCAGCACCACATGCAGCACGGTGAGCAGCGCGACGTCGGAGATCCCGCCGATCGGGAAGGTGTAGTACAGCAGCACATCGGTGGTCACGCCGGTGGGATCGGAACGGCGTAGGCTCCCGAAACTCAGTGTGGCATCGTGACTTTCGACGTCATCGCGGAGATCGGAGGTGTTCGGGAGATTCACCGCGACAAGCTGGGTGACGCTGAGGACCTCGAGTTGCTCACCGAGTTCGACCACCCGGATCGACGCACGCGTCAGTCCCACCTGCACCACCACCGAGTCCGCGTCCCCCTCGACGACGTCACCCACCTCGGCCAGCAGGGCGGATATCCGCCCGATCGAGGTGCCACCGGTAGTACCCGCCGATGTCGAATCGTCGTGGCTCACCGGGGCTTCACTCCGCCGAAACGACGATCACGCGAGGCGTACTCGAGGCAGGCATCCCACAGATCACGGCGATCGAAATCGGGAAACAGCTTCTCCTGATACACCATCTCGGCATAGGCCGATTGCCAGAGCAGAAAATTGGAGGTGCGCCGCTCCCCGGAGGGACGCAAGAAGAGATCGACGTCGGGCATATCCGGCTCGTCGAGGTAGCGTGCGAACGACTGCTCGGTGATACGTTCCGGATCGATCTCGCCCGCCGCCGCACGACGAGCGATTTCCTTTGCGGCGTCCGCGATCTCGGCACGACCCCCGTAATTGACGCACATGGTCAGCGTCATCACGTCATTGTCCTTCGTGAGCTCCTCGGCCACCTCGAGTTCCTTGATGACGCTGCGCCACAACCGGGGTCGGCGTCCGGCCCATCGCACCCGCACCCCCATCTCGTTCATCTCGTCGCGGCGACGGCGGATCACGTCACGGTTGAACCCCATCAGGAAGCGGACCTCGTCAGGGCTGCGCGACCAGTTCTCGGTGGAAAAAGCATATGCCGACAGCCATTTCACGCCGATCTCGATGCACCCGCACACCGAGTCCATCAGCACGGCCTCACCGCGTTTGTGTCCCTCGGTGCGCGGCAACCCACGATCGGTGGCCCAGCGACCGTTGCCGTCCATCACCAGGGCGACATGATTGGGGACGAATTCGGCCGGGATCGCCGGCGGAATGGCTCCGCTGGGATGCGGGTCCGGTGGTCGTACCTCTGTCCGCGCCTCGGCGGTCTGCCGTTTGGCGGAGCTACCCGGCCGCAGCGCCATCGTCGACTCCTCTCGCACCCGATTCCACCAGCCTATGGGGAGCGGTGCGTTCGATGAGCGGCAGGGTGCGCAGCTGACGTTCCAGATGCCACTGCAGATGGGCTGCGGTGAGACCACTGGCCTGTCGCCGCAACGAATCACTGACCTCGACGGTGTGTTCCCACTGCCCACGGAACAAGGAATCCATCAGATCGAGCACGCCCGGCGACGGGGTGGCAGCGCCGGGCGGGCGGCAGTGCAGGCACACCGCGCCGCCGGCCGCGACGTGGAAGGCACGATGCGGGCCGGGCTGTGCACATCGCGCGCACACCTCCAGTGCCGGCATCCACCCGGCACAGTGCATGGCCCGCAGGAGGAAGGCATCGAGGATGAGTTGCCCGGGACGTCGGTTGTCGGCCAATGCCTCCAACGCGCCGACGGTCAGGCGCTGAAGTTGTGGGGCGGGTGCGCGTTCTTCGCCGGCCAGCCGTTCGGCGGTCTCGAGCACCGCGCAGGCGGTGGTGTAGCGGCCGTAGTCGGCGACGATCGCGTCGGTGAAGGCGTGCAGACTGTGCACCTGGGTGATGACGTCCAGGTTGCGACCCGGGTAGAGGTGGACGTCGATGTGGGCGAACGGCTCCAGCCTGGCCCCGAACTTCGACCGGGTCCGCCGCACGCCTTTGGCGACCGCGCGCACCAGACCGTGTTCGGCGGTGAGCATGGTGATGATGCGGTCGGCCTCGCCCAGCTTGTGCTGGCGGAGCACCACACCCTCATCCCGGTAGAACCTCACCGCGACATTCTGTCACCGACGGACGACAGGCACCGACGGTGACACACCCGAAGTCGACACACCCGAAGTCGACACACCCGAAGTCGACACACCCGAGTCGACACACCACGGCCCACCGGGATCCGCATCAGGTCCGCTCGACCGGCGAGTGATACGGCGCGGGTGAGGTGATGGTCGGTGTACCGGTCTTGTCCAGCTGCGCGGCGAGCCGCGTCGGCAGTGTCATCCCACCCGGATAGCGATGCCAGCCCTTCCGGTCGTACAGCCGGGTGCCCGCCCAGCCCAACAGCGCACCGATCGCCAGTCCGATGAATGTCTGGATGATCGACCGGCCCAGTCCCGCCGACCAGTCGGCATCGAAATAGAGGATGGCGCGCACCCCGAGGTAGATCAGATGCATCGGTTCGACCGCGGCGATCCAGGTGAACACGCGTGGACTGGCCTCGAGCGGCACCGTGCCACCCGAGGAGGGCAACCCCAGGATGACGAAGAAGATGAGGTTGAGGATGAGTCCGGGATTGCCGAATACGGCCATCATCGAACTCGCCGACACGCCCACCGCGAAGATGGCCAGGACCGAGAACGCCCACAGGCTGAAGGCATTGGGCAACGATGTGCCGACAAGCGTGCACACCCCGATGAACAGCGCCGACTGCACGAACGCGATGAGCGCCATGATGATCCACTTGGCGGCCAGTGTGCCCCACCGCGAGATCGCCAGCCGTACGCGCAGTTGGTAGAACGGCCCGAACTCGATGGGCGTCTGGCCCAGGATGGCGTCGACGACGATGCTCACCATCATCGCCCCGGTGAATCCGGCCAGGACGAGCAGCAGGGTGAAGTAGAACGCGGACAACCCGTTGGCCGACCCGGACGGCAGCGGCGACGGTTCGATGACCGACACCTCGACCGGTTTCCACAGGGCGAGTTGTGCCGCACCGGAGAAGGCCACGTCGGCCTTGGCAAGTTGTTCCCGCACGGTGTCGGTGAGTTGCCCGCCCATCTGGTCGTTGACCGCCGTCGACACCCGCTCGGCGAAGGTCGTGGTGACCGCCGAGGCGAAGGTTCCCGAGCCGCGGTTGATGAAGACGTCGATGGCCACCGGTTCCGGCCTGGCCTGCAGCACGGCCGCCTTGCCGAGCGCGATGGTCGAGTTGGTGAAGTTGGGACCGATGACGACCACGCCGTACACCCGCCCGCTGTTGAGTTCGTTCAGCGCGGTGGTGCGGTCGGTGCGGTGGACCGCGATCCCACTCTCGGCGGCACTGGTCACGATGCCGTCGGCCACCTGGTCGCCGTAGTTGACCTTCGCGGAGGTGCCGTCACCGTTGTCGAGAGTGCCGCCGGTGTCCTCGGCGACCATCGCGATCGGGAAGTCGTGCAGGTTCTTCTCGGGATCGGCGATGGCGCCCATGTACAGCGCCGCCATGAACGACATGATGACCACCACCAGCAGGAGCGGCAGCAGCCAGAATCGGGGTGATCCGAGTACTTCGGCGATCGTGGTGGCCGCCGACGCGTCCCGTTCGACCCCGGCGTGATCACCGAGGGCCGACGTGTCATCGACCTCATCTGATTCGTGCCTGCCCATCGACCGCCCTCCCTGTAGAACCGTGGTGCGCCGGCCCGAGGCTCCTCAGAAGCCCATGCGGCCCAACTGTTTCGGATCGCGTTGCCAGTCCTTGGCCACCTTCACATGAAGGTCGAGGTAGACCTTCACCCCCAGCAGCGCCTCGATCTGGCGGCGCGCCACGGTGCCGACCTCTTTGAGTCGCGCACCCTTGCGGCCGATGATGATGCCCTTCTGACTGTCACGCTCGACGTACAGAATGGCATGGACGTCAACCATCTCCGGCTGATCGGGGCCCCGATCGTCGCGCGGGATGATCTCCTCGATGACCACCGCCAGCGAATGCGGCAGTTCGTCGTGAACTCCCTCGAGCGCGGCCTCGCGGATGAACTCCGCCATCAGCACCTGCTCGGGCTCGTCGGTGAGTTCGCCCTCCGGGTAGAACGCGGGCCCCGGTTCCATCAGCGACACCAGCACATCGGTGAGCACGTCGACCTGCTTTCCCGACTTCGCCGAGACCGGGACCACCTCGGATTCCGGCCCTAGCAGTTCCGAGAGCGCCATCAACTGGGAGGCGACCTGCTCTCGTCCCACCCGGTCGATCTTGGTGACGATGCCGATCACGGTGGTGCGCGGCGCCATCTCCCGGACCTGGGTGATGATCCACCGGTCCCCCGGTCCGATCTTCTCGTCGGCGGGTACGCAGATGCCGATCACGTCGACCTCGGAGTAGGTGTCGCGGACGAGGTCGTTGAGCCGTTGCCCGAGCAGTGTGCGCGGTCGGTGCAGACCCGGGGTGTCGACGAGGATGAGTTGCGCGTCGGGACGATTGACGATGCCCCGGATGGTGTGGCGGGTGGTCTGCGGCCGGTTGGAGGTGATCGCGACCTTCTGGCCGACCAGCGCATTGGTCAGCGTCGACTTGCCGGTGTTGGGTCGTCCCACGAAACAGACGAAGCCGGAACGGAATTCGGTCATCGGCCGGCACCCAGCCGGTCCTGCACGCCGCCGGCGGCGTCGGTGATGATGAGATCCGCCGACGGGCTGATCTCGGCCAGCGTCGCCCGGCCCGGATCGTCGGGACCGCCACCGATCACGACGGCCGCCTCGAACGACTCGGCGCCACTGGACAGTGCGGTGGCCACGGCGACCTGCAACGCCGACAGCGACAGTGTCGTCGCCGCGACGTCCGCCCCGGCATAAGTGCGACCGTCGCCGTCCCGAACCGCCGCGCCGGTGGCCGATTGCGCCCGGCCGCGGGCTCCGCGGGCCAGCACGACCAGCTTCTGGTCCTCGTCGCTCAGTGGTTCGTGGGTGCGCGCTTCGGTCACATCGCCTCCTTGCGTTGTCTCGACGACCCGGCGTATTCGTCACGACGGTGGCCGTTGCCACCCGATCGCGACCGATCGGCGCCGCGGGCCTCGGCCTCCTCGGATCGGGTCACCAGCACCGTCGTGATGCGTTGGCGTCCCTGTCGATTAGGTCCGCCCTCGGCCACCAGGTCCAATCCGTGGGAACTCACCCGCGCACCGGGCAGCGGTACCCGGCCCAGCTCGAGGCCGACGAGCCCGCCCACGGTTTCCACATCCAGTTCGTCATCGTCGATGTCGATGTCGAAGAGCTCACCGAGGTCTTCGACGGGCAGTCGCGCCGACACCCGGTAGGTGCCGCCACCGAGATCCTCGATGGGGGCGACCTCACCGGAGTCGTATTCGTCGGTGATCTCCCCGACGATCTCCTCGAGGACGTCCTCGATGGTGACCAGGCCGGCGATACCGCCGTACTCATCGACCAGTAACGCCATGTGATTGTGGGTGCGGCGCATGTCCTCCAGCACCCGATCGAGCGGTTTGGAGTCCGGGATGAATTCGGCCGGGCGCATCACCTCGGCGACCGAGAACGCCCGCGCGTCATCACCGGCCAGCGACCGCTCCACGAGGTCCTTGAGGTACACCACACCGAGCACGTCGTCGGGGTTCTCGCCGATGACCGGGATTCGCGAATGTCCGCTGCGCACCGCGAGACTCGTCGCCTGCATCGCGCTCTTGTCCTGTTCGATCCACACCATCTCCGGACGCGGCACCATCACCTCACGGGCATTGGTGTCGCCGAGTTCGAACACGGACTGGATCATCCGGCGTTCATCGGCGGCCACCACTCCGCTCGCCTCGGCGAGATCGACGACCTCGCGGAGTTCGACCTCGGTGGCGAACGGTCCGTTGCGGAATCCCTTACCGGGGGTCAGTGCGTTGCCGATGAGGATCAGCAGTCGGGTGACCGGCCGCAGCAACACACCGGCGATCTGCAGCAGCGGCGCGGCGGCCAGCGCGATCGTGTACGCGTGCTGACGTCCCAGGGTGCGCGGGCCGACCCCGGCGGCGACGTAGGAGACCACGGCCATGCCCGCGATGGTGGCCACCAATCCCCAGCCGATGTCGAGTTCCTCGACGAGGACGACGGCGATCAGCGCGACCGCCGCGGTCTCGCACACCACCCGCAGCAGCACCGCCAGGCCCACATAGGTGGCGCGCGACGACAGCACACTCATCAGCCGTACCGCACCGGCGCGGCGTTCCTTGACCATGTCCTCGACGCGGGCGATCGACACCGTCGACACCGCCGTGTCGACGGCGGCGAACAGACCACTGATACCGACGAGGACGACCGCGCCGATGACGAACCAGGTGTACTGCGAGGCGGTCACTGCTTGTCCGGGCCCGTGTGCGGTCCACGCACCGAACCCTCGTCACCCCCCGCGTCGGTGAAGCCGATGTTGGTCAGGAGTCGGGTGTCGCGGTCGGATTGCCGCTGCTGCTGCGCCTGACGGTGCCGTTCGTCGTAGAAGCGCTCGAGCAGTTGGTTTTGCAGCCCGAACATCTCCTTCTCCTCCTCGGGTTCGGCGTGGTCGTAGCCGAGGAGGTGCAGGACACCGTGGATGGTGAGCATCGCCAGTTCGTGATCGAGTGAGCGCCGCGCCTCGCGGGCCTGCTTGGCGGCGAACTCCGGGCACAGCACGATGTCGCCGAGGATCGCCGGGCCGGGGTCGGCGGCGTCGGGACGTCCGCCCGGCACCAACTCGTCCATCGGGAAGCTCATCACATCGGTCGGTCCGGGCAGATCCATCCACTGCACGTGCATGTCGGCCATCGTCGACTCGTCGACGCACAGCACCGACAGTTCGGCGCCGGGATGCACATCCATTGCCTCCACGGCGAAACGTGCTGCGGCAAGGACCAATTCGGCGGGAACGTCGACGCCCGACTCGTTGGCGAATTCGATGGTCATGACCGCCGCCCCTGGTTGGCCGCCCGTCGGGCGGCCCGGTTACCGCCTCCGATCCGGTCGGAATCACGAAGTCTGCCACCGCGTTCGGCCTCCTCGGCGCGGCCGTAGGCGTCGACGATGTCGGCGACGAGCCGGTGGCGCACCACGTCGGCGCTGGTGAGGGTGGCGAAGTGGATGTCGTCGATACCGTCGAGGATCTGCGACGCGGCCACCAGGCCGCTGCGCGCACCGCCGGGCAGATCGACCTGGGTGGTATCACCGGTGACGACCACCTTGGAACCAAAACCCAAGCGCGTCAGGAACATCTTCATCTGTTCGCCGGTGGTGTTCTGCGCCTCGTCGAGGATGATGAAGGCATCATTGAGGGTGTTGTGCGTGAGCAGGAAGTCTTCGGTGACATATAGCGAATCCTCGGCGGCGACACGGATACAGACGGCCTCCTCGGTACCTGCGGGCTCGATGCTCTCGATGTAGCGCCTCGGCTGTTTATGGCCGGCACGTGCGTACTCCGCTGCCCTGTCCGGCGAACGGAATGGCGCAAGTTGCTCGGGCAACCCGATGTCAAGAACGTCACCCTTGACCCCGTCGAGGTCACGGGTATGTCGATCGACGACTCCGCCGAGGGACCGGACCAGGAATGCCATGTGATCGAGCCGTTGTGCCGACCGGCCGCGATACCGCACCACGACCGAGTCCGCCGACGCCTCCACCGACCCGTCACGGTCGAGCATTCCCTGCAGCACGCCCAACCTGACGGCGGGGCTGTTGAGGAGATACTCGTCGGGAATGCCGCGCTCGCCCGGCGCCAGGCCGAGCTGATAGGGATCGGTCATGACCGGCCGCGCATCGAATTCGACCGGGGCATCGAGTACCGGCAGCTCGTATCGATGACCGTGCGCCGCATGGAGATTGCCGATCATCTCCTTGGTCTCCAGAACCCGGGGGCCCTTGCCGCGGCGTCGATCCGATCGTGTGTACACCGACCAGAGGTGATCGGTGGAGCACAGTGTCGACGATCCGTCCTGAGTCGTCACGCGGACGATGTCCTTGAATCCCTGCGGGTACACACCGAGGACCTCGGTGGGTGTGCCGTTCGAGCCGATCACCTGGTCGCCCACCACCAACTCGCCGATGGCGCGGAAACCGTGCGGGGTCGCAACCTTGGTGGTCAACGGTTGTGCGCGACCACGCATATATGCCAGCGGTGCCACCTCGATGACCCCCGCAGCCATCAGCTTCGGGATCGACTCGGGATCCATCATGTCGTGCAGCGCGTCGTACAAGGGCCGCAGATACGGATCGATCTTCTCGCTGAGCGTGCCGGGCAGGAAGCCGAGTCGTTCGCCCGCCTCGACCGCCGGCCGGGTGAGGATGATCCGGTTGACGCTCTTGGACTGCAAAGCCTGGACGGCCTTGGCCATCGCGAGATAGGTCTTGCCGGTACCGGCCGGGCCGAGGCCGAACACGATGGTGTTGTTGTCGATGGCGTCGACGTAGCGTTTCTGGTTGAGCGTCTTGGGCCGAATGGTCTTGCCGCGCCGCGACAAGATATCGAGCGACAACACGTCCGCGGGCGACTCGCCCGATCCCTGCGACATCATCGAGACACTGTGGCGGACCAGATCCGGGGTCAGCGGCGTGCCACGACCGACGAGATCGACCAACTCGGCCAGGACTCTCTCGGAAACCGCGACGTCGGCGGAGGTACCGCGCAGGGTCACCTGATTACCGCGCACGTGGATGTCGGCAGGCAGAAGTTGCTCCAGCGTCCGCAGGTTGACATCGCTGGTGCCGAGAAGCCCGAACACCACCTCGGAGGGGACGTCGATGTTGGAGGTGACCACAGGTCTGCCCGTTGCGTTGCCACGCGTCGTCGCGCTCACGTCGGGGTTGTCGTCACTCACGTATCAGATCACTCCTGGTTGTCGGGTCTGCGATGTCGGTTCTGCCATGCGGCAATGCCCTAGTGTATCCCGCGTCAACCGCTGATCAGCGACCCATTATTCCGATCGCGGACGCTCGATGAGGACATGAGCGCCGTCAACGGAGTGGCGAGCGCCGTCAGTGACGTGGGAGGCGCTGTCAACGTGCAGCCGAGCGCTGTCGGGGACGGTCAGAGCCCGAGAGCACGGATCGTCTGGCGATTGCACACGCTGCGCGGATCGACGAAGGCGTCGTGGCCTTCATCGGCGACCACCACCAGTTCCACCGACTGACCACGCTCCCCGACGGCGCGGACGTACTCGCGGGCCAACTCGACGGGGATGGCGGTGTCCTTGTCGCCGTGGATCACCACGACGTGGGCGTCGAACGGCTCCTGATGCATGGGCGACGCCGCCCGGTAGCGGTCCGGGGCCTGATCGAAGGGTCGTCCCATCAATGCGCACACCGATTCGCGGCCGACCTGCCCGGCCGCCACCAGATCGAGCGCGGCACCCTGGGCGACGACGGTGGTGATCCGAGCCTTCTGCGTGTGCGCCCGCAGCTGGACCGTGGCCCAGATCGCGAGTTGCCCACCGGCCGAATGTCCCACCACCGCAACCGAATTCCAATCCACCCGATGCGCCACCGCTTCTGGGAGCCGATCGCGGACCGCGTCGTCGAACGCCCGGATCGCGGCGACGACGTCACGGCCGGTGTTGGGCCAGCCGCCACCGTCCTCGCCGACGCGGCGGTATTCGATGTTCCAGACCAGCGCGCCGCGTTCGGCGTACTGCCGGGCGATCGCCGACTCGATGGTCAGACCGAATTCCGTCGTCCAGTAACCACCGTGGATCAGCACGACCGGACGCATCACCGCGGGGAGGTCGGCCTCCTCGAGAGGGTGATAGATGTGCCCGAACTGCGACGGATGCTCGCCGTAGGCAACGCGCGTGCGATGCACCGCGCAACGCCGCACGCTCACCGCGCCCACCGGTGGGTGAGCACGCCGATCGCGCCGAGCGCCACCGCCGCCGCGGTGGAGGTCCGCAGGACCTCGGGCCCCAGCAGCACCGATTGTCCGCCGAGCGCGGTGAGGTCGGCGATCTCGGCGTCGTCGAGCCCGCCCTCCGGCCCGACCACCAACATGATCTCGGGGGCGTCGGCGCCGATCGCGTCGCGCAGCGAAGTCGTCGCATCCTCGTGCAGCACGGCCACCGATCCGCCGGCCGCGATGATGTCGGCGGCACGTGCCCGGATGTCGGTGGTCGTCGCGAGGTCGGTGACCTCGGGAATCCAGGCGCGTCGGCTTTGTTTGGCCGCCGCCGACGCCGCCGCCCGCCACTTGGCGACACCCTTGTCGGCCTTCCCCGCCCAGCGCGACACGCAGCGCACCGATTGCCACGGCACGATCCGATCGACGCCGGCCTCGGTGGCGAGGTCGACGGCGAGCTCGGAACGTTCCGACTTCGGTAAGGCCTGTACCGCGGTGACCACCGGTCGCGGACGGTCGGTGAAGTCGAAGCGGCGGACCACCGCGGTCAGCGTGTCCTTGCCGTGCACCTCGGATACCTCGCAGGTCCCCACGGAGCCGGCCCCGTCGCCGAGCGCGATGACCTCTCCGGGGTTGACGCGAGCGACCGTGACCGCGTGGCGACCCTCCGGGCCGGTCAATGTGGCGGTCGAGCCGGCGGGCGGAACCTCGTCGATCCAGAACAGCGGCGGACTCACGCGAGCCCGATCAGCGTCCGGCGAAGGCGTTGCGCAGACGCGAGAACAGCCCACCGGGGGCGGCCGCCGCCGACGTCGTCACCAGATCGATGGAGTCGTCGGACGCCTCACGCAACGCGGCGAGGGCCTCCGACTGTGCTTGGCTGAGTTTGGTCGGCACGGTCACGTCGAGGTGGATGTGCAGGGTGCCGCGCACACCGGTGTTCACGTGCGGCATGCCCTGGCCACGCAGCTTCACGACCTGGCCGGGCTGTGTGCCGGGTTCGATGGTCACCGTGGTGGTGTCGCCGAGAATCGTCGGGATGTCGAAGCTGCCGCCGAGCGCGGCCTCGGCGATGGGTACCCGAAGGGTGGCGTGCAGGTCGTCCTTGTCGCGGATGAACACCTCGTGCGGGCGTTCGCTGATCTCGACGTAGAGGTCGCCGGCGGGACCGCCGCCGAGGCCGATCTCGCCCTGTCCGGCCAGTCGCACGCGCATGCCGCTCTCGATGCCCGCCGGGATGCGGACGGTCATGGTGCGGCGCGACCGCACGCGCCCATCCCCACCACACTTGTGGCAGGGATCCGGGATGATCTCACCGGTGCCGTGGCAGGTCGGGCATTCGCGGACGGTCATCACCTGGCCGAGCAGCGACCGCTGCACCGCCTGGATCTCACCCGCGCCGCGGCAGGTGTCGCAGGTGACGGCCTTGGAATCACCGTTGGTGCCGGCGCCGTGGCACACATCGCAGAGGATGGCGGTGTCGACGGTGATCTCCTTGTTGACCCCGGACGCACATTCCTCGAGGTCGAGTTCGACGGTGACCAGCGCCGGTTCGCCGGGCTGCACCCGCGAACGCGGACCACGGTTACCACCGAAACCGCTTCCGAACCCACCGCCGGACCCGAAGAACGCCTCGAACACGTCGCCGAGGCCGCCGCCGCCGAAATTTCCGCCGAAGCCACCTGCTCCCGGACCGGCCAGCGGATCACCGCCGGCATCGACGATGCGACGCTTGTCCGGGTCGCTGAGCACCTCGTATGCGGTGGTGACCTCCTTGAAACGCTCCTCCTCGTTCGGATTCACGTCGGGATGCAGCTCGCGGGCCTTCTTGCGATAGGCGCGCTTGATCTCCTGGTCGGTCGCCCCCTGGGCCACGCCCAGGATTCCGTAGTAATCAGTTGCCACGGTCGTCTCGGTCCTTCGTCCTCACACACTCACGTTTGTTTCACCGGCCGGCCTCGCACGCGCGTCCCTGCGCGGCGGCCCGGGGTATACGGCCCCTGTGGTCACACCGGCTCGGTCGCACCGGGTGGGTCCCACCGGGAGGCCGCTCACCGCTCGGCGAGTACCTCGCCCACGTACTTTGCAACGGCGGCCACCGACGCGATGGTTCCCGGATAGTCCATGCGGGTGGGTCCGACGACACCCACACCGCCGAACACGGTGCCCGAAGCACCGTACCCCGTCGACACCACCGACGTTCCACGCAGGTTCTCGGTCTGGGTCTCCTCGCCGATCTGCACGGTCACCCGACCCATACGTTGGCTGGTGGCGAGCAGTTTGAGCACCACCACCTGCTCTTCCAGCGCTTCGAGGACGGAATCCATTCCGCCGTTCACCGGCGCGAAGTCGGCCGCCGCCCGGGCCAGGTTCGAGGTCCCCGAGAGCACCACGCGGTCTTCGCCGCGTTCGACGAGCGTCTCCACGAGCACCGTCGCGACGTTGACCGTGGCGTCGCGGATATCGGCCGGGGCGGAATTGGCCAGTTCCGCGACCGACACCGAGGCCTCCTCCAGCCGCTTGCCGTGCAGCGCGGTGGAGAACATGTCACGCAGCCGCACGATGTCGGACTCATCGAGGTCCTGCGCGAGGGCAACCATGCGTTGTTCGACCCGGCCGGTGTCGGTGATGACGATCAGCAGCAGCCGCGACGGCGACACCGTGATGACCTCGAGGTGACGGACCGTCGCGGTGGACAGCAGCGGGTACTGGATGACCGCGACCTGCCGGGTCAGTTGGGCGAGCAGGCGCACCGATCGGCGCAGCACGTCGTCGAGGTCGACTCCGGAGTCCAGGACCGACAGGATGGCGCGGCGTTCGGCCGCCGAGAGCGGCTTGACCTCGCTGATGCGGTCGACGAACATCCGATAGCCCTTGTCGGTGGGCACCCGACCGGAACTGGTGTGCGGCTGAGCGATGTATCCCTCCGCCTCGAGGACAGCCATATCGTTGCGTACCGTCGCGCTGGACACCCCGAGCGCGTGCCGCTCCACGAGCGCCTTCGAGCCGATCGGTTCCTGCGTCGACACGAAGTCGGTGACGATCGCCCGCAGGATCTCGAACCGCCGGTCATCGGTGGTCGACACGGCTGGACCTCCTCTCGAACCCGCTGCTGGCCTACAGTGAGTGAGTTCCATTCTACGAAACCGCAGCAAGAAGTCCGGTGCGGGCGAATCTCGGCGGTTCACCCCGGCGCGTCGCCCGACACCGACGGCAGGCAGGAAGAGTCGCGATGATCTTCAAGGGGGTCCGGGAGGGCAAGCCCTATCCCGACCATGGGGTGTCCCATCGCGGCTGGGCGACGATCCCGCCCCGCCAGTTCCGCCTCGACGAACTGATCACCGTGACCACCGTGTTGGCGCTCGACAAACTGCTCAGCGAGGATTCCACCTTCTACGGCGATCTGTTCTCGCATGTGGTGCGCTGGAACGGGGACCTCTATCTCGAGGACGGTCTGCACCGCGCCGTGCGGTCGGCGTTGCGCAATCGCACCATCATCCACGCCCGCATGCTCGACCTCGACGCACTGGACATGCGGCCCGGCGCGCCGTCGATCGATGAACAGCTCGCGGTCACCGACGAGTTGCCGCCCACCCGCGACACCACACCCCCACTGAGAGACATCTCGGGTGGTGGTTCGCATCGTCGGGCGACGCGCAGCACCGGGTGGACACCGCCGCAGCGCTGGTGACCGAACACCCGAATCCGCTTCAGCCCCAGAGGATCTGACGCACCACCCGGTCGGCGACCAGTCGTCCGGCATCGGTCAGCCGAACCCGGTCGGTGTCGGTCGCGAGGTGGCCCTCGACCCGTGCCCGGTGCGCCCGTCGCAGTTCGTCGGCGCCGAGATCATCATCGGCGGACAATCCCTCGCGACAACGCAGTCGCAGCATCACCGCTTCGACATGCTTGTCATCGGCAGCGAGAACCTCATGATCGTCGGCCGGGAACCGCCCCGCATCGAGGCTCTGGGCGTAGCGCGCCGGATGCTTGAGGTTCCACCACCGGACACCGTTGACGTGCGAATGCGCGCCCGGTCCGACACCCCACCAGTCGTGGCTGTGCCAATAGGCCTGATTGTGCCGGCACTCCGCACCGTCGCCGCGGGACCAGTTCGACACCTCGTACCAGTCGAAACCGGCGTCGCGCAGTCGCCGGTCCAGACGCAGATACCGGTCGGCGAGGACATCGTCGTCGGGTGCCGGGAGTTCCCCGCGCCGTACTCGGCGGGCCAGCGCCGTGCCGTCCTCGACGATCAGCGCATACGCCGACACGTGATCGACCGGTGTCGACAGGACAGCGTCGAGGCTGAGGTCGAGATCGGCGTCGGTCTCGCCGGGCGTGCCGTAGATGAGGTCGAGATTGACGTGGACGAAACCCGCCGACGCCGCCTCCCGCGCCGCGGCCACCGCACGGCCCGGGGTATGTGTGCGATCCAGGGTGGCCAGCACGTGCGGCGCCGCCGACTGCATACCCAGCGAGATGCGCGTGAACCCGGCACGCAGCAACCCGTCGAAGAACTCCGGCGACGTCGATTCCGGGTTGGCTTCGGTGGTGATCTCGGCACCGTCGGTGAGATCGAAGTGGCGGCGCACCGCATCGAGAAGCCGGGTCAGTCCGTCGGCGCCCAGCAGCGACGGGGTGCCCCCGCCGACGAAGATCGTCGACACCGGGCGCGACGGCCGCATCGTGGCCGCCGCGAGGGCCAGTTCGCGTTCAACGGCGGTGAACCAGGACTCCGGCGACGCCGAACTGCCCAGCTCACCGGCGGTGTAGGTGTTGAAGTCGCAGTAGCCGCAGCGCGAGGCGCAGAACGGGACGTGCAGGTACAGACCCAGCGGCGCGGCCGGGTCGACGGCCTCACAGGCCGCGTGGACCTCGGCCGGGATCGCCGGGACGGAAGTGCTCGTCACGCCTCCATGATGCGCGCCCGGACCGTCGGCGACCCAATCGCGACGCGGGGAATACCGGCGGCGCGGGCCGCCTTGCCCCTCATATCGCTGTGATGGCGACCCGTGCCGGCTCGGCCGGATCACCGGTGGCGATGTCGCTGCGGGGCGAGTTTGCCTCATCGTGGTCAAAAGTATTCCCAAGTAGACGCAAGGCGGATGGACGTGGCACTATGGACCGCGTGAATTTCCCCGGGGTGTGGCTCGCCGCTCGGCGCCACGTCGATCTCAAGCGCGTCTGCAGCGCTACCTGTCGTCCTTAGACGACGTCCGGCCCCGGAGAGTCCCCGCATTCTGTACGCGGGGTGCCGCCACGTCACAGCCCAAGACCGTGCGATAGCCGGTGCATGCGTGTGCCGGCCCAGGAGAATTCATGACGTCCACCACAGACATCACCGCGACCGGGGATTACGGCTCATCCGAGAAGCCCACGCCGCCGCGGGCCGCTCCCACCGCCCGGGCTCGTGCCGCCACCGACTCGGCGGCTACAGCAGGCGAACGCCCCGCACGCAAGAAGGCCCGCCCGGCCAAGCGTCGCGCGGAGGGCCAGTGGAAGCTCGGCTACCGCGAACCGCTCAATCCCAACGAGCAGGTCAAGAAGGACGACAACCCGCTCAACGTCCGCGCGCGTATCGAGAACATCTACTCCAAGCAGGGCTTCGACTCGATCGACAAGCAGGATCTGCGTGGCCGGATGCGCTGGTGGGGTCTCTACACCCAGCGCGCCGAGGGCTACGACGGCACCTGGACCGGCGACGAGAACATCGACATTCTCGAGGACAGCCACTTCATGATGCGCATCCGCTGCGACGCGGGTGCCCTCAACGTGGAGCAGCTGCGCACCCTCGGTCAGATCTCCACCGAATTCGCCCGCGACACCGCCGATCTCTCCGACCGCGAGAACGTGCAGTATCACTGGATCCGGATCGAGGACGTACCCACCATCTGGGAGCGGATCGAGGGCGTCGGACTCAAGACCACCGAGGCCTGCGGTGACTGCCCCCGCATCATCCTGGGGTCCCCGCTGGCCGGCGAGGCCGTCGACGAGGTCCTCGACCCGACGCCGGCGATCGACGAGATCGTCCGCCGCTACATCGGTGACCCGCAGTACTCGAACCTGCCCCGCAAGTTCAAGACCGCCATCTCGGGCCTGCAGGACGTGTCGCACGAGACCAATGACATCGCCTTCATCGGCGTGAACCACCCCGAGCACGGCCCCGGTCTGGACCTGTGGGTCGGCGGTGGGCTGTCGACGAATCCGATGCTGGCCCAACGGGTCGGCGCCTGGATTCCGCTCGACGAGGTCCCCGACGTGTGGGAGGCCGTGGTCTCGATCTTCCGCGACTACGGCTACCGTCGCCTGCGCACCAAGGCGCGCCTGAAGTTCCTGATCAAGGACTGGGGCATCGAGAAGTTCCGTCAGGTCCTCGAGGACGAGTACCTGGGACGCAAGCTGATCGACGGCCCGGCACCGGAACCGTTGACCCAGCCCCGCGACCACGTCGGTGTGCAGAAACTGAAGAACGGCCTCAACTCGGTCGGATTCGCCGCCATCGCCGGCCGTGTGACCGGCACCAAGCTAACCGCGGTGGCCGACGCCGCGGAGCGGGCAGGTTCGGACCGCATCCGGTTCACCCCGTACCAGAAGCTGGTCGTCCTTGACGTCCCCGACGACAAGGTCGAGGAACTCATCGGTGACCTCGCGAAGCTGGGCCTGCAGGCGCGGGCGTCGAACTGGCGTCGAAACCTGATGGCGTGCAGCGGGATCGAGTTCTGCAAACTGTCCTTCACCGAGACCCGTAAGCGTTCACAGGTCCTCGTCCCCGAACTCGAGGAGCGGCTGGCCGACATCAACGCCGACCTCGACGTGCCGATCACCGTCAACATCAACGGTTGCCCCAACTCGTGCGCGCGGTCGCAGATCGCCGACATCGGATTCAAGGGTCAACTGATCGAGGACGGCGAGGGCGGACAGGCCGAAGGCTTCCAGGTCCACCTCGGCGGAAGCCTGGGCCAGGACGCCGGATTCGGCCGCAAGCTGCGTCAGCACAAGGTCGCCTCCACCGAGATCGGCGACTACATCGACCGCGTGACGCGCAACTTCGTCGCACAGCGTGAGCCCGGAGAGCGGTTCGCGCAGTGGGCGGTTCGCGCCGACGAGGAGGCACTGCGATGACCACCGGAACCACCACCCGCACCACCAACGGGCGCCGGTTCAGTGAGGACGAACTGCGGTCACTCGCCGAACACGGTGCCGCCGAACTCGGACCCGACGCCACCCCGGAAGAGCTGTTCGCCTGGACCGCACGCACTTTCGGCACCAACTTCGTCGTCGCCTCCAACATGCAGGACGCCGCACTGGTCGACCTCGCGGTCAAGCACGTCGACCGCGACCTGATCGACGGTGACCCGGTGAAGGTCCTGTTCCTCGACACCGGCTATCACTTCGCCGAGACCATCGGCACCCGCGACGCCGTCGAGCAGGTCTACGGCGTCGAGATGGTCAACCTCACCCCCGAGCACAGTGTCGCCGAACAGGATGAACTGTTGGGCCGCAACCTGTTCGCCCGCGATCCGGGCGAATGCTGCCGACTGCGCAAGGTGGTTCCGCTGAAGGCCGGTCTGTCCGGCCACGACGCATGGGTGACCGGCATCCGCCGCGTCGAGGCGCCCACCCGCGCCAACGCGCCGCTCATCTCGTTCGACGAGGGTTTCGGTCTGGTGAAGATCAACCCGATCGCACCGTGGTCCGACGACGAGATGCAGGACTACATCGACGCCAACGGGGTGCTGGTCAATCCGCTGGTCGACGAAGGCTATCCGTCGATCGGCTGCGCCCCCTGCACCGCCAAACCCGAACCCGGATCCGATCCCCGCAGCGGCCGCTGGGCCGGCCGCGCCAAGACAGAATGTGGGCTGCACGCATCATGACCATCACCGAGACCACCGGCATCGAATCTCTCGAGGCCGACGACTTCAGCACCCTCGACGCCCTCGAGTCCGAGGCCATCCACATCTTCCGCGAGGTCGCCGGCGAGTTCGAGCGTCCGGTGATCCTGTTCTCCGGCGGCAAGGACTCCACCGTCCTGCTGCACCTCGCGCTCAAGGCGTTCTGGCCTGCGCCGCTGCCGTTCTCGCTGTTGCACGTCGACACCGGGCACAACCTGCCCGAGGTACTCGAGTTCCGCGATCAGGTCGTCGAACGCCACGGTTTGCGTCTGCACGTCGCCAAGGTGGAGGACTACCTCGCCGACGGCCGGCTCACCGAGCGTCCCGACGGTGTCCGCAACCCGCTGCAGACCATCCCGCTGCTCGACGCGATCACCGAGAACCGCTTCGACGCGGTGTTCGGCGGCGGTCGCCGCGACGAGGAACGCTCCCGCGCCAAGGAGCGGATCTTCTCGCTGCGCAACGCCTTCGGCCAGTGGGATCCGAAGCGTCAGCGCCCCGAGTTGTGGAACCTCTACAACGGCAGGCATGCGCCCGGCGAGCACGTCCGCGTGTTCCCGCTGAGCAACTTCACCGAACTCGACGTGTGGCGCTACATCGCCCGCGAGCAGGTGTTGTTGCCGTCGATCTACTACGCCCACGAGCGCGAGGTCTACCAGCGTGACGGCATGTGGATGACCGCCGGGGTGTGGGGCGGACCACGTGACGACGAAGAGGTGCAACGACTTTCGGTGCGTTACCGCACCGTCGGCGACGGCTCGTCGACCGGCGCGGTGCTCTCCGATGCCACCACCAACGAGGCCGTGCTCGCCGAGGTCGCCGCGTCCCGGCTGACCGAACGCGGCGCCACCCGCGGCGACGACCGCGTCTCCGAGGCCGCCATGGAAGACCGCAAGCGCGAAGGATACTTCTGATGACCCACTCCCCCGACCTCCTCCGCATCGCCACCGCGGGCAGCGTCGACGACGGTAAGTCCACCCTGGTGGGCCGGCTGCTCTACGACACCAAATCCGTTCTCGCCGACCAGATCGACGCGGTCACCCGCGCCTCGGTGGACCGCGGCCTGCAGGGCCCGGATCTGTCGCTGCTCGTCGACGGTCTGCGTGCCGAGCGTGAGCAGGGCATCACCATCGACGTGGCCTACCGCTACTTCGCCACGCCCGCACGGTCATTCGTGCTCGCCGACACCCCCGGCCATGTGCAGTACACCCGCAACACGGTATCCGGCGCGTCGACCGCGCAATTGGTGATGTTGCTCGTCGACGCCCGCAACGGTGTCGTCTCCCAGACCCGCCGCCACGCCGCGGTGATGGCGCTGCTCGGCGTGCCGCAGCTTGTGTTGGCGGTCAACAAGATCGACCTGGTCGACAACCCCGCCACGGTGTTCGCGGAGATCTCCGCGGAGTTCGCCGAACTGACCCACACGCTGGGCTGGTCGCCCGAGCAGGTGCAGGCCATCCCGGTCTCGGCGCTGCACGGCGACAACGTCGCCACCCGCTCGGACAAGACCCCGTACTACGACGGCCCGACGCTCATCGAGCACCTGGAGACCGTGCCGAACGTCACCGACCGCAAGCAGGTCGGACTGCGCTTCCCAGTGCAGTACGTGATCCGGCCCCGCACAGCGGAATTCCCGGATTACCGCGGCTACGCGGGTCAGATCGCCGCGGGCCGGGTGTCGGTGGGCGACGAGGTCGTCGTGCTGCCGTCGGGTGTGCGCACCACCGTCACCCAGATCGACACCGCCGACGGCCAACTGGCGACCGCGCACACCGGTCGCAGCGTCACGCTGTTGCTCGCCGACGACGTCGACATCTCCCGCGGTGATCTCATCGCTGCGGTCGCCGATGCTCCCGAACCCACCCAGCAGTTCACCGCGACGGTGTGCTGGCTGGCGGACAAGCCGCTGCGGCCGGGTGCACGGGTGCTGCTCAAGCACGGCACCCGCACCACGCAGGCCATCGTCGGCGCCCTCGACGCGCTCTTCGACGAGCAGAACCTGTCGGTGTCCGAGGCACCGGATACGGTGGAGCTCAACCAGATCGGACGTATCTCGATCCAGACCGCCGAGCCGATCCCGGCCGACGACTATCAGGTCAACCGCGAGTCGGGCAGCTTCCTGCTGATCGATCCGCAGGGCGGTAACACCCTCGCGGCGGGGCTCGTCGGCGACGCGCTGGCCTCGTTGCACCTCAAAGAGCTGGTGTGAGTCCGACCCTTCTGCTGGTCGCCCACGGGAGTCGGGATCCGCGATTCGGCGACACCGCTCGGCGCGTGAGAGCGGCTGTGGCCCAGCAGCTCCCGCACGTCGAGGTGGTGTTGTCGTTCCTGGATCTCGACAGCCCGACGGTTGCCGGGTGCCTCACCGGACTCGGCGACGACCGCGAGGTGGTCGTCGTGCCGTTGCTGCTCGCACCCGGTTACCACAGTGAGGTCGACCTGCCCGGCATCGTCGCCGAGGCCGACGCCGCCGCTTCGGTGACGATCACCGACGTCGTGGGTCGCGCCTCGCTGACCGACGCACTCGGGGACCGCTTGCACGAAGCGGGTCTGCGACCCGACGACGGGATCATCCTGACCGCGGTCGGCTCCACCAATCCGGCGGCCGAGTTACTCGTCCGACGCCGCGCCGTCGAACTATCCACCCGGCTGCACCGCCCCGTCGACGTCGTCTTCGCCACCCGACTCGGCAGCGGAGACCGTCACCTGCGCAACGCCATTCGACGCCTGGGCACGGCCGGCGCCGCGCGGATCGCGGTGAGTCCCTATTTCCTGTCGGCCGGCCTGTTGACCGAACGCGTCGAGACCGCCCTGGACCGTCTCACCCCGGATTGCCTGGTGGCCGGTCCGATCGGTGCCCACCCGGCACTCGTCGATGCGGTGGCGACCGCCTACCGTCGGCACGCGTGGGCGGGTATCTCCGTCCACTGACGGCACCCTCGCTCACGTTGACAGCGCCCTCCTCAGCACTGACAGCGCTCTCCCCCACACTGACAGCGCTCTCCCCAACGTTGACAGCGCCCTCGACGCTCAGATCTCCGAGAGTGCCGCCACCTTGGTGGCCCGCGCGTACACGGTCTCACCGGCGTTGAGGTTCAACGCGTTCTGGTCGCCGCGGGTGATCTGGGCCGCGAATTCCTCGCCGGTGGCCGCCGACGTCAACTCGACGCGGGTCTCGAATCCGAGGTTCACCACCCGGTTCACCGTCGCCTTGATGACCCCGGTGTCCAGGCTCGGGTCCGCGGCGGGCAGTGCCAGTTCGGGTTTGCGTCCGATGCGGATGTCGTGGGGCCGCACCAGTTCTCCGTTGAGGCGCACCGTCGATCCGAGGAAGGATGCGACGAATTCGTTGGTCGGTCGGTCGTAGAGATCGTCGGGCGTGCCGACCTGCTCGATGCGGCCCTTGTTCAGTACCGCGATCCGGTCACTGACGTCGAGCGCTTCCTGCTGGTCGTGGGTGACCAGCACGGTGGTCACGTGGACCTCGTCATGCAGGCGACGCAGCCAGCGGCGCAGGTCGTCACGCACCTTGGCATCGAGGGCACCGAAGGGTTCGTCGAGGAGCAGCACCTTCGGGTCGACGGCGAGCGCGCGTGCCAACGCCATCCGCTGCCGTTGGCCGCCGGAAAGCTGTGAGGGAAAGCGCTTCTGGAACACCGTCAGACCGACCACCTCGAGCAGTTCGTCGACCTTCGCGTCGACCTCGGCCTTCGGTCGCTTGCGGATCTTGAGGCCGAACGCGATGTTGTCGCGCACCGTGAGGTGTTTGAACGCCGCATAGTGCTGGAACACGAAACCGATGTCCCGCTTCTGTGGTGCCTTGCCGGACACGTCGTTGCCGTTGATGACGACCGTGCCGGAATCGAGGGTGTCCAGCCCTGCGATGGCCCGCAGCAACGTCGACTTCCCCGACCCGGACGGCCCGAGCAGCGAGGTCAACTGACCGTCGGCGATCTCGATCGAGACGTCATCGAGGGCGGCGAAATCGCCGTACCGTTTGTTGGCACCGATCACCGAGATGGACATGTCAGACGCCTTTCTTGCCTGCGGCGGAGTGGGAGTGGGTGTGGACGACCTGCTCGGCGTCGAGCGATTCGGGGCCGTGCGGGACCGTCAGTTCCGGTTCGACGGTGTCCACCTCGCCGGTGACGGACGTACTGGCATCGGCCAGACGCGATTTGGCCCGTCGTTCGATCAGCGACATCAGCACCAGCACCAGGATCGCGACCATCATCAGCAGTGTTGCGGCCGCGTAGGCGCCGAATTCGTTGTAGTCGTCGGTGTAGCGGGAGTTGACGAGCAGCGTCAACGTCTGCGAGATACCCGGATAGTTCGACGACACCATCGTCACCGCGCCGAACTCGCCGAGAGCGCGGGCGACGGTCAGCACGATGCCGTAGGTCAGGCCCCATCGGATCGCCGGCAGGGTGACCCGCCAGAACACCTGCCAGGCGTTGGCGCCCAACGTCGCCGCGGCCTCTTCCTGTTCGGTGCCGATCTCGCGCAGGACGGGTTCGACCTCGCGTGCCACGAACGGCAGGGTGACGAAGAGGGTGGCCAGCACCAGTCCGGGGAAACCGAAGATGACACGGAAGCCGAGGCTTTCGACGCCGCCGAACCAGCCGCCGTAGCCCCACAGCAGGATCAGCGCGACACCGGCGACGACCGGGGACACCGCGAACGGCAGGTCGACGACGGCCTGCAGCACCCCCTTGCCGGGGAAGCGGCCGCACGCCAGGGCCAGGGCGATCAGCACCCCGAAGATGACGTTGAGCGGCACCACGATCACCACGATGAGCAGGCTCAGTTGCAGCGCCGAGATCGCCGCCGGGGTGGTGATCCACTCCCAGAACTGCACGATGCCGTGCTCGAAGGCGCGGTAGAAGATCGTCCCGACCGGCACGATCAGCAGGATGAACAGGTACACCAGTGCGATCGTGCGCAGCCCGTACCGGGTCAGTGGCGAGACTTTCATCGGTCCGCATCCTCCCGCTTGGACTGCCAGCGACCGGCGATACGCAGGATCAGCAGGGTGACGAAGGCGATGAGCAGCAACACCACCGAGATCGCCGCGGCGCCGACCGGGTTGTCGATCTCGATCTGCTGCTGGATGTACTGCGAGGCGACCTGCGTGTCGCCGGGGATGTTGCCGCCGATGAGGACGACCGAACCGAACTCACCGATCGCGCGGGTGAACGCCAACCCGGCGCCGGTCAGGATGGACGGCAGCAGCGCCGGCAGGATGATCTTGCGGAAGGTCGTCCAGTTGCGCGCGCCGAGCACCGCCGCGGCCTCTTCGACGTCGACGTCGAGTTCGATCAGCACCGGCTGCACCTGACGCACCACGAACGGCAACGTCACGAAGGTCAACGCGATGATCAATGCCGGCTTGGTGGCGTTGAGATGGATGTCGATCGGACTGTTCGGACCGTACAGACTCAGCAACACCAGGCTCGCGACGATGGTCGGCAAGGCGAACGGCAGGTCGATGATCGCGTTGACGAATCCCTTGCCGGGGAAGTCATCCCGAACGAGCACCCAGGCGATCAGGGTGCCGAAGACGACATTGATCAGTGCGGCGACGAGCGAGACGAGCACCGTGATCCAGAGGGTGTCGAGTGCTGCGGGAGCGGTGACCGCGTCCCAGAATCCACTCCACCCGTCGTCGAAGGACTGCACGGTGATCGCGGCCAGCGGCAGCAGCACGATGAGGCTCAGCCACAGCCACGCCACCCCGATGGTGATCGGACTGACGCCGGCGAAGGTCCGCGAACGTCCGAGGAATCCGCCCGGCGGCTGCGAACCCACCGCCTCCGGTCGCGGGGCCGGTACGGTTTCCGAGGTCACTGGACACCCCCTGCGTCGTAGATCTTGGTGATGGCGCCCTTGGTGCCGAAGAGTGCGCTGTCGACGGCCTTCCACCCGGTGAGGTCCACGCCGTCGTTGTCCGCGGCGGTGCCCTGGCCGAGGACCTTGCCGAGCTCCTTGATCGTCCACAGCTTCTCGATGTCACCCGGGAAGAGGTTCGCGGTGGCCGCGGCGACCGCCGGCACCACCGGCCGGAAGCCCTGCTGCGCCCAGATGTACTGCGCCTCATCGGTGAACAGGTAGTTGACGAAGGCGCGCGCGGCGGGCAGGTCATCGGAGGTATTGACCACCGCGACCGGGTTCTCGATCTTGAACGTCTGTGGCGGAATGACGTACTCCACCTGCGCGGACGGCGCCGCCGTGGCATTCGCCCGGTCGAGCATGATCGCCTCGTTCTCGTAGCTGATCAGCACATCGCCCTGTCCCTGCTCGAAGGCGGTGGTCGCTTCGCGGCCTGATTTGGGGACCACGCGCACGTGATCGCGGACGAGTTCGGCGACGTAGTCGAGGCCGGCCTGGGAGTTCTGACCCCCGTTGCTCATCGCGGCATACGGTGCCAGCAGGTTCCACTTCGCCGATCCGGAACTGCCGGGATTGGGTGTCACCACCTGTACGCCGGGGCGCAGCAGATCGTTCCAGTCGTGGATGTTCTTGGGATTGCCCTTGCGCACGACCAACGCCACGACCGACCCGAACGGAGTGCTGTTGTAGGGCGCCTGGGTCTTCCAGTCCTTGTCGACCAGACCCGCTTTCACCAGTCGGGTGATGTCGGGTTCGACGGAGAAGTTGACGACGTCGGCGGGGACGTGGCGGGCCACCTTGCGGGATTGGTCTCCGGAGGCCCCGTAGGAGGCCGAGAACCCGATGTCGTGGCCTTCGGGGGTGGCACGGAAGGCCGGGATGATGTGGTCTAATCCGAGCTTGGGCGTCGCGTAGGCGACGAGGTCCAGGTGGCGGGAGCCGCTGGAGATGTCGACGCCACCGGGTTCGTCGGTCGATCCGCCGCCACAACCGGCCACCGCGACCATCGCCAGGGCCAGCAGACACACCAGTATCGGCGTCCTGCGTCGCGGGATGGATGCAGCGTTCACTACAGGCTCCTCCGAGGATGTGATTTCGACGCCGGCCGACATGGGCCGCGACCAGCGGACGAATTACGCTAACAACCCTCGTGGGGCTCACCGAAACCTGCGAGCAACCTTCTGGCCCTCGCCGGCGGAAGGTGCTATCGAGTGAGGAGCCAGGCCAAGAGAACGAGAACGATGAGCGCGACGAGCGCCCAGGTCACACGCGAGCGGAACACCACCTACAAACCTTTCTGGTCGTCGTCGGCGAACCGGCGACGATCAATCACCGACATCACGCCGTCGACCAGCGCATTCAGCGCGATCGCGGCGGCGATGGCGCAGGGAACCAGGACCACCAGGGTGACCAGGAGTTGGGGAACGAAGGCCAGACCGGTCAGCCATTCCTCGACACCGTCCCACCAGGCGAGTACCCCGTTCACACCCATCACCTCGTCAGTCCCCGCTCGGCTGTGGACTTTCATTCAGCCTGATTCGAACTCTCCGATCCGGCCGTCGCCACTCAAGTAGCGGCATTGCGGACCGGTCGCAATGATATATCCATGACGGCCACAGACGACTCCGCCCTCGACTCGGATATCACCGATGCGGCGGTGGCCGAGCCGGATGTACCGCCCATGCCGGTCGAGCCGGAGGCCGCAGCCTTCTCCCCGGCGACGCATACCGTCACCTCCTTCCCGCCGATCGGCGACTACGCGTTCCTCTCCGACACCGAGACGAACTGTCTCATCGCCCGCAACGGGTCAGTGGAATGGATGTGCGCACCACGACCCGACTCGCCGAGTGTGTTCGGGGCGATCCTCGATCGCAGCGCGGGCCACTTCCGTCTTGCGCCGTACGGCGTGAACGTTCCCGTCGATCGTCGGTATCTGCCGGGCAGCCTGATGGTGGAGACCACCTGGCAGACCGACACCGGGTGGATCGTCGTGCGTGACGCGCTGGTGATGGGCCCCTGGCATGACAACGAGCGCCGCTCGACCACTCATCGCCGTACACCGACCGATTGGGACGCCGAGCACATCCTGCTCCGCACCGTGCGCTGCGTGTCGGGCACCGTCGAGTTGGCGATGAGTTGCGAACCGGCCTTCGACTATCACCGTGCCCGCACGAAGTGGGAGTACTCGGGTCCCGCGTACGGCGAGGCGATCGCCACGGCCATCAACACCGACGCCACCTGTCCGACACTGAAGTTGACCACCGATCTGCGGCTCGGCCTCGAGGGTCGCGAGGCTCGGGCGCGGACCCGGCTGGTCGAGGGTGACGACCGGTTCGTCGCCCTGAGTTGGTCCAAACAGCCCGCCCCGCAGAACTTCACCGAGGCCGCGCAGAAGATGTGGGCCACCTCCGAATGCTGGCGGCAGTGGATCAACATCGGGTCCTTCCCCGACCATCCGTGGCGTACACATCTGCAGCGTTCCGCGTTGACGCTCAAGGGGCTGACCTACTCCCCGACCGGCGCACTGTTGGCCGCGGCCACCACATCACTGCCGGAAACACCTCACGGCGAACGCAATTGGGACTATCGGTACGCCTGGGTGCGTGATTCGACCTTCGCACTGTGGGGGCTCTACACCCTGGGCCTCGATCGCGAGGCCGACGACTTCTTCTCCTTCATCGCCGACGTCTCCGGCGTGACCAGCGGCGAACAGCATCCGCTGCAGGTGATGTACGGGGTGGGTGGCGAACGCACCCTGGAGGAGGAGGAACTCGGGCACCTGACCGGCTACGACGGCGCCCGACCGGTGCGGATCGGCAACGGCGCGTACAACCAGGCGCAGCATGACATCTGGGGCACGATGCTCGACTCCGTGTACCTCAACACCAAGTCCAGCGAGTCGGTGCCAGAGACGCTGTGGCCGGTGCTCAAGGCGCAGGTCGACGAGGCGGTTCGCAACTGGCGCAAGCCCGATCGCGGCATCTGGGAGGTCCGCGGTGAACCGCAGCACTTCACCTCGTCGAAGGTGATGTGCTGGGTGGCCCTCGACCGCGGCGCCCGACTCGCGGCGTTGCACGAGGAGAAGGAGTACGCCCGGGAGTGGGCGGAGATCGCCGATGAGATCCGGGAGGACATCCTCGCGTTCGGCGTCAACGACCGCGGCGTGTTCACCCAACGCTACGGCGACGACGCTCTGGACGCCTCGCTGCTCCTGGTTCCGCTTCTGCGATTCCTGCCATCGGACGACTACCGCGTCCGCAACACCGTCCTGGCCATTGCCGAGGAACTCACCGATAACGGCCTCGTCCTGCGCTACAAGGTCGAGGAGACCGACGACGGCCTGTCCGGCGAGGAGGGCACCTTCACCATCTGCTCCTTCTGGCTGGTGTCGGCGTTGGTCGAGATTGGCGAGTTGGAACGCGCAAAGACCTTGTGCGAGAGGCTGTTGTCGTACTCGAGTCCACTGAAGTTGTACGCCGAGGAGATCGACGCCAAGACCGGTCAGCACCTGGGAAACTTCCCGCAGGCCTTCACCCACCTGGCGTTGATCAACGCGGTCATGCACGTCATCCGCGCTGAGGAGGCCGCCAGCCATGGGCAGTTCCAGCCGGCCAATCACTGAGTCGGTGCGCCCTCTCGCCTTGCGGCGAGCTCCGTCGAAACGGAGGACCGTGACCGCCGGGCCGAGCTTGTCGAGGTCGAGACCACGCAACCCAATGCTGGAACCGACTGCAGCACAACCCAACTCCCGCCGGTCGAGGTGCTTTACCCCGCCGGTCGAGCCGCCTCGTGCGAGCTTGCGAGCCCGTGGCGTGTCGAGACCACCCAACATGGAGCTGGAAACCGATTGCAGCGCAACATGACTCCCGCCGGTCGAGGCGCGAGGAGCCCATAGGCGACGAGCCTCGAGACCACCCAACCCGACGCTGGAAACCGACTGCAGCGCAGCACCACCCGACGGTAGTGACCTACCGCGGATAGGTGGTGATGGTCTCCCCGGACACCGGATCACGCCACACGACAGCCCGATCCGACAACATGGTGGGGATCAACAACCCCATATGCTTTCGCTGATGGTCCGGGGTGCACAACGGCATCAGGTTGAATTCCACGGTCCAGCCACCGGTGATCGGATCCTGGTGCACGAATTTCACCAGGTGATCGATCTGGCATTCACTGGCCGGGCGCCCGCAGTGCGGGTACCGGCAGGTGCCATCCAACTCGATGATCTTCTCCCGCAACCAGGCCGGTATCCGATACGTCAACGCACCCGAGGGTGGGAGCAGATGTCCGCCGTGCCCGGTGGGGTCGATCGGTGCCGCGGGGAACGGATCGTCGAGACGACGCCACGCCGCCGGTATCCGATCCAGTGAGGTGACGGTGCTGACGCTGGGGATGTCCAGGGCGGGAAACTCGCTGACGGTGACCAGCTGTCCCGAACTGATCAACGCTCTGGCGTGAGCGTCGTCGACAACGCCGAAGTACTCCAACCGGGCTTCACGTTGCCCGGACGGGTCGGTGATCAACGACAGCGACAACTGCGAATCGGTGTTGGTCTCGGTGTCGGGTTGCGCCTCAACGGTATCCGTTGCCTCGCCCTCAGCGTCGTCGGCGGCGGCGACGTCAGCGCCCGACTGGGAATCGTCGGTCATCTCGGGATCGTCGGTCACGTCGGCGTCCGCATCGACATCGTCGGACAGATCAGTTGCGACGCCGTCGACATCGATGTCGAGATCGGTCAGACCACTCGGCTCCTCCGGCAACGGGACCGCCCGCGAACAGTCGCCCCGACCGCACTCACACGACAGCTGCGCGCCGGGCAGTCCTTGGATTTCGGCGAATGCCGCGACCTGTACCTGACCCTGGCGACGCGGATCACGCGGGCAGATCCGCTCACTGATCATCTTCGCGATCCGCGCCGCCAGGTGCGCACCCATCTCGCCCGGTGCGTAGACGGAGATACTGCAGTGCCCGTTGGTATCTCGGCGGACCCGAACGTTCTGATCACGTGCAGCGGCCTCCTCCCGGCGGTCGGCTGCACCGTCGGGATCCAGGGCGATCACCATCTCGACGACCTGATCCCGCAGGGTCTTATCCGCCTGATTGCGTTCGGCCAGTTGCAGTGCACGGGTTTCGGCGAACGCGCGGACGTCGTCGTCGGACAGGACGACGATCTCGTTGGCGATGATGCGGATACGTTCCAGCGAGTGGTCACCGTCCAAGAACGCCGCAGTCACCGTCGGGAGCGTCGACAGCAGAAAGCTCAACGTCATCCACGCCGTCGCTTGCGGCACCGACACTCCGAGAGCGGTGGATACCTTGCCGGTGGCACTCTTGTCGACGGCACCGGTGGTGTGCACGTTGGTCATGTGACCCGAGAGCAGCATCTCGTCGTACACGGTGTGCCCGATCCGCGCCGCGGAGAGCACCTTCCGGGCGATCACCTGCCGTTCCTGGCGCTGCAGAGATCGAGCCAGGGCGGTGGCCGCCTCGACGGGAAGGTGATCGATCATGGCCGCGTCGTCGGCGGTCATCGACAGTTCCGGAACTTGCTTGGTCTGAATAGTGGTGTCGGCCATGATGTTCACCCCCTCTGCTCCGTCGGATCAACTGAACTGAGTCAAGTGTAGCGACGACCACTGACAAAACTGATCGCCGTGGAAGCGGTTGGGGGTGAACGCTGTCCGCGTCGGGAGATCTGTGTTCAGTTGGCGGCGGGCTGGTTTGGCTGTCGGGTTGCGGAGGTCTCGACACGGTCCTGCGCTATCGCTCCGGACCGGCTCGACCAGCGGGAGGGCTACTCGGGCAGAGGGACGCACGGACCGGCTCGACCAACGGAGGGTGCGTGCGCTTGACCAGCGGGCGTTGCCCACCGCTGGCCGAGTGGGGCGGAGCTTGCGGAGCCCCGTATCGAGGCCACCATGGTGAGTGGAAGCTGTTGCTTACGTGCTGTTTTCAGCTCACGGAAGTGGTCTCGACCTCGACAAGCTCGGCCCGGCGGATACGCGACGAGCTCGCTTCGCTCGCGCGGCGCACTCGGCCAGCGGGGGAAGCTGCCGCTCGAGCAGGGTCACGCCCCGCCCGACTCCGAACCCGCCGCCACCAACCCGCGCCGACGCATCAACGGACCGATCTGCGGCGTATGACCGATCAGATGCTCATGCGCCACAAGTGGATCCACGCTGTCGCCGCGCGACAACGTCGAG
This sequence comes from Gordonia sp. VNK1, assembly GCF_040049135.1. NCBI lineage: Bacteria > Bacillati > Actinomycetota > Actinomycetes > Mycobacteriales > Gordoniaceae > Gordonia > Gordonia sp. VNK1. Next base: position 70,967 of record NZ_JBDZDJ010000002.1, on the reverse strand, counting down.
TCGGCGAAGCGTTTGCCGTTGTTGCGTAGCAAGCCGCCCTCGGCGAGGAACCACTGTTCGGTCTCGGCGTCGAGAACCTCGGACCAGATGTAGGAGTAGTAACCGGCCGAGTAGCCGCCACCGAAGATGTGGTTGAAGTAGGCGCTGCGGTACCGCGGTGGGATCAACTCGGTACCCACACCGGCCTCACGTAATGCGGTGGCCTCGAACACCTCCACATCGTCGACGGCCGCGGCCTGCTCGACGGAAAGCCGATGCCAGGCCAGGTCGAGGGCAGAGGCAGCCAGGTATTCGATGGTGCCGTGCGCGGTGTCGGCGCCCGCGTTCGCGCGCGCCGCGTCCGCGAGTTCTGTCGGGATGGATTCTCCGGTCTCGTAGTGGCGTGCATAGTTCGCCAGGACGTCGGGATGCAATGCCCACATCTCGTTGACCTGCGACGGGAATTCGACAAAGTCCCTGGGCACCGACGTTCCCGACTGCGAGGGATAGTCCACCGCCGACAGCAGCCCGTGCAGTGCGTGGCCGAATTCGTGGAACAGGGTGGTGAGCTGATCGATACTCAGTAGTGCCGGTGAATCCCCGTCCGGCTTGGGCACATTGAGCACGTTGACGATGATCGGCTGGGTTGCCAGGATCGTCGACTGATCGACGATGTTGCTCATCCATGCCCCGCCCCGCTTGGACGGCCGCGCGAAGTAGTCACCGAGGAATAACCCGATGCTCGTGCCGTGCTCGTCGAAGACCTCCCACACGCGGACGTCGGGATGGTAGGCGTGCAGATCGGGTCGTTCGGTGAAGCTCAGTCCGTAGAGCTTGCCCGCCGCGTAGAACACCCCGCGGGTGATCACGGTGTCGAGTTCGCAGTAGTCGGCGAAGGCATCGAGGTCGATCTCCGACGACGACCGCCGCTGTCGTCCAAGCCAATACGTGACGTCGGCGGCCCTGATCTTCGCATTGGGGTCGACCGAACGCGCGAACTCGGTCAGGGTGGTGAGTTCGGCACCACCGGCACGCATCGCAGCCGTGATCAGTTCGCCGAGAAGATCATCGACGGCCGCCGGATTCGGTGCCGTCTGTTCGGCGATGACGTACCCCGCATGATCGCGGTACCCGAGCAACTCGGCACGCCGCGCCCGCAGGCGCACGATCTCCAGAACGGTCTCGCGCGTATCGAAGTCATTGCCACGCGAACACCGACCGACCGATGCGTCGAACACCCGCTGCCGCGTGCCGGCATCACCCAACTCGGTCAGCACCGACTGACTGGTCGGGAGTTCCAACGTCAGAAGGTAACCCGATTCGTGGCCGGCGTCCGCCGCGGCACGGCGGGCCGAGGCGATCGCTCCCTTCGTCATCCCCGCGAGTTCCGCGACGTCGGTGACGAGGACCGCCGAATCGTTGGTGTCGTCAAGGATCTTCTGCGAGAACGTGGTGCTCAGATACGCCAGACGCGACGAGATCTGACGCATCTCATCCTGCTCGGTCCCGTTGAGTCCGGCGCCCGCCCGCACCGCGTCGCGGTAACGAGTATCGAGCAGCCGCCGCTGCGCCTCGGTCAGGCCGAGATCGTCGGCCTTCTCGTGCAGAGATGAGATCCGTTTGAACAGTTCCGGATTCATCGCGATGGAGTTCGCATGATCGGTCAGCCGGGTCGAGAGCTCCTGCGAGATCTCGTTGCGCTTCGGATTCGTATCCGGGCCGACGAGATTGAAGAAGATTCCCGAGGCCCGCGCCAGGTCGCGGCCGGAGAACTCCAGCGCCTCGATGGTGTTGGCGAAGGTGGGCGCCACCGGGTTGCCGGCAATCTCGGCGATCTCGTCGAGATGCGTGGCCATCGCCTCACCGAACGCCGGCAGAAAATCGTCGTCGGTGATCGACGCGAAGTCCGGTAATCCGTGCGGCAGATCGCTATGGGCGAGAACAGGGTTGACTGCAGGTCCGGCTGAGGTCATCACTTCCCCTTCGGTTTGTCACCCATCGAGTCGGTCGACAACGCCGCAACGAACGCCTCCTGCGGCACATCCACGCGACCGATGGTCTTCATGCGCTTCTTGCCTTCCTTCTGCTTCTCGAGCAGCTTGCGCTTGCGGCTGATGTCGCCGCCGTAACACTTGGCGAGCACGTCCTTGCGGATTGCCCGGATATTCTCGCGCGCAATGATCTTCGAGCCGATGGCGGCCTGCACCGGCACCTCGAACTGCTGCCGCGGGATGAGTTCCTTGAGTTTGGTGGCCATCTTGTTGCCGTAAGTGAACGCCGCGTCGCGGTGCACGATGGCACTGAATGCGTCGACCGCCTCACCCTGCAGCAGGATGTCGACCTTCACCAGGTCGGCCTCCTGCTCACCGGCCTCCTCGTAGTCGAGGCTGGCATAACCGCGTGTCCGCGATTTCAGCGAGTCGAAGAAGTCGAAGATGATCTCGGCCATCGGCATCGTGTACCGCATCTCGACGCGGGTTTCCGACAGGTAATCCATCCCGCCCAGTTCACCACGCCGCGACTGACACAGTTCCATGATCGCGCCGATGAACTCACTCGGTGCGATGATGGTGGTCTTGACGATGGGCTCGAAGATGTTGCGGGCCTTGCCGTCCGGCCAGTCCGACGGATTGGTCACGACGTGCTCTTCGCCGTCCTCCATGACCACCCGATAAACGACGTTGGGGGCAGTGGAGATCAGGTTCAGGTCGAACTCACGCTCGAGGCGTTCCCGGGTGATCTCCATGTGCAGCAAACCCAGGAAACCGCAACGGAATCCGAACCCCAGCGCCACGGAGGTCTCTGGCTCGTAGGTGAGTGCGGCGTCATTGAGTTGCAGCTTGTCCAAGGCGTCGCGAAGCACCGGATAGTCCGATCCGTCCACCGGGTACAGACCCGAGTAGACCATCGGACGCGGTTCCCGGTAGCCGGTCAGCGGCTCGGTGGCGCCGTGCCGGGCGGTGGTCACCGTGTCACCGACCTTGGACTGACGCACGTCCTTCACGCCGGTGATGAGGTAACCGACCTCGCCGACGCCGAGTCCCTTGGACGGTTTCGGCTCCGGCGAGACGATGCCCACCTCGAGCAGTTCGTGGGTGGCGCCGGTCGACATCATCGCGATCTTCTCGCGGGGCACGATCTTGCCGTCGACCACACGCACGTAGGTGACCACGCCCCGGTAGGTGTCGTAGACGGAGTCGAAGATCATCGCGCGGGCCGGGGCGTCGGGATCACCCTGCGGCGCCGGTACCTGCCGGATCACCTCGTCGAGCAACTCCGGGACACCCGCACCGGTCTTGCCGGACACCCGCAGCACCTCGTCGGGTTCGCATCCGATGATGTGCGCGATCTCGCCGGCGTACCGGTCGGGGTCGGCGGCGGGCAGGTCGATCTTGTTGAGCACCGGGATGATGGTGAGGTCGTTCTCCATCGCCAGGTACAGATTGGCCAGGGTCTGCGCCTCGATCCCCTGGGCCGCGTCGACGAGCAGCACCGCACCCTCGCATGCCTCGAGCGCCCGCGACACCTCGTAGGTGAAGTCGACGTGGCCGGGGGTGTCGATGAGGTGCAGGACGTAGTCGTCGTCGCCGACCTTCCAGGGCAGCCGGACGTTCTGCGCCTTGATGGTGATGCCGCGTTCCCGCTCGATGTCCATCCGGTCGAGGTACTGGGCACGCATCTCACGTTCCTCGACGACGCCGGTCAACTGCAGCATGCGGTCGGCCAGCGTCGACTTGCCATGGTCGATGTGGGCGATGATGCAGAAGTTCCGGATCTGCGCGGGATTGGTGAAGGTGGTGTCGGCGAAACTGGGGATGTCACTCACTCCTTGGACGGCGGGCCGGGACACCGGCACATATCACCTCTGAGTTTCTCACGCCGCCACCCGTCCCAGCGAACTCGACGCCACTCACTGCCCCTCAGCCTTGACAGGCGTACACCGAGAACGCAGCGGTGGCGGTACGGTTCACGCCCCGTCGGGTGGCGTGAGGTCCGCCATGACGACGACGAGCGGATCGACTTCGACGACCGCGGACAATTCCCTCGACCCACTGAATTAAGTTGGCTGGCATGATCACCGAGTCCCGCTCCGCCGACGGCGTCGTCGCCGATGTGCACCGACCCGACACCGAACCGATCGGCGTCGTGATCCTCGCCCACGGCGCCGGCGGCAATCGTGACGCGAAGATCCTGCACGCCTACGCCGACGAGTTCTGCCGCCGCGGCTATGCGGTGGCGCGAATCGACCTGCCGTATCGGCAACGACGACCCAAGGGCCCACCGAGTCCGTCGACGGCCGCCGCCGACCGCGACGGCATCCGCGCGGCGATCACACTGCTGCGCGACGAGGCGTCCGGGCCGCTCGTCGTCGGTGGGCACTCCTACGGCGGACGCCAGGCGTCGATGGTGATCGCCGACGACGGCGGTGGCGCGGACCTGTTGCTCCTCAGCAGCTACCCGTTGCATCCGCCCGGCAAACCCGAACGGGCCCGTACCGAGCACCTGCCCGACATCAGCGTCCCGACGGTGATCGTGCACGGCTCGACCGACCCGTTCGCCACCACCGACGAGATCACCGCCGCCATCGCACTGATCGGTGCGCCGCACCGACTCGTCGAGATCGACAAGGCCGGGCACGACCTCAAACCCGACCGCAAGCCCACCGCTCCCCTGGCCGCCGACGCGGTCGCCGACCTGCTCACCGGAGGAACCCGATGACCCCGACGCCGCAATACCGGCCCACTGCCGACCTCGCGCGCCACGTCGTCTACGCCCCTGACATCGACGGCGCAGCCGACCCGGGCGAAATCGTGTGGACGTGGGTGGTGTACGAGGACGACCCGCATCAGGGCAAGGACCGGCCGGTCCTGGTGATGGGCCGCACCGCCCGCGCCGACGCCGACGCCGACGACATGCTGCTCGGGCTGATGTTGTCGAGCCGGGACCGCCGGCGCGACGACGAGAACTGGATGGAACTCGGCAGCGGCACATGGGATGCCGAGGGCCGGGACAGTTTCGTGCGCCTCGACCGCATCATCCTCGTCGCCGAAACCGGCATCCGGCGGGAGGGCGCGATCCTCGAGCGCGCGCGCTTCGATCGCATCGCCGCCCGGCTGCGCAGCGAATACGGCTGGGCCTGAGCACGGCCGACACCAAGGGCCCGCGGCTCAGGCCAGTCGGGTGATCTCTACGACGACGTCGAGGTCGGTGGCCTGACCACCGGTGTAGATGCCCTTGAGCGGCGACACGTCGGAGTAGTCGCGTCCGACACCCACCGACACATGCTGTTCGCTGATCGGGGTGTCGTTGGTCGGGTCGTACCCCCACCAACCACCGGTCCACGCATCGATCCACGCGTGACTCTGGCCCTCGACGGTCTTGTTGATCGCCGCATTCGGTTTCGGATGCAGATAGCCCGAGACGTATCGCGACGGGATGCCCAGGCCACGCAGCATCAGCAGCGTCAGGTGGGCGTAGTCCTGGCACACACCCTTGCGTTCGTTCCACGCGTCGACGGCGGTGGTATGCACGCCGGTGGTGCCCGGAACGTACTCCATTTCCTGGTGGACGTACCGGCAGATCGTTTCCACCGCCTCCTCCGGATCCAGCCCCTTGGTCAGGCGCCGGGCAGTGGCCACCAGCGACCGGTTGCGTGGCACATAGGCGGTGTTGGACAGCATCTCGTCGTAGCGGTCCTCGACCTCCGCGTTGCGGATGCCCTCCCAATCGCGTTTGCGGTCATCATCGGGGCGTTCGCCGGGCTCGGTCTCCACCACCGACATCCCCGACACCTCGAGTTCCTCGTGCGGGGCGTGCAGGTCGAAGGCGGTGACCGCCGACCCCCAGTAGTCGGTGTAGCGGTAGGAACGGGTGGCCGGCACCGTCTCGACGCGGTTGACGATGACGTTCTGCCGGTTGTCGCTGCGCGGAGTCAACCGGGCCTCGTTGTACGACGAGGTCACCGGACTCTTGTAGGCGAAGCCCGTCGAATGCACGACCCTCAGTCGCCAGCTCACAGTTCACTCTCCTCGATGACGTGCTCTTCGCCGTCGCTCACCCGGGCATCGGCCCACGACACATACGGCGACACATGGAAGTACTGGCCGGTGACGGCTTCGTTGACCGCTCGGCAGGTGTCCTGCAGGTCGAGCAGACGGTCCTGTAATCCGTCGAGCAGATCACCCGGCTCCAGGAATTCCAGCGAGCTACGCGCCCGACCCAGCAACAGCACCGCCTCGGCCTGGGCGCCGGTGCGGCTGGGGCCCTTCTCCAGGTCGGCGAGGTTGTGTTCGGCAACCGACAGCGCATGGAACACCGACCTCGGGAACAGGCGATCGAGCAACATGAACTCGACGATGTTCTCGGCGTTGAGCACGCCTCGGTAGGTGCGCAGGAAGGTGTCGTGGGCACCCGCCGACACCAGCACGTTGACCCACGCGGGCGAACCGGCCCGGTCACCGGCACGGGCCAGCAGCATGCGGATGGTCATGTCGACGCGTTCCACCGACCTCCCCAGCAGCAGATAGCGGTAGCCGTCGTCGTGGCTGAGGGTCGCGTCGGCCAGGCCGGCGAACATCGCGGCACGATTCTTGACGTAGCTGAGGAACTCGTGCGGACCGAGGCGCCGGGCCCGGCGCTCGGAGTCGGCGAGGCCGTTGTACGTGGTGTTGAGGCACTCCCACATCTCGCTGGAGGTGACCTCCCGGGCGCCGCGGGCATTCTCGCGGGCCGACCGGATCAGATCGACGATCGATCCGACGGCATCCTTGTTGTAGACGACCCGCTCGGTCAGCGCCCACACGTCGAGGTCGTCGTCGACGTCGGGAACCTCGAGACCGAGGACCTTGATCACCAGGCGCACATGTTCGTCGACATCGGCCGTGGTGTCCTCGAGCAGCTGATGAATCGCCACGTCGAGAATGCGGGCCATGTCGTCGGCTCGTTCGACGTACCGTCCGATCCAGTAGAGCGACTCGGCGTTACGCGCGAGCATCATCGGAGATCACCGCCTTGTCGGGAACGCTTCTGCGACTGGGATTGGGATTGGGACTGCGATTGCGTGTGACCCTGCCCCGACTGCTGTTGTTGCTGCGTCTGCTGGAGCAGCGGATCCGGGGCACTCTCGGCCGGGCGTGCCGCGGCCACCCCGCTCTTGTTGACCACCTTCACCCCGGCGAGTTCACGCTCCCCCTCGGAGCTGCGCGAGGCCAGCACCCAGGTGTCCTTCGATCCACCGCCCTGACTGGAATTGACCACCAGCGACCCCTCCGGCAGGGCGACTCGGGTCAACCCGCCGGGCAGCACCCACACCGACTCGCCGTCGTTGACCGCGAAGGGCCGCAGATCCACGTGCCGCGGGCTGAGCTGATCGCCGGCCTTCGTCGGCACCGTCGACAACTGCACCACCGGCTGCGCGATCCAGCCGCGCGGATCGTTGCGGACCTTGCGTGCCAGGGTGTCGAGTTCGGCCTTGGTGGCGTCGGGACCGAAGACGATCCCGTATCCGCCGGAACCCTCCACCGGCTTGACGACGAGTTCGTCGATGCGATCGAGAACCTCCTCGCATTCCTCGGGCAACCAGCACCGCAGGGTGTCGACGTTGGAGATGATCGGTTTCTCACCGAGGTAATAGTCGATGATCTCGGGCACATAGGTGTAGATCAGTTTGTCGTCGCCGACGCCGTTGCCGACCGCCGAGGAGATCACCACGTTGCCCGCCCGTGCCGCGTTGAGCAGGCCTGCCACGCCGAGCATCGAATCCGGACGGAACTGCATCGGGTCGAGGAAGTCGTCGTCGATGCGTCGGTAGATCACGTCGACGCGTTGCTCACCCTCGGTGGTGCGCATGTAGACGACGTTGTCGCGACAGAACAGGTCTCGGCCTTCGACGAGTTCGACGCCCATGAGCCGGGCGAGCAGCGAATGCTCGAAGTAGGCCGAGTTGGCCACACCCGGGGTGAGCACGACGATGTTGGGATCGGCCTCGTTGAAGGCCGCCGACGCGCGCAGGGCGCGCAGCAGGTGGCCGGGGTAGTCGGCGACGGCCCGGACCCGGTGGGAGGAGAACAGGTCGGGGAAGACCCGGGCCATGGTGCGCCGGTTCTCCATGACGTAGGACACGCCCGAGGGTGATCTCAGGTTGTCCTCGAGCACCCGGAAGTCGCCGTTGGCATCGCGGATCAGGTCGATTCCGGCGACGTGGATACGAACGCCGTTGGGCGGGCGGATGTTTGCAGCCTGCCGATGGAAATGTTCACACGAGTGCACCAGGCGTTTGGGCAGCACGCCGTCACGCAGGATCTCCTGCTCGCCGTAGATGTCGTCGAGAAACAGTTCCAGTGCCTGCACCCGCTGGGTGATCCCGGCCTCGAGTTTGGACCACTCCGATGCCGAAATCACGCGTGGCACAACATCCAACGGGAAGGGACGTTCCTTTCCCGACAGCGAGAAGGTGACGCCCTGATCGATGAAGGCGCGTCCGAGCGCGTCGATACGCGCGTCGATGTCGGCGCGTTCGGATTGCGCCATGACCTTGAAGATGCCGCGGTAGGCCGGGCGGACCTCGCCGTCGGCGTCGAACATCTCGTCAAAGGCCCGGCCGAACGACTTGGCATTCTTGTAGCCCGCAAAAATCCCTGTCGCCGTGGGATTTTCGGACACCTTGACCGATTTCGACCGACCGCCCCGCCCATTCGACGCCGACTTGGCATCCGCGGACTTCGGGGTGGAGGCCTTTCCGGCGGCAGTCTTGCGCGCCTTCTTGGCCGACGAATCAGTCGATGTAGGGCTCATGGGTGACATGTTGCCTCAGATCGCCCGACTCGGCATGGTGGTCGGGCCGCGCGTCGCGGCCACCACCACCATCACGCGTCCCGCGAAACCCTCCGCAGGCCGAGCAGGCGTCGTCGGGAGCGCCGCACGACATCCTTCGCCCGCGTGCGCAGACGCCGCGCTTCGACCGGGATCGGCATGACCTTGATCACCTCGGCCAACGTGTCCAGTGCCACATCGAGGACCTCGTCGGTGGACGGTTCGAGCGTCGCCGAGTCGACGTCACGGCTCACCCCGAGATCGGTGATGCTGCCGACCACCCGATATCCCGCCGAGGTGATCGCCGCGGTCATCGCCTGGGCCTGACTGGCCGCCCACACCCGGTGCGATGCCGAGAGTCCCTGCGCCGGCCCCCGGGGTTGAGCGCCCATGATCTGCGCGACGACGATCTTCTTGACGATGTTCTCGTAGCGCTGCCACTCGATGTCCTCGGGCTGCAGCCGCAGGTTGAGCGCGCGGACGCAATCCGCCTGCGCGGCCGACAACGACAGGTTCAGCTCGGCCACCTCAACGGTCAACGGGTCGGGATCGACGCCGAGGACACCCAGGAATCGCTCCCACAGGCCGTCACCTGCCACCCCGCGGGTGCGTGGCACCGTCACCACGTGGACCCGATCGCCGCCGACCTGCGCGGCCCATCGCGCCAGGATCGCGACGTAGTCCTGGAATTCCCAGAAGGGTTCCTCCTCGACCGCCACACCGGCGGGCAGGTCGGCGGGAGCGGGTTGCCCCGGCCCCGGCCGCGAATGCGCACGCACCGACTCGACGAACTCGGTGAACGAGGCCCGGCGCTGATTCTTCACATTCTCCTGCCACGACGACGGAAGCTGGCGGGCGAGGTCACGAACGGTGGCGATCACGTGCACCTCGTCGGCGAAGGACACGTCGTCGAGCAGGGTCGCGATCTGTGCCTCGTTGGCCGTCGAAAACAACTCGTGAGAGATCAACGACGACCCCGGCCACGCCTTCATCTGAGCGACCATCGTCGGCCAGACGTCGGCGAACGCCGGATCGACCCAGTCCAGATACCGCTCGGGCTGCAGATGAACGGCGGCGTGGAAGTGATCAGCCATCGAGTTGCCCGGATACAGCAGTCCGGACTCCCGCAGCGCGAGGTCACGGTTACGCCAGAGCCGGTTCTGCACATGGGTGGTGCCGGTCTTGGGAAGTCCTACATGGATGTATACAACTGACATGATGGGAGTCACCGTAGCGGTGATTCCCCTACGTTCACTGTGCACCGCCCCGGAGGTGCTCCCGCGACGATTTGGGTGCGCCGGTTTCCGGCTGGTAAACTCGATCGCTGTCGCAGTGTCGATCCGGACCGTCCCTGGCCACCGTATCCGACCTGCTCGGGGCTGGACCCGGACGCGGCGCGCGAGCGCAACTCCGGAACCCGCCGACGAAGACCAGACACCGAACGACCAACAACACCGAACGAACAGACGAGGTAGACACGCGTGGCAAACATCAAGTCGCAGATCAAGCGTAACCGGACCAACGAGGTCCGCCGTCAGCGCAACCAGTCGGTGCGCTCGTCGCTGCGTACCGCCATCCGCGGATTCCGCGAGGCCGTCGACGCCGGCGACAAGGACAAGGCCGGCGAGCTCCTCGCCAGCACCAGCCGCAAGCTGGACAAGGCTGCCGGCAAGGGCGTCATCCACGCCAACCAGGCCGCCAACAAGAAGTCGGCGATGGCGCTGGCTCTCAACAAGCTCTGATCCTCGACTGAGCCGACAACGGCCCGCAGCGCGCCCCAACCGAGCGGCAGCGCCGGGACGTTGACACGCACCTTCCACCCCGGTGACTCCCACGCGGTCACCGGGGTGGAGTGCGTGGTGGCGCCACGACATGTCGACGCGACGCCGAGCACTGGAGCAGGTCGGGCGACGATGCGCCGGAATTCGCCTCGCTCAGCCGGCGCGGCGCCGGCCACCCGGACGCAGCGAGGCCACCCGCGCCACGGCGTCCGTCAGTGCGAAGTCCGCGTCGGCAGCCTGACCCTTCACATCCCCGTTGAGGCCGGCCACCACGACCACCGCCGCGGCGATCGACTCCGAATCCCACGCCCGGCCCTGCGCCTGGGCGTTCTTCACGCGTTTCGGTGACATGCCGAGTTCGGCGGCCGCGGAGGCGTCGACGTTGCCCAGGGCCCGGACCCGGGCGATGGCGTGCACGGCCTCGGCGAGCGCATCGGCGAGGAGCACGCGGGGGACACCGTGATGCATCGCCCAGGCCAACGACTCCAGCGCTCCCGACCGATCCCCCGCCACGGCCTTGTCGGCCACCTCGAATCCCGTCACCTCCGGCCGGCCCTGGTAGTACAGACGCACCGAGTCCTCGTCGACCTTGCCGCCGGTGTCGGCCACCAACTGACTGCACGCCGCGGCCAGTTCTCGAAGCTGAGCCCCCACCGACTCGACGATCAATTCCACGACGTCGTTGGACACCCGCACCCCCAGGGTGCGGAACTCGTTGCGTACGAAGGCAATCCGCTCCGACGGCCACCGGGGCGCGACACATTCGTGTTCGACGGCACCGGCCTTGCGCAGATCGCCGGCCAACGCCTTGGCCCGGCCGCCGCCGGTGTGGATCACCAGCAGGGTGATGCCGTCGGGCAGAGCGCGTGCCGTCTCGGCGATCAGCGCGGCCGGTTGTTTCCCCGCCTCGGCGGCGGACTCGATCACCACGATCCGCTCGTCGGCGAACAACGACGGACTGAGCAGTTCGGCCAGCTCGGGACCGGTGACATCACCGGCCCGCACCCGGGTCACGGGCACGTCGACCCCACTCGCCGCCGAGCGTTCGGCGGCGACGGCGTCGACGACGCGGCCGGTCAGGAAATCGTCGTCGCCGGTGAGCAGATGCAGACGTTCGGTCACGGCGCCCATCGTGCCAGACCGCGCCGACACCGGGCGAGGGCTCCTCGCCCCACCGCAACGCCATGCGGTGCACCGAACCGGATGAGGACCGCCGCCACCACCGTGGCCACCCCGACCCACAGCGCGCCCATCGCACCGTCGGGCACCTCGAACACCGCCCACCGCAGCCCACCGAGGTGACGCGCGCAGCCGATCAGCCACCACATCTCCGGTGCCATCGTGCGAATCAGGAACTCCGAGACCATGATCGGCAGCCCGTCGTCGACGCCGAAGGCACCGACGACCGCCGCCGACGTGCCCACCAGCCCGATCACCGCCACCACCGGCGCCACCGCCACATTGGCCACCACCGACACCACACTCACGGTCCCCGTCAGATACGCGATCATCGGCGCGGACACGAGTTGCGCGGCGATGGCCATCGCCGCCAGCTCCGCCACCCCGGCCGGAACCCGAATTCGCCGCAGTCCGTCGCGCAATCCCGGCGCCAGCACAACCAGTCCCGCGGTCGCCACCACCGACAGCACGAATCCCGGTTCCCTGGACAACTCCGGCCACCACAACACCGCACCGATCACCGCGGCACCGAGCGCCGGCAACGCCTGCGCGCGCCGCGCCGACAGCACCGCCAGCAGGCCGACGGCGCCCATGATCGCGGCACGCAGCACGCTCGGCGACGGCCGCACCAGAATCACGAATCCGAGGATCGTCACCGCCCCCGCGACGGCGACCACCCGGGGCGAACCACCCGCGAGCCGCACGGCCACGATCACCACACCCACCACCAGCGAGAAGTTGGCGCCGGAGACGGCCGTGAGATGGAGCAGTCCGGCGGCGCGGAAGTCCTCCCGCAGATCCTCGGACACCGCGCTCTCGTCTCCGAGGACGAGCCCGGGAAACAGTCCCGACGCGTCGGGGGCCAACGCACGGGACGCGCTCTGCTGCAGACGGTTCCTGATGTGGGAAGCGGCCCGCTGCAGCGGCGGCGGACGGCCGAGGAGGTGGGGCGCTCCGACCGCGTCAAGTCGGGCCACCGACAGGGTGGCGGGGCGGGGTGGACGCACCGAGACCACCACCTGCAACCGCTGTCCGGGCACCAGCCCCACCCAGTCCTCGGTTCGTCCGGTGAGTTCGGCACTCGCCCGCCGGACCGGCCGACGGGCCAGGGTCTCGATCTCGACCCGGGCCCGGATCCGTCCCGCCGCCGCCGGACCGAACGCGGTCGGATCCTCACGCAGCGTGATCACCATCGTCGTCTTGCCGTGCACGTCGGTGACGGGGTGACGATCGGACACTTCCAACCGCAACGCGATGGCAGTCGCGGCGCTCACCGCCAGTCCCGCACAGATCACCACGGGGCCGACGAGATCCCACCGCAGGGTCCCGGACCACCACAGCCCGGCCATCACGACCCCGCCGACCGCGGCGATCACGGCCACCGTCATCGCTCCGGCCGGCGAACACGACAGGCAGAGCGCCGTCACCGCCCAGACCACCACCGCGGGCCCCACCAACCGCGCATCCGCGTCCCGCATTCACACGGTGACCAGATCGCGCAGCTTGGCCAGGCGGGCCGGACCGATTCCGTCGACCTCGCCGAGCTGATCCACCGAAGAGAATCCCCCACTGCGGCTGCGCCACTCGATGATCGCCTTGGCGGTCACCGGCCCGACACCCGGCAACGCATCCAATTCGGTTTCCGACGCCGTGTTCAGATTGACCAGCCCACCACCGGACGCCGTCGCACCCGACCCACCCGCGCCGGAGCCCGGTGCCCCGCTTGATGCGGTCCCGGAATCCGTTGCGCTCGAAGCGGTTCCCGCGCCCGACACGACAGCACTGCGCATCGTCATCCGACCTTCCGGCCCGGCATACCCGACCAGCACCTGATCGCCGTCCCGCAGCACCTGCGCCAGATTGAGCGACACGGTGTCGGCACCCGCGCGCGCACCGCCCGCGGCCGCGATCGCATCGGCCACCCGGGCCGAGGAGCGCAGCGTCACCAGTCCCGGACGGTGGACGAGCCCGACGACGCTGACCACCAGGGTGGCCGTCGGCGTCGGCGGTGCCACCACCTCCGAGGATGCCGAGGCGCCCGGTGACGCCGGCGCCGGTGCCGGCGGTGAACTCGCCCCCGGTGCCGGGAAGTCCACGGCCGGGGCCGCTTCCGATGTCCGAAGAAGTCCGAATCCTGCTGCGGCACAGGCGATGATGCCGATCAGAATGATGGCGATGGCCGCCGGGGGCGCCACCGCGAACCGCCGCGCCGGCGGATCGCCGTCCGGCTCGTCATCGTCGTCCCGCCCGTCGGGATCATCGAGGTCACCGATCCCGAAACCGGTCGGACCGGGCGACGACGACAACGGCGACGACGAACGAGGCGATCCGCCGGCCGGGGTCAGCCAGGCCGGCGTCGCCACCACGGGCCACCCGTCGCCATCACCGCCCGGGCCAGGCCCCGCGTCACCATCCACATCTTCCTCGGTGGAATCATGTTCGGGCGCAACATATTCTGGAGGAACATACTCTGGAGGCACGTACTCTGGAGGCACATGGTCGGGCTCGCCGTGGTCCGGTGCACGATAGTCCGGCACTCGGGAATCCGCATCGCCCGGATCGGGGCCGTCACCTCCCGCCGCTGCGCGGCCGACCACCTGCCGGGCGGGGACCGCGGCCAATCGATCCAGCGCGGATCGGCGTCGAGGGTTGCGGTGACCGCCATCGCCGCCCGATCGAGGGATCTGTGCCGAATCGCTCATGGCGACGACGGTAGGAGATCACCCTCGCCCCGATCGTGCGGATTCCGCCCGGCCCGCCCGATCCTGTGGACGCAGGCCCGATTGTGGACAGTCGCTCGTCGCGCAACGCGGTGCCGTCGGTGTCAGGACAGGTCGTCGGCGCCCACGATCGGGTCGAGATGGCTGGTCAGCACCACCCCGACCGCGCCCGGCCCGATGTGGCTGCCGAGGATCGGTCCCAGATCGACGGTCAGCTGAGATGTCACCCCGCGGAGTCGACCGCGCAGCGTCTCGGCGACCTCGGCCGCGAGGTCGGGGGCCTGACAGTGCTGGATACCGAGGGTCATCGGGCGGCCGTCGGCGAACTCGACGGCGGCGTCGACCATCCGCGACATCGCCTTCGAGAAGGTACGCTGCCTCTCCCGCAGGACCAGCAAGCCGTCGTCGATCGCCAGGATCGGTTTGATCGACAGGGCCGATCCCAGCAGTTTGCTGGCCGCGCTGATCCGTCCGCTGTTGCGCAGATTGTCGAGATTCTGCACACAGATCATCGACTCCGTCACCGACGCCTGCCGGATCGCGGCCTCATACACCCGGTCGCGATCGTCACCGGCCGCGGCCCCCTGAGCGGCCCCGATGGCCGCGAACCCCAGTCCCAGCCCCACCGCACGCGAGTCCACCACCCGGATCTGCCCGGGATACTCCTCGGCCGCCAACCGCGCCGCACTCCAGGTGCCGGACAAGCGCCGCGACATCATCACCGCCACCACACCGTCACCTGCGCCGGCGTCCACCGCCCGGCCGAATACCTCGGTCAACTCCCGCGGATTGGCACCCGAGGTGGTCACCCCGGCACGGGTGATCAGGTCGTCGGGGATGTCGTCGACGCCCTCCCGGAAATCGTCGCCGTCGAGCGCCAAATGCAACGGCACCACCGAGATCCGGTAGTGATCGGCCACCGCTTGCGGGATCCGCGACGAGGAATCTGTGACGACAACGACAGGCACCCGTCTACGTTAGCCGGTGCATCCACACCCGCTGTCGACGGTGCAGATCACCGCGGCACCCCCGGACATGACGCACCCGCCTCATCGGCGGAGTGCGGTCTCCGCGACCGCGGCGACGGCGTCGGCGATCTGACGATGGCAGTCGAAGCCCCAGTGGATGCCGTCCGGATTCATCTCGGCCGCCGGATCGGCGAAGGCATCACGGGTGATCGGATGGAGATCGACGATCGGCAGGTCATGCTCACGAGCCCACCGTCGCATCGCCGCGGTCGTCGGGATGCGCCCCGAATGCACGTGGCCGTAGTACGGGCTGCGATGCGTCGACGGCAGACACACGACGATGGGCAGATCGGGCCGCAGATGAGACAGTGCCGCACGCGCCTTCTCGAGGTACTCGACGGTGACACGCGGCGGCAACGCCATCGGCCACCCCACGCGGGAGGCCCGCGGTTGCACCCACTGATAGCCGTCACGCACCACCTGCCGCAAGCGCGCCGGGCGCACATAGCGAATCTGCTCCCGCAGCGCCGTCGGCAGCGGCGACGGCAGACTGTCCATGCCACCCACCGCCAAGATCGCCACCCGGGCGCTCGGGACCGCCGCCCAGATGTTCGGGTCCTGCGTCAAAGCCCACCAGATGTCACGACTGGTCCAGCCGACCCGACCGAACAGGCGGGTCCGCAAGCCGAGCCGTCGCCCCACGATCGACGGCCAGATGCGCTCGTCGTCGGCGGGCAGCCCACCGGCAGGACCGTAATACGCCAAGGAATCCGACAACACCAACAGCCCGGACTCCCCGACCGGACCCGTCCGCCGGTCCCCCGTCGACACCGACGTCACTGGATCGCCGAATCGGCCACCTCGGCCGAGGCATTCCAGACATCCAGACGCCACTTCGGCGGTTCACCCGCCGGACCGTGACCCGACAGCTGCACCCAGCTCGTGTTGGCCAGGCCGCCGAGCACCGGCCACCGCGCCACCGGCAGATCCAGCAACGCCGCCGTCAACGCCGCGATGATCCCACCGTGGGCGACCAGCACCACCGGACCCTCGCCCGACTCACCCGTACCCCAATCCTGCGCTGTCGCAACCAGTTCAGCCACCACCGGCACCGACCGGGCCGCCACGTCGACGCGACTCTCCCCACCCGGCGGACGCCACGTCGCATCGTCACGCCACACCGCACGCGCACCCGGCATCGCCGCATCGACCTCCAGATGCGTCATCCCCTGCCAGTCACCGAGATGGGTTTCACGCAACCGCTCGTCGGTGCTCACCTCCAGCCCCGTCGCCCGCGCCAACGCCTCCGCCGTGTCCCGGGCACGACGCAGATCCGACGACCGGATGCTGATCGGATTCTTCTCGGCCAGAGCCGAAGCGACCGTTTTCGCCTGCTGCACACCGAGTTCGGACAAATCAGTGTCCAACTGTCCCTGCATCCGGCTCGTCGCGTTGTACCCGGTCTGGCCGTGCCGCAACAGAATCAACCGACGCACCACCGGCGTGAGTCGTTCGACCGAGGTATCCCCCTGGTCGGGATCGCCGCTCACTGTCCGGAACCGATCTCGGGGTCGGACACCTCGGTATCGGACACCTCGAGGTCGGACACCTCGGTATCGGACACCTCGAGGTCGGACACCTCGGTATCGGACTCGGCGGTATCGGACTCAGCGGCGATCTCGACAGTCGGACAGTCCTTCCACAACGCCTCGAGCGCATAGAACGCACGCTCGTCGCTGTGCTGGATGTGGACCACCACATCGATGTAATCCAAAAGCGCCCAACGACCTTCGCGAGTACCCTCGCGGCGCACCGGTTGATATCCGGCCTCGCGCATCTTGTCCTCGACCTCATCGGTGATCGCATTGACCTGCCGCTCATTGTCGGCGGATGCGATCACGAACAGATCGGTGATGACGAGCTGCTCGGACACATCGATGACCGACACGTCATGGCCGAGTTTGTCCTCGGCGGCCAACGCGGCCACCCGCGCCATCGCCAATGCCTCCGGTGATGCAGTCACACAAGTCCTTTCACTGCGTTGCACTCCACTGCCGTCGGCGCCGAACACCCGACGACCGATACTTCCGTCACGGCGCCGACACCCTCGGCGAGTTATTCCGGAGCGGACGGTACAACCGACGTTTCGCGATGTATTGCACCACACCATCGGGCACCAGGTACCACACCGGGCGGCCCTGCGCCGCCCGCTCACGGCACTCCGTCGACGAGATGGCCAGGGCCGGGATCTCCAGCATCTGCAGGGTATCCGGCGGCAACTTCTGCAGATGCTGGGCCAGATGGCTGGCATTGAGCTCATATCCGGGGCGAGACACACCCACAAAATTCGCGAGCTCGAACAATTCTTCCCAGTTCTGCCAGCCCAGAATCGACTCCAACGCATCCGCACCGGTGATGAAGTACAACTCGGCATCGGGCAGGATCGCCCGCAGATCACGCAACGTGTCGACCGTATAGGTGAAACCCTCCCGATCGATGTCCACCCGACTCACCGAGAACCGCGGATTCGACGCCGTCGCGATCACCGTCATCAGATACCGATCCTCGGCCGGACTCACCGACCGGCTGTGATCATCCTCGCCGGACGCCGTCGCAGCGCCATCAGACCCATCGGCCCCGCTCGCTCCGCTCCCGGCGTCGGCCACACTCGACCCGCTCGCTCCGCTCCCGGCGTCGGCCACCTTCTGCCACGGCCGCCCCGTCGGCACGAAGATCACCTCATGCAGCGAGAACCGGTGCGCGACCTCACTGGCGGCCACCAGGTGACCGTTGTGGATGGGATCAAACGTCCCACCCATCACACCGATACGACGGCGCACCTGCGGGCGGTCGGAGGACATGAAGGGTCAGTCTAGCCGGTCGGGCGGCGCGAGCCGCCGATCACGGCGCTCATACCGGCAGCAACTCGCCGATCACCTTCGCCAACTGCGTGGCGTTGCGGCACTCGAACATGTCGATGACCTCGGCATACTCATCGGCGGCGGAGTCGCCGGTGCCCCAGTCGCGCCCCTCCTCCGGGTTGAGCCAGTACGCATGGCGGGCCCGTTCCACCAGCTGTGCCAGCAACTCCACCCGCGCGAACCCGAAGTTGGTGCGGGCATCACCGAGGATCAGCAACGCGCCACGATGGGTCAACGAATCGGCGTACTCGTCGACGAACCCGCGCAGCATGTTCCCGTAGTCGGAGTGGCCGTCGCGGGTGATCAACCGGGCGGTCGAGATCATCCGGTGCATCGCCGCCTTCGCGTCACCGCCGAAGCCGACATCGGCGTCGTTGCGCGGGTCGAAGAGATCGGTCACCTCGTCGACGGTGTCGATGAAGGCGAACACCCGCACCTTGGAGAACTGCTGACGCAGCGCGTACACGAGATTGAGGGTGAACTGCGAGAATCCCGCCACCGACCCCGACACGTCACAGATCACGATCAGCTCGGGCTTGCCAGGCCGCGGTTTGCGGTGCCGCAGGTCGATCGGCACTCCCCCGGTCGACATCGACGCACGCAACGTCGACCGCACATCCACCGCACCCCGATGGGCGCGTCGACGGCGGATCTCCAGACGAGACGCCAACAACCGCGCCAGCGGATCGATCGTCCGACGCAATTGCGCCTGCTCCCTGGCACCCGCGGTGAGGAAGGTGATGTTCTCCGGCAACGACGGAACCGCATACTGCCCGACCCGTTCACGACCATTGCGGCCGGCCATCCGACGCTGCGTCTCCCGCTCGATCGCGGCCCGCACCGCAGCCGCCCGATCCCGCGCGGCGCGACGGAACATCGGTTCGGTACCGACCTCGAGATCGGCCGGGGCCCCACCGGCCATGGCCGCCGCGATCCGCGCGATCAGGGTCTGCGGATCGATGGACGACAATGCCTGATACGCCGAATATGCTTGACCCCGAACCGATTCGTACCGCCCGAGCTGCTCGACGATCTCGGCGACCATCGCATCGAGACGGCCGTCGGAGTCAGCCTCCGGATCGGCGAGCAACGCCGCCAGCGCATCCCGCGTGGCCGCGATGTCGACCTCACCGTCTTCGGTGGTCGGCAACTCGTCGACGACGGTCCGCGCACCGGGTGCGGCGGGGAACCACAGATCGAAGAGCCGATCGAAGGCCGGACGATGCAGATGATCGTCGAGCAGGGTGGCGGCCAGGCCCTCGCGCAGACTGGTGCGGTCGAGCAGGTCGAGCACCTCCACCGCGCGCGCCGCATCGATCAGATTCGACGGACCCACCACCATCCCGCGGCGACGCAACTCGTCCACGAAGCCCGTCAGATGCGCGATGAACGGCGCGGTCTGCACCTCGGCACCCATCACCGCCTCCGATCCCGAGGTGTCACCCCAGTTTGAGTTCTTTGATCGCTGTCGTCAGATCCGGCCGATGCTTGAGCACCACGCCCAGGGTCCGCGCGATCAGTCCGCTGTCCAGACCCCGCCCGGACGGGGCACCCTCGACGCCGTCACCGACACCGAGGGCCAGCAGCGTGTTCGCCCAATCGATGGTCTCGGCCACCGACGGCTTCTTGCGGATGTCGAGGGTGCGCAGCACGCCGACGACGCGCACCAGTTCCGCCGCCAGCGAATCCGACAGCGCGGGCACCCGGGACGCCAGAATTTCCTTCTCCCGCTTGGCATCCGGGAAATCGATGTAGAGATACAGGCAGCGACGTTTGAGAGCCTCCGACAACTCACGGGTGGCATTGGAGGTCAGCAACACCACCGGACGTCGCGCCGCGACCACCGTCCCCATCTCCGGGATCGTGACGGCGAAATCGCTCAGCACCTCCAGTAGCAGACCTTCCATGTCCACGTCGGCCTTGTCGATCTCGTCGATCAACAGCACCGTCGCCCCCGGCCGCGAGATCGCGGTCAGCAGCGGCCGCGGCAACAGGAACTCCTCGGAGAAGATGTCGGTCTTCGCCTCGGCCCAGTCACGGGTGCCGGTGGCCTGGATGTGCAGGATCTGCTTGGCGTGATTCCACTCGTAGAGCGCGCGGGCCTCGTCGATACCCTCGTAGCACTGCAGGCGCACCAACTCGGCGTCGGTCGCCGCCGCGATGGCGCGGGCGAGTTCGGTCTTGCCGACGCCGGCCGGCCCCTCCACCAGCAGCGGCTTGCCCAGCCGGTCGGCCAGGAAGGTGGCGGTGGCCGTCGCGTCGTCGGCGAGATAGCCGGTGTCGCGCAACCGGGCGGCCACATCGGGAACGCCGGAAAACGACGGCTGCACAGACGATTCGGTGGCAGTCATGACGTCGACTCCCCTCACGCCGGCCGGATGTGGCCGTCGCCCCACACGACCCACTTGGTGGAGGTCAGCTCCGACAGCCCCATCGGCCCACGGGCATGCAGCTTCTGCGTGGAGATACCGATCTCGGCGCCGAAGCCGAACTGCTCACCATCGGTGAACGCGGTCGACGCGTTGACCATCACTGCGGCCGCATCCACCCGGTCGGTGAACTCTTGTGCCGCAGCCAGATCCGTGGTGATGATCGCCTCGGTGTGTCCGGTGCCGTAGGTGTCGATGTGACTGATCGCGGCGTCGATGTCGTCGACGACCTTCATCGCGATATCCAGGGACAGGTACTCCTCCGCCCAGTCGGTGTCGTCGGCGGGTTCCATGTCCGACTCGTCGCCGTGGATCACCACCCCCTGCGACCGCAGGGCCTGGGTGATCTTCGGCATCGCCTCGGCCGCGATCGTCTTGTCGATGAGCACGGTCTCGGCGGCATTGCAGACACTCGGCCGCCGCGTCTTGGCGTTGAGGACGATGCGTGTCGCGACGTCGACGTCGGCGAGGGCGTGAACGTATACGTGGCAGTTGCCGGTGCCGGTCTCGATCGTGGGCACCGTGGCACCCGCCACCACCGCCTGGATCAGGCCCGCACCGCCGCGCGGGATCACCACGTCGACGAGCCCGCGGGCGCGGATCAGTGCGGTGACGCTGGACCGATCCTCGCTGGGCAGCAACGCCACCGCATCCGGGGTCACCCCGTTGTCGCGCAACACCTCCCGCAGGATGCGCACCAGTTCGGCGTTCGACGACGCCGCCGACGACGATCCGCGCAGCAGCACCGCGTTGCCGGATTTGAAGGCAATGCCGAAGGCGTCGACGGTGACGTTGGGCCGCGCTTCGTAGACGATGCCGACCACACCGAGCGGCACGCGTTCCTGACGCAACCGCAGCCCGTTGGGAAGGGTCTTGCCGGCGATCACCTCACCGATCGGATCCGGTAGAGCCGCCACCTGCCGCAGTCCACCGGCGATGCCCGCGACGCGTTCGGGCGTCAGGCGCAGCCGGTCCAGGAGACTGTCCTCCATACCGGATTCCTGCCCGCGCTCGAGATCGTCGGCGTTGGCGGCGACGATCGACTCGGTGGCCGCCTCGATCGCATCGGCAGCGGCGATCAACGCCTCGTTCTTGGCGATCGTGGTCAGCCGGCCCAGCGATCGTGACGCGGACTTGGCGGCCTTGGCCAGCGCGGTGACCTCCTGCTCGACGTCGGTGTCGGCGGGGCTCACGGCGGGTGCGCTCATCGGTTCCTCCCGGGGGATCTCGCACGGTCGGGCGCGGACTATGTCGACCACCAGACTACGTGCGGTGTGCCCCTCACCCAACGACGACCCCGACTCCCACATTCCGGTGTCCACACCGACGCGATCGGGTCAGTCCTGCACCCGGAAGACCCGGCTGTGCCATCCGGTGGCGCCGTCGGGGATGGGCGGCACCCGATCCTCCGGTTGAGTGGCACCGGTGGCGTCGGTGGCCCGGCATTCGACGGTGTGCAGTCCCGGTGCGGCGTCCCACTCCCAGGACCATTGCCGCCACGTGTCGGTGGAGTACTCGCGGGCGAGCGTCGCCGTCTGCCACGGTCCGCCGTCGACGCGGACCTCGACCCGACGCACCCCGCGATGCTGTGCCCACGCGGTACCGGCGACAACCACCGGGCCGGGCGGCAGGACCGCCAGCGGGGCCGGCCGGTCGATGCGGGAGGCGGTCTTGATCGGCGCCCGCACGCCCCACCCGCGTCGCGTCCAGTAGGCCTGCGCCTGATCGAAGCGCGTGATCTCCCAGTCGACCACCCACTTGCATGCCGAGACATAGCCGTAGAGGCCGGGAATCACCTGCCGCACCGGATAGCCGTGTTCCAACGGCAACGGCTCACCGTTGAGTCCGATCGCCAGCATCGCGTCACGACCGTCACGGACCGCCGACAGCGGGGTGCCGCCCGTCCACCCGTCCACGCTCGTCGACAACAGCATGTCGGCGTCCGGGTGGATCCCGGCCCGCTCCAGCAGCGGCCGCATCGCGTACCCCAGCCAGCGACCGTTACCCGCCAGGTCTCCGCCGACCTCGTTGGAGACACACGTCAGGGTCACGATTCGCTCCATCGCCGGTAGTGCGGTGAGGTCCTCCCACGTCAGTGTCACCTCCTCGTCGACCATGCCGTGAATCCGCAGCGACCACTCGTCGGTGGTCAGCGACGGCACCGCGAGCGCGGTGTCGATGCGGTAGAAGTCCGCGGCCGATGTGAGGAAAGGGGTGGTGCCCGGCACACCGATGTCGACGCCGTCTCCGATCGGCGGCGCCGGGTCGGCTGCGCCGGGCAGTCGTAGTCTCATCCGTTCGGCCATCGCGCCACCGGCAGCCGAGATCGCGCGCACCGCATACTCGGTGGCCGCGATGGCCCCGGCCAGTACCACCGCCACGCCGAGGAATCGGCGCCGCGACCATCCGGCGGCAATCCTCGGATGCCCGCCACAGGTGTCATCACCGGTGTCGTGCCCGGCCGCACCCCGCGCAGACCGGATCGCCGACCGGCCGAACAGCAGCAGGACCACCGCACAGACCACCCCCGAGATCAGCGGCGGCAGCACATAAAGCCAGGTGCCGGCGGGACGCAGTACTCCGGCGGTCACTCCGACCGCGGTGAAGGCCCCCACCAACCCCACCGCCACGACCGGAGCGCGGGGGTACACCAGACCGGCGACGGCGGACAGCACGACGACGGCCGCACCGACACCGATCAGCAGCGCGATCTTGTCGTGCACCCCGAACGTGTCGATGGCCCACTCGCGGGCGAACGCGGGTGCGTGGTCGACCAGCAGCGCCCCCACCACGCTGATCGGTGCGGCCCGCGGCGCGACCAGGGCCGCGAGCAGATCCCCGACCGCCAGCCCCGCGCCCACCGCCAGGACACCGGCCACCGCGGCGCGTGGCCGGCTCACCTGTCCGGCCGGCGGCCGGTCGTGCTGCGTGCCGTGCACATCGACTTGTCGGGTCATGCCCGGGCATTCGACTGCCGACACGGCTCGGATGGGTCGGGCGCCGGGCCGGCGACCCGGGCGTCGATGTCGGGAGATTCTCGTCGGTGACCCATCCGCCCGCCGCCGCCGCCCGAATCACCGTGTGAGACCGGCCAACAGGCCGGCCTCACGTCCACAGACGGGAATCTCCCATGCGTTTCACATCATCCACCCGGATCACCATGGCCGCAGCCGCTCTCGTGCTCGGCGCCGGACTCATCACCGGCTGTTCCAGCGATTCCGATTCGTCGTCGTCAACCGGCGACATGTCGTCGATGACGGGGATGTCGTCGATGCCCATGTCATCGATGCCGATGTCGGGCTCGGCGATGAGCAGCGCCGCCCCCGCCGCGGATCTCGTCGGAAGTGGTTGTGCCGCTTACGCTGAAGCCAACCCCACCGGTCCGGCGTCGGTGGACGGGATGGCGACGGCCCCGCTGGCGACCGCGGCAGCCGCCAATCCGATGCTGAAAACCCTGACACAGGCCATCTCCGGCGAGCTGAACCCACAGGTCAACCTGGTCGACACCCTCAACAACGGGCAGTACACGGTCTTCGCACCGACCGATGACGCGTTCGCCAAGCTGCCCGCCGCCACGGTCGACAGTCTCAAGACGGACTCGGCGATGTTGACCAAGATCCTGACGTATCACGTTGTGTCCGGCCAGGTTCCGCCGTCGGAGATCGACGGTACCCACAAGACCCTGGAGGGTCAGGAGGTCACCGTCACCGGGTCGGGTGACGACATCAAGGTCAACGACTCCTCCTCGGTCGTGTGTGGTGGGGTGAAGACCGCGAATGCCACGGTGTACCTGGTCGACACCGTGCTGATGCCCCCGAACTGACAAGGCCCGTCGTGGCCGGCGCACCGAGGTGGCCGCGCCGGTCACGGCTTCTTTCAACTCGATTGTGGCTCAATCGGATTCCTGCTCAACAGGAATCCGGCTCGGCGTGATCGCCGCGATCGCGCCGCAGGACGTGGTGACGCGGATCGTCGATCGGGTTGTCCGGCGGGATGTCTCCGGTCGCGACGATCCGGAACCCGGCCCGCTCACAGGCCCGCCATGATCGACGATTCGCGGCCACGACCGCGACGACGACGCATGGGGCGTCCGGGTATCTGTCGAAGGTGTCGCGGGCCGCGGCATCGATCATCGCGGCTCCGACGCCGTGACCGCGGTCGGCCGGTGCACCGACGAGATAGTCGAGGGTCCGGGCGCCCACCGGAAGGTCGGGAAGCAACCGACGGAAGTGCGCCTCGTCCTCGGGGTAGTCGCCGACACGACTGCGTTGTACGAGACCCACTGCCCGCCCGTCGATCTCGGCGACGAGGTCCTCGCCGGGCTCGTCACCGTCGACACCGGCACCGAAGTCGCGTTCGACCGCCGCGAGGTCACTGTCGTGGCACCACCAGCGCGCCACCTCGGGATCGGCCAGCCATTCGCCGAGCAGGCCGAAGTCGACGCGGGTCAGGCGGCGGAAGGTCCATCCCATGGAGAGGTTCCATCCCATGATCCCGATGGGACCAGATCATCGCCGTCGGCGACGACGTTTTGCGCCGACAGGTTCTCAGCAGTCCTCGAGTGCATCATGCAGCACCTGCACCGAGCCCGCATCCAGCGACAGTCCGTATCCGGCGGACACCTCGACGAACTGGACCGAGTAGCGGCACCGGAACCCCGAGAGTTCCGGCATCCAGCGGGCGGGTTCGGAATCGCTCTTGTCCTGGTTGGATGCGGCATCCACCGCCACCAGGTTCGCCGGGTCGTTGGCGAAGTCGGCGCGGCGTCGCGCCGGCCATGACCACGCTCCCATGTCCCAGGAATATGCCAGCGGGACAATGTGATCGATCTGCACCGCGCCGGCGGCGCGGTCACGCCGGAAGGTGACGTGGTCGCCGGTGTAGGGGCTACGGAACTCACCGGCGAGCACCGCCGCCGGGCAGCTGCGCACCGCGCCGGTGGTCTGCTCGGCCAGGTCCCGCGCCAGGATGTCGTTTCGTGTGTCGCACCCGTTACCGCCGCCGGTCACCGACACCGCATCACTCCACGCGGCCCCGAAGGCGGTGCGTTGATAGTCGTCGCGGGAGGGTCGCTGCGCGAGGATCGGCACACCGGCCAGGACGGTGAGCGCGTGCTGGGCGGCCGCGCGGAGTCCGTCGTCGGCGGGTGGTCGGTCGAGGTTCACCGTCACCGCGACCGCGACCGCGGTGCCCACCACCGCGATCAGAACGGCCCAGCGCCGAATCGGCCAGCTGATCTGCGGGGTGCTCAGCCCACTACGACTTGTCCAGGTAGTCGATCTTGTCCGCCACCAGGATCGAACTGACCAGCGCAGCCATCTCGCGGTGGTGGCGCAGCGTGAGATCCTCCTCGACCACCTGCTGCGCGAGGGCCCGTGCGTCGGCGAGGACGTCGCCGTCCTCGAGCAGCGACAGGAAGTGCAGTGACGTCTTGGCGCCGGACTGCAGCGAGCCGAGGACATCACCCTCCTTTCGGTGCATCAGGTCGATCCGGGCCAGTTCGAATCCATCATTGGTCGCGGCGACGGCCTGTAACCGTTGCATCGACGGAGATTGGGGATGAATCCGGGTCATCAACAGGCACAGCCCCGGTAGTCCCCCGCGTCCGACGCGGCCACGGAGTTGGTGTAGCTGGCTGACGCCGAACCGCTCGGCGTCCATGATGACCATCGTCGTCGCGTTCGGGACGTCGACACCGACCTCGATCACCGTCGTCGACACCAGGATGTCGATCTCGCCGCGCGAGAACGCATCCATGACGGCGGCCTTGTCCTCCGACGCCATCCGGCCGTGCAGCAGCCCGATCCGGCGGGCACCGAGCGGTCCGGCGAGGAGTTCCTCGTACTGTTCGACCACCGAGATGGTGTCGTCGTCGGGGGCCGACGCGGCCTTCTTCTTCGGTTTCGCGGGCGCGTCGGGGTCGTCACCGATCCGCGAGCACACCACGTACACCTGCCGCCCGGCGGCGACCTCCTCGTCAACCCGCTCCCAGGCGCGTGCCACCCATGCCGGTTTGTCCGCGGGTACCACGGTGCTGGTGATCGGTTGCCTGCCGGCCGGTAACTCGGCGAGCTCCGAGGTGTCGAGGTCGCCGAACGCGGTCATCGCGACGGTCCGGGGAATCGGCGTCGCGGTCATCACCAGCAGATGCGGCACGGCGCCGTCACGACCTCGCCCGCGCAACCTGTCCCGCTGTTCGACACCGAAACGATGTTGTTCGTCGACGATGACCAGGCCGAGATCGAAGTAGGTGACGTTCTCCTCGAGGAGCGCGTGGGTGCCGATGATGATGCCGATCTTCCCGGTCACCACATCGAGCAGCGTCTGCCGTTTCTCCTTGGTCTTCATCGACCCGGTGATCAGGGCGACGGCGGTGGCACCCTCCGCCGCGTCGATGCGATCCCCGTATCCGAGATCGCCGAGCATCGTGGTTATCGACCGAAAATGCTGCGCGGCAAGAACTTCGGTGGGTGCCATCAGCACGCACTGATGGCCGGAGTCGATCACCCGCAACATCGCGAGCAGCGCCACCAGCGTCTTACCCGATCCGACCTCCCCCTGAAGCAGGCGGTTCATCGGTTCGGTCCGCGCGATGTCGATGTCGATCTCGTCGGACACCGTCACCTGACCGCGGGTCAGCGTGAACGGAAGCCGTTGCCGCAGGCGGTCTTCGAGACCGCCTTCGACCTGCGGGCAGGCCGGCGCCGCGGCGTCGCGGCCCACCAGCCGACGCTGCGCGAGCACCAGCTGGATCGCCAAGGCCTCGTCGAACTTGAGTCGGTCCTGCGCCGGGACGATATCCGATTGGCGATCGGGCAGATGCACCGTGCGGATGGCCTCGTCGGTCGTCATCAGGCCACGCCGGCGCCGCTCGCCGTCGTCGAGGGCCTCCGGCAGCGGCCCCAGCATGTCCAGCACCTGCCGCACCGCCGTCCAGATCTCCCAGCTCTGGATCTTGCTGGTGGACGGGTACATCGGCATGATCGGCCGCTCGAAGATCTTCGCCGGGTTGGGTGCGCCGCCATCGTCGCCGAGACGATCCCGCTCGAATTCCCACAACTCGGTCAGCATCGCCGAGCCCCTGACCTTGCCGTCGGGATCGTCGTCGGTGGGTAGCAACAGCCACTGCGGATGTGTCAACTGTGCTTGCCCGCGAAAGAATTTCACGGTTCCGGCGAGCATCACCCGGGTTCCGGGAACCATGATGCGACCGATGAGATGAGCGTTGAAGAACGTGGCCTCGTACACCTGCCGGTCGTCCTTCACGACCACCTTCAGGAAGCTGCCGCGACGGGTCGTCATCCGCTTCGTGGTGGAACTGACGACCTCCCCGACGATCGAGAGCCATTCTCCCGCTTCGATGTCCTGCGCTTGGGACACCTGCCCGCGCCGCACCCACCGGCGCGGCGCGTACCGGACCAGCGCGCCGACGGTGGTCACTCCGATGGACGCGAGACCGGCCAGCGTCGTGGGCCCGAACACGCCGTCGAGCGGATCCGACAGATCCAGCACTATTCGATCCCGATCTGGATGAGGTCATCGGATTGACCGGTGTCGTAGGTGGCGAGTTCGACGCCGGCGAAGTTACGCCGGAGATGCGCATCGAGCGCCTCGACGACGCCCGGATCGACGTCGGCACCGACGAGGACGGTGACCAGCTCGCCACCGGTGGCGAGCATCAGATCGATCAGGGCCGTCGCCGCCCCGGTCTGATCGGGTGCGATCACCAGCACGTCGGAACCGATGAGTCCCAGGACATCCCCGACGTCACAGGTGCCGGCCAACGTCATCATCCTGACCTCGGCGCGACGCAGCGATCCCCACCGGGCTCCCGCGGCGGCCTCGGCCATCGCGTAGGCGTCGGCGTCGGCCGATTCGCTCGGGTCGTGGACGGCCAGCGCCGCCAGGCACTGCGCCATCGACGACGTCGGCAACGACACCACCGAACGCTGGCTCGATCGGACCTCGGCGGCCACCGACACCAGGTCCTGGCTGGTCATCGCCCCGTTGGCCATCACCACCACGTGTGCGGCGTCGGTGGCGCGGATGGCGTCGGTCAGCTCCTCGGCGGTGACGCCGTCGTCGGCGCGGATCACCGCGGCGCCGGCGTCGGCGAACAACGCCGCCGCGCCCTCGCCCTTGACGATGGTCACGATGGCCCGCTTGTGCCGCGGCGGCGGTTCGGCGGTGTCGACCTGGGAGCGGATGGCGTCGAGCGCGAAACAACTGATCCGGATCTCCGAACACGCGCCGGCGGCGAGCCCGGCCTCCACCGCGCGCCCCGGTTCGCAGGTGTGCACGTGTACGGAGAACCGTTCCCCGTCGCCGCCGGAACTGTCGCCGACGATGACCACCGCGTCACCGATCTCGTCGAGTTCGGCGCGCAGCACCCCGATGGACTCGCTCGCCGCGCGGTCGAGCAGGTACATCACCTCGAAATCCATCTCCGAGGATCCGGTGCACGTGTCCTGATCCGGGTGGCCGGGCAGGCCGCCACCCATCAGGGAGCCGCGGTACCGCCGCCGGCGTGCCGCCACCCCGGTGACCACCAGCACCATCGCGTCGAGGATGACGAGGAAGCCGCGGGCACCGGCGTCGACGACCCCGGCCGAGGCCAACTCGGGAAGCTGGGCGGTGGTCTCGTCGAGGGCCAGGGCGCACTCGTCGGCGACCGCACGGACGAGGTCGGCGGGCGCGTCGTCGGCATGGCGGCTCGCGGTCTCCGCCGCCACCCGGATGACGGTCAGGACGGTGCCCTCGCGGGGATCGCTGACCGCACGTCGGGCGGCCAGACCGGCCAGCCGCAGACCCGCCGTCGCCAGATACGACAGGCTCAGCTCACCGGGCGAGGCGAGTTCCACCGCGTCGGCCACGCCGACGAGGACCTGGGACAGGATGATGCCGGAGTTGCCCCGCGCCGCGGCGACCGCGGCGTCGGCGAGGGAACGGGCGACGAGCGCGAGGTCGGCGTCGGCGGGAAGATCGGCGACGGCCGCGGCGGCCGCGGCCATGGTGAAGGCCATGTTGCTGCCGGTGTCGGAGTCCGGGATGGGGAACACGTTGAGGTCGTTGATCTCGCCGCGCACCGCCTCGAGGCCGTCGGCACTGGCCTGCGCCCAGTCACGCAGCAACTGCGGACTCATCGTGTGCGTCAGGCCGCCGTCGAACGCCGCCACATCCACCTCCTCGATCCCACTGCGGATGAGGCGGACCTGCCGCCCGCCGCCACGTCCGAAGAACTGTGGTCGAGGTTACTCGTGGACTCCGACGTGGCGGTTGCGGGCGCCCGGTGGCGGCCCCGGCGCCGAGCGTCACGGGTGAGGATTTGGTCGGGACATGCGATGCCCGCTATCCTTGCAGGGTTGCCTTGCCGCGAGTCGCGGTGGTCGTTTCGGTTGATGCCCCTCGGGGACGCGCCGATCGCTTCCCATACCGACGGCGGGCCGAGAAGAGAACATCATCCATTTACCCTCGAGGAGTTCGATATGGCTGCCGTCTGTGACGTCTGCGGCAAGGGTCCGGGCTTCGGCAAGTCCGTTTCGCACTCGCACCGCCGCACCAACCGTCGCTGGAACCCGAACATTCAGTCGGTCCGCGTCGAGGTCGCCCCGGGCAACCGGAAGCGCAAGAACGTGTGCACCTCCTGCCTGAAGGCCGGAAAGACCACTCTCGTCTGATCGCCTCTGGTCCTCGGACCAGTGGATATCGTCGCGCAGACCCGACCCACCGAGCAAACGCTCGGCCCGGGGTCGGGTCTTTTGCGTGCCGAGGATAAGGTGACCTGCATGACAGGGACCACCGAAGCACCGACGACGACCGACACCGCGACGACCGACACCGCGACCACCTCACCGGTGACCCAGACCGGATCGGTCCTGACGATCGCCGTGTCGAGTCCGGCCGCCGGAACCTCCCTCGATGACCGTGCCCTCGCCGACGGCACCGCCGCCCTGCACGAGGTGGCCCGCGGCGAACGTGAGGTCGGCGCCATCCTGCTGCGCGGAACCGGTGCGAACTTCTGCGCCGGCGGCAATGTCCGTGCCTTCGCCGCCGCCGAGCACCGCCCGACCTACCTGCGGGGCCTCGCCGACAACTTCCACGCCTTCGTCCTCGCACTGGCCGCCGCCGACCGCCCGGTGGTCGCCGCGGTGAGCGGCTGGGCGGCCGGCGCGGGCATGAGCATCGTCCTGCACGCCGACATCGCCATCGGCGGTCCCGCCACCAAACTCCGGCCGGCCTATCCGGGTATCGGTCTCACCCCGGACGGCGGGATGTCGTGGATGCTGCCCCGCGTCGTCGGTCTGGCGCGCGCACGCGACATCATCCTCACCGACCGTGTGATCGACGCCGAGGAGGCCCTCGCGATCGGCATCCTCTCGCGCATCGTCGACGACACCGAGGTGGCCGCCGAGGCCACCGCCGTCGCCGAGAAACTCGCCGCCGGCCCCCGCTCGGCGCTGTCGGCCACCCGTCGGCTGCTGACCGCGTCGACCACCGATTCCCTCGCCGAACATCTCGTGGCCGAAGCGGCGTCGATCTCGGCGCGCAGCGGCGAACCGGAGGGCACCGAGGGTGTCGACGCCTTCAGCGGGAAGCGACGTCCGGATTTCGGTGCCGCCCGCGGACACTGACGCCGAGACCGGCTTCGGACCCGACTTCCTCGCCGAGCTCGACGTACTGCTCCGGTTGCGTCGCGACGTTCGTCGTTTCCGAGTCGATCCGCTCGACCCGGAACTGCTCGAGTCGATTCTCGAGCGCGCCGAACTCGCACCCTCGGTGGGCAATTCGCAGCCCTGGCGATGGGTCGAGGTCTCCTCGGCGTCGGCTCGTGCGCAGATCCGCGCGAACTTTGTCGCGGCCAACGCCGACGCCCTCGCCGGCTATCACGGGGACCGGGCCCGCTCCTACGCCGACCTCAAACTCGCCGGCCTCGACGAGGCGCCCACCCACCTTGCGGTGTTCACCGACGAGGCCTGCCTGCAGGGTCATGGTCTCGGCCGCGCCACCATGCCGGAGACACTGGCCTACTCGTCCGTCGCGGCGATCCAAACACTGTGGCTCGCGGCGCGGGCCCGTGGGATCGGTCTGGGATGGGTGTCGATCCTCGACGCCGACGCCGCGACAACGACATTGGCGGTGCCCGACTCGTGGCGATTGACCGCCTACCTCTGCCTCGGATATCCCGAAACCACCGGCGAGGTACCCGAACTCGAACGCGTCGGATGGCAGGCCCGTACCGACCCGCACGCGCGCAGGTTCGTCCGCTGAACAACCGGCCCCGGGCGACCGGCGCCGGTCAGGGCAGCCGCCAGTCGACGGGATCGCCACCGAGGTCGGCGAGTTCGTCGTTGGCGCGGCTGAACGGCCGCGATCCGAAGAATCCCCGACTCGCCGACAGCGGCGACGGGTGCGCGGAGATGATCGTGGGAACGTCGGGCATCCACTGCGCCAGATCGGCGGCATCGCGCCCCCACAGGATCGCGACGAGAGGCTCGTCACGATCCACCAGCGCCTTGATCGCGCATTCGGTGACCGCCTCCCACCCCTTGCGTCGATGCGATGCCGACTGCCCCGGGGCGACGGTGAGGACGCGGTTGAGCAGCAGCACTCCCGCCCGGGACCACGGCGTGAGGTCACCGTTGCTCGGACGCGGGTACCCGAGGTCGTCGCAATACTCGGTGTAGATGTTGGCAAGTGACCGCGGAATCGGCGAGACATCGGGCGCGACAGAGAAACTCAGCCCCACCGCGTGTCCGGGTGTGGGGTACGGATCCTGCCCGACGATGAGCACCCTGACCTCGTCGAAGGGTTGGGTGAACGCGCGCAACACATTCTGCCCGGCGGGCAGATAGCCACGGCCCGCGGCATTCTCGTCACGCAGGAACTGTCCCATCGCGGTGATCACGTCGGCCACCGGTTCCAGTGCCCGGGCCCAGCCCGGATCGATCAGTTCGGCAAGGGATTTGGGCGCCATGGTCAGTCGATCCTCCGCAGTGCGGTCCGGTAGTGCGTCGCGTTGTGGAAGTACATGTCCACGTTCAGGTCGATGTGCCCGACCGGAACCCGGTATCCCTCCCGCACCCGAGCCGGAACCCCCAGCGCCATGCAGTGTTCGCCGATCTCGGCGTTGAACGGCACCACCGCGCCGGCGCCGACGATGGAACCCTCCCCGATGCGGGATCCGTTGAGCACCACCGATCCCGACGCGATCAGGCAGTGATCACCGATCGTGGCGCCCTCGATGTGCGCGTTGTGGCCGACCACACATCCCGCACCGATCACCGTCGGGTCGACCGGTGTGCAATGGATGACGGTGCCGTCCTGGATGTTGGTGCGGCTCCCGATGGTGATCGTGCCGTAGTCACCACGTAGGACCGCACCCGGCCACACCGACACCCCGTCGGCCAGTGTCACCGCACCGATGACGGTCGCGTCGGGGTGGACGTAGACGTCCTCTCCCAGATCGGGTACTCGGTCGTCGAGTGCGTAAATCGCCATACCGAGGATCTAATCACCCGGCGAGCGGGGCCTCGCCCACCCCACCCCGGGGTGAGCTCAGCCGAAGGCCTGCCAGCCGTGCATCGTGTCGGCCCGCCGACCGTCGACGGTGACCGACGCCGGCCCCGGCGACACCTCGCCGATCACCACCCAGCCGGATGGCACGGCCGCGGGCGGCAGCGCCGCCAGCAACTGGTGGTCCTCCCCTCCGGTGAGCACCCACTCGTCGGCGTCGGCACCGAGCAGCGCGGCCACGTCGGTCACCGCCGGCAGCCGCGGAATCAGTTCACTGCGGACCGCGAGAGCAACCCCCGACGACACCGACATGGTCACCAGCTCTTCGACGAGGCCGTCGGAGATGTCGGTCATGGCGTGCGCGCCGGCGCGTGCCGCCCGGATCCCCTCGCCGAGATCGGGTGCGGGAACCAGGAATGCCTCGGTGACCGTGGCCCGGGGATCGGCGTCGCGACGCCAGCGCGCCAACGGGGCCGGCCCGGACCGGCCGATCACCGCCAGACCCGCGGCCGCCGCACCCAATGGTCCACTGACGGCCAGCACATCCCCGGCGCGGGCCCCCGACAGCGTGACCGGGGCCAGTCCGTCGAGTGCTCCCACCGACGTGATACCCACCACGATCTCGTCGGCGCCGACCAGATCACCGCCCAGCACACGGGCACCGAGCGCGTGGGCGGCGTCGACGATCCCCCCGTTGAGGTCGAGCAACCATCCCACCCCGATGTCCGCCGGACAGGCCAGCGAGACGACGACGCCGACGGTGCGACCACCCATCGCGGCGATGTCGGCGGCACTCTGCACCACCGCGCGCGCACCGATCTGGGCCGGAGTGGACCACTCGAGCCGGAAATGGCGCCCCTGCACCACCGTGTCGGTGCTGATCACCGTCGGTCCCACATCGAGGACGGCGGCGTCGTCACCCGACCCGATGACGATGTCCGGACCACCGTCGGCGGCCGCTGTGGTGAACATCGCGATGATCGCGCGCTCACCGACCTCAGCCAGCGTCTTGGCGCGGTCGGGTCCGGGTACATCGGGGTCGCGGACGGCGTCGGACGGCACGATGAGCCCCTTCGATTCTGCTGCCGACTCGCCTCCCGCGAGGTTGTCAGCGACAATGTGTGCCAGCAGTGTAGTGGTCCGCGGGTCTGTCTCCCCCGATCGCCACCGCACCGCGGCGGGGTCATCAGCCCGATTCCCGCGACGTGGCAGACATCGAGAGGATGGCCGTGGTTCAGGCATACATACTGATCCAGACCGAGGTCGGACGGGCGGCACTGGCCGCAGCGACCATCGCAGAGATCTCGGGGGTCGCCTCGTCCGAGGAGGTCAGCGGACCTTACGACGTGATCGTCCGTGTGGATGCTGCCGACGCCGCGCACCTGAGCAACGACGTGGTCCCCCAGATCCAGAAGGTCGACGGCATCACCCGGACCCTGACCTGCCCGGTGGTGACCACCGGCCACTGAGCGCCACGAGGCCCGGCGTCGGGGCGGTGCGATGCAGATCCCGGGTCGATCCGGACCGGAACAGTGTGTACGGAGACATGCCCTAGGGTGGGCTGGTGAGTTCTCCCGACACCGGGTCCGGTCCCCGCTTGAGTCCGGCACTGATCGCCACCCTCGTCGCCGTCCCGGTGATGGTCATCGTCGGATTCATCACGTTCGCGGCGATGAAATCGGCCCAGTCGAGCGACACACCCATCGCCTCCTACGCCTCCGCCGAGTCGGCGGTGAGCGCTGATTGTGCGAAACTGCTTGCCGCGCTGCCCAACACCTTCGAGGGATTCGGGTCGAAGTCGGTCAACGGCGACACCGCGACCTGGTCCGGCACCGACGACGGTGACCCGGTGACGGTGCGTTGCGGGGTCGATCGTCCCGCCGAACTCGCCCCGTCGAGCCGCCTGCAGACGGTCAACGGCGTCCAGTGGTTCATCACCGACACCATCGACGGACGGGGCCAGGCCTACGTGTGCGTCGACCATCGTCCCTACGTGGCCCTGTGGGTGCCGGTCAGCGGCGGCAACGCCTCGATCACCGATGTCTCCGCGGCGATCGGCAAGGTGTTGCCGTCGGGCCCACTCGATTTCGGCTGACGCAGACAGGGCACCGCGAGGCGGCGGCACCAGGGTCAGCGGCACCAGGGTCAGTCCCGGTACACCTCGGGTTTGGTGGTGCGCCCCAACAGTGACGCCACCGCATCGGCCACCGACACCCCGGAGTGGCACACCCCGTGCACCGCATCGGTCAGCGGCATCGACACTCCGTGCTTCTCGGCGAGGGCACGCACCGACGTACACGACTTCACGCCCTCGGCGACCTGACCGTGGGTGGCCTCCTGGGCCTCCTCCATCGTCGCCCCCTCACCGAGGCGGGCACCGAAGGTCCGGTTGCGCGACAACGGCGACGAGCACGTCGCCACCAGGTCACCGATTCCGGCCAACCCGGCGAGTGTCTCGATCTCGGCGCCGAGCGCCGCACCGAGCCGGATGACCTCCGCCAGCCCGCGGGTGATGATGGTGGCCAGGGTGTTCTGGCCGAAACCGACACCGCTGGCCATCCCGCACGCCAGCGCGATGACGTTCTTGGCGGCCCCGCCGATCTCACAGCCGACGACGTCGGTGTTGGTGTACGGACGGAAATACCCGGTGGCGAAGGCGGATTGGAGGGTGGTGGCACGCGCCTCGTCGACGCACCCGATCACCGTCGCCGCCGGCTGCCCCTCGGCGATCTCCCGCGCCAGATTGGGCCCGGTGAGCACCGCGATCTGGGCCTCGTCGAATCCGGTGACCTCCGCGATGACCTCACTCATCCGCATCAGCGTGTGGGTCTCGATACCCTTCGCCAACGACACCAGGGTGGCATCCGATCGCAGATGCGGGGTCCAGTCGCTCAGATTGTCCCGCAACGACTGTGAGGGCACCGCGCACACGACGATGTCGGCGTCGGGCAACACCTCGGCGATGACGCTGGACGCGCGCAGTTGTTCGGGCAACGAGATACCGGGGAGGTAATCGGGATTGGTGTGCTCGGCGTTGATCCGCTCGGCCAGTTCGGCCCGCCGTGCCCAGATCGTCGTATCGGTGCCGGCGTCGACGAGGACCTTCGCCGCCGCCGTACCCCAGGAACCGGCACCCATCACCACCGCGCGCACGTGTCACATCCTTCGCTGCTCACCGAACGTCGCTCTCACCCTAGTGTCCCGCCGCCGCCGCGTCGTGAACTTTCCGTCGAATCCCGATCCCGGCGCCCCGGCCCGGGTTGCCCACACCCGCTCGTCGGGCTCGTCGCCCGTCGTCCATCATGGTGACGTGAGACCCGAAGGCGTGGTGCGTGGCGACAGCGCGGCACCGCATGCCCTCGGCGGCGCGATCGGCAATGGGGTCGGCGGTGGGATCGGCGCGGTGTTGGTGGTCAAGAACCTCGACGCGGCCAAGACCCGACTCGCGGCGTCGCTGCCGATCGCGGGCATCGGGCGGGGACCGGTGGATCACCGTGCCCTGGTGCTGGCGATGCTCCTGGACACCATGACCGCCGTCCACCTCGCCGGTCTGGACCCGATCGTCGTGGTGAGCCCCGATGCCGAGGTGCTGGGTGAGGTCACCGCCGCCGGCGCCCACGCGGTCCGCGAGGTTCCGCGCACCGATCCGTCGCTCAACCACGCCTACGCCGAGGGCATCGATTGGATCCGCCGTCATCGACCCGAGTGCCCACGGGTGCTGCTGGTGCAGGCGGACCTGCCGGCGGCCGACGCACACAGCATCCGGCAGGTCATCGACGCCGCCGGTGCCCTGCCGCAGGCCCTGGTCACCGACGCCGCGGGCGACGGCACCGCGATGCTGTTGCGCCCGGTCGAACTGAACGTGTTGCCGCGCTTCGGAATCGACTCGGCGGCCGCGCACCGCGCCGACGGGGCCGTCGATCTCGACGCCACCCGGAGCCGCTGGGCGGATCTGCGCACCGACGTCGACACCGCCGCGGATCTGCGTCGCGCCTGGACGCTGGGACTCGGGCGGCACACCCGGGCGGCGCTGGGGATCGACCCGTCCCACGATGCCGGCGGACGTGGGTGAAGCACCGAAGGTGACAGGTGCGGCTGCGCGAGAATCCGATGATGCGTCATCATTGACCGGTGACCCCAGCAGACGACACCGGGACGCAGACCGTGACGGCGATCCCCGGCGCCCCACCCGCAGCGACGTTGACGCCGGAAGAATCGGCCGATCTGCCCGAAGACCGGTACCTGAACCGGGAACTGAGTTGGCTGGACTTCAATTCGCGGGTGTTGGCACTCGCCGAGGACACCTCCCTTCCGCTGCTCGAGCGGGCCAAGTTCCTGGCGATCTTCGCCTCGAACCTCGACGAGTTCTTCATGGTGCGGGTCGCCGGCCTCAAACGGCGTGACGAGACGGGCCTGTCGGTCCGCTCCGCCGACGGCCTGTCGCCGCGCGAGCAGCTGCTGCGCATCGCCGGCCGCACCCAGACGCTGGCCGACCGGCATGCCCGCGTCTTCCTCGACTCGGTGCGGCCCTCCTTGGTGGCCAACGGAATTCATGTGGTCACCTGGGCCGAACTCGATGACGATCAGCAGACGCGGATGGTCGAGTACTTCCACGAGCAGGTGTTCCCCGTCCTGACCCCGCTGGCCGTCGACCCCGCCCACCCCTTCCCCTACATCTCGGGGTTGTCGCTGAACCTGGCGGTCACCGTCAAGGATGCACACGAGGGCGGCGAGCACTTCGCGCGAGTCAAGGTGCCCGACAACGTCAATCGGTTCGTGCGTGTCGACCAACTCGCGCCGGGCTCGGCCGAGACCGACGCGCGCGGACATCATCCCGCGGTGCTCCTGCCGATGGAAAACCTGATCGCGGCCAACCTCGAGCATCTGTTCCCCGAGATGCAGATCGTCGACCACCACGTCTTCCGGATCACCCGCAACGCCGATTTCGAGGTGGAGGAGGATCGCGACGAGGACCTCCTGCAGGCACTCGAACGAGAACTCGCCCGTCGGCGGTTCGGGTCACCGGTCCGTCTCGAGGTGGCCGACGACATGAGCGAGCACATGCTCGAGTTGTTGCTGCGCGAACTCGACGTCAACCCGGCCGACGTCATCCAGGTACCCGGATTGCTGGATCTGTCGGCATTGTTCGAGGTGTACGCGCTCGACCGACCCCACCTCAAGGACCGGCCCTTCGTCCCCGGAACGCATCCGGCCTTCGGCGAACGGGAAACCCCCAAGAGTGTGTTCTCCACGCTGCGCGAGGGTGACGTCCTCGTCCATCACCCCTACGACTCGTTCTCCACGAGCGTGCAGCGGTTCATCGAGCAGGCCGCCGCCGACCCGCAGGTCCTCGCGATCAAGCAGACGCTGTATCGCACCTCCGGCGATTCGCCGATCGTCAACGCGTTGATCGACGCCGCCGAGGCCGGCAAGCAGGTGGTCGCCCTCGTGGAGATCAAGGCGCGTTTCGACGAGCAGGCCAACATCAAGTGGGCCCGGCAACTCGAGCAGGCCGGCGTGCACGTGGTCTACGGCCTGGTGGGCCTCAAGACGCACTGCAAGACATGTCTGGTGGTCCGTCGCGAGGGCTCGACGATCAAGCGGTACTGCCACATCGGCACCGGCAACTACAACCCGAAGACCGCGCGGCTCTACGAGGACGTGGGTCTGCTCACCGCCGCACCGGACATCGGCGCGGACCTGACCGACCTGTTCAACACGCTCACCGGATACTCGCGGAAGAAGGAGTACCGCAACATCCTGGTGGCCCCGAACGGGATTCGCTCGGGCATCATCGAACGTATCAACCGGGAGATCACCGCCTTTCACGAGGGCAACGAGCGTGCCCGAATTCGTTTGAAGGCCAACGCGCTTGTCGACGAGCAGGTGATCGACGCGCTGTATCGGGCGTCGCAGAACGGGGTGCCCGTCGAGATCGTGGTCCGCGGGATCTGCGCGTTGCGACCCGCCATGCCGGGCGTCAGCGACAACATCACGGTGCGCTCGATCCTGGGCCAGTTCCTCGAGCACTCCCGCATCCTGCACTTCGGTGCCGCCGACGAGTACTGGATCGGCAGCGCAGACATGATGCACCGCAACCTCGATCGACGGATCGAGGTGATGGTGCAGGTGCGTGACGAACGGCTGACCGGAGAACTCAACGACATCTTCTCCTCTGCCCTCGATCCCCGAACCCGCTGCTGGGTGCTGCACTCCGACGGCAGCTGGGTGGCGTCGCCGGCGGCCGGCGAGGAGGTCCGTGATCACCAGCGACAGATGATGCGGCGCAATCACCGCCGGGATCAGGGTGCGTGAGTACGCCCGGGTGCGGGCGCATCGTGCCGCCTGCCGACACCTGCCGATAACCCGCGCGTACTAGTATCTGCGGCGATGTCGAAGTCACAGGGATCATCCGCAGACCGGGAACGCACGTCCGGATCGTCCCCGGGCGCCAAGACGATCTGGGCGGCGGGCGGTGTGTTGTGGCGCCACAGCGGTGAGTCCGTGGAGATCGGGCTGGTCCACCGCCCGCGCTACGACGACTGGACGCTCCCCAAGGGCAAGACGGATGACGGCGAGACCCTGATCGACACCGCGGTGCGCGAGATCGCCGAAGAGACCGGTCACCACACCCGGTTGGGGCGCCTGTTGTCCACGGTGTCCTACGATCTCCCCAACGGGCGCAAGCACGTCCGCTACTGGTCGGCGGAGTCGACAAGCGGTCGATTCGAGCCCAACCACGAGGTGGATGCCATCGAGTGGTTGCCGGTGGATCAGGCGGATCACCTGCTCAGCTACCGACTCGACCGCAAGGTGCTCCGCGAGTTCGTCCGCCTGCCGGTGGATCTGACGACCTTCGTGATCATCCGGCATGCCCGCGCAGGCCGCCGGTCGAAGTACCGCGGAGACGATCGGCTACGCCCGCTGGACACACTGGGCCGCGCGCAGGCCGCGGCACTGGCGCCGCTGCTGAATGCATACGGCGTCACCGAACTCCACAGCGCCGACCGGGTGCGGTGCGTGCAGACCCTCGAACCCACGAGCAGCGCGACCGGGCTGCCGATCGTCGACGAGCCGGCCCTGTCCGAGGAGGCCTACGCCGCCGATCCGGAATCGACCCGCCGTCGGTTCCGCGAACTCGCCACCACGTCGGGTCCGGGCCAGGTGCGGGCAGTGTGCAGTCAGGGCAAGGTGATTGAGCCACTCCTCGCGTGGTGGGCCGGGCTCGACAACGTCGAACTGCCGCCGGCGCGCAACCGCAAGGGCAGCGTGTGGGTGCTGTCCTTCGACGACGGTCGGCTGGTGGCCGCCGACCACGTCGACAGTCCGCTTCCACTGCAGACCGGCTGAGTCGTCCGGGGCATCGGCCGGCATCGACCGCCCGCGTGCCGCTCCGCCGCCGGAAGTGCCGTCTCCACACAGCAACTCACCCCTGACGAGGGAAGGGCGTCAGGGGTGAGTTGTGCGGTGTGTCGAGTCGCCGACGCGAACGTCAGCGGCGCGTGGTCTTCTTGGCGGGAGCCTTCTTGGCCGCAGTCTTCTTGGCGGGAGCCTTCTTTGCCGGGGCCTTCTTGGCCGCGGTGGTCTTGGCCGGGGCCTTCTTCGCCGGGGCCTTCTTGGCCGCGGTGGTCTTGGCGGGAGCCTTCTTCGCCGGGGCCTTCTTGGCCGCGGTGGTCTTGGCCGGGGCCTTCTTGGCCGGGGCCTTCTTGGCGGCCGTGGTGGTCTTCTTCGCCGCGGTCTTCTTGGCCGGGGCGGCGGCACCGGCGCCACGCTTCACCGCGGGGCCCGAGGCCGACAGCTTCTGCTTGCCGGCGACGACGGCCTTGAACTGCGCGCCCGGGCGGAACGCCGGAACCGAAGTGGCACGCACCTTCACGGTCTCGCCGGTGCGCGGGTTACGGGCGACGCGCGGTGCGCGGCGACGCTTCTCGAAGACACCGAATCCGGTGATGGTCACACTCTCGCCGCGGTTGACCGCGCGGACGATGGTGTCGACGACGAGCTCGACGGCTTCGGTCGCAGTCTTGCGATCCGCGTCGAGCTTCTTGGTCAGCTCATCAATGAGCTCTGCCTTGTTCATGGGAATACCTCCGCAAGCTGTTCTGACCGATCGGTTGAGGCCAGCTAACCCCACACGGTAAACGTCGAAGACGAAAACGTCCATCTTCCACGCCAATCGACGGGCCGTGTTGCGAAAATGTGAGGTGCGCAACCACGTTCCGTCGATGGCCTCGCGGGGTTGTGCCGCGGGCAGATCCCGAACTCTACATGGTCACCGGCTTGAAAGACGGACGGCCGCTTTCGTACTCGGAAATGGCTTCTACCTGCCGCAATGTCAGTCCGATGTCGTCGAGACCCTCCATCAGACGCCAGCGGGTGTAGTCGTCAATTGTCAACGGCACCACGAGGTCTCCGGCGGTCACGGTCCGCTCCGGAAGGCTCACCGTCAATTCCAGACCCGGCTGCTCCTCGAGTCGCTTCCACAGCAGTTCGACGTCGGATTGCTCGACCTGCGCGGCGACCAGGCCGGCCTTGCCGGCGTTGCCGCGGAAGATGTCGGCGAACCGGGACGAGATGACGACCCGAAAACCGAAGTCGGACAGCGCCCAGACGGCATGCTCGCGCGACGATCCGGTTCCGAAGTCCGGTCCGGCCACCAGAACCGAGCCGTGGCTCCAGGGCTCGGCGTTGAGGATGAAGTCCGGGTCGCTACGCCATCCG
The DNA here is from genome assembly GCF_040049135.1 of Gordonia sp. VNK1. Taxonomy (NCBI): domain Bacteria; kingdom Bacillati; phylum Actinomycetota; class Actinomycetes; order Mycobacteriales; family Gordoniaceae; genus Gordonia; species Gordonia sp. VNK1. The sequence continues at coordinate 28,945 of NZ_JBDZDJ010000002.1, read as the reverse complement.
GCGAAGAGTCCGTCCTCGAAACCCGTTCGCGTCACCCGCTTGAGGTAGACGGCAGGGATGATCTGATCGGTGTCGACGTTGCTGCGGCGCAACGGCACCCCGATCCCGGTGTGGGAGATGAAGGGTTCCATGGGGGTGGCTCCGCTCTGTGAGGTGAGGTATGCCTGAGGCAGGGTTGATCTGGAGTTGAGAAGCGCCTGAACGAATCCGGAGCTTCGGACCGCTAGCCGCCCTAAAGGTCGGCCGGGGAGGACAGGGTTCCGCGGACGGCGGTCGCGGCCGCCACGGCCGGCGAGACCAGGTGCGTCCGACCGCCCTTGCCCTGTCGGCCTTCGAAATTCCGGTTCGACGTCGAGGCGCAGCGCTCGCCGGGAGCGAGCTGATCGGGGTTCATTCCCAGGCACATCGAGCATCCCGCCTGCCGCCATTCGGCTCCCGCCGCGGTGAAGATGTCGCCGAGCCCTTCGTCGTCGGCCTGCGCCCGCACCCGCATCGAACCCGGGACGACGAGCATCCGCATACCGTCGGCGATCTTGCGGCCCTTGAGGATCTCGGCGACCGCACGCAGATCCTCGATGCGGCCATTGGTGCACGATCCGACGAAGACGGTGTCGACGGAGACCTCGCGCAGCGGGGTTCCGGGGGCCAGATCCATGTACTGCAAGGCCTTCGCCGCGGCGGTGGCGGCGTTCTCGTCACCGAAGTCGGCGGGGTCGGGCACCACCGAGCCGAGCGGCGCGCCCTGTCCGGGGTTGGTACCCCAGGTGACGAACGGCGACAACCGTGTGGCGTCGATGTGCACCTCGGCGTCGAACTGCGCCCCGTCGTCGGTGCGCAGCGAATCCCAGTAGGCCACTGCGGCATCCCAGTCGTCGCCCTGCGGCGCGTTCGGACGTCCCTTGAGGAAGTCGTAGGTGATGGCGTCGGGCGCGATCATGCCGGCGCGCGCACCCGCCTCGATCGACATGTTGCAGATGGTCATCCGGGCTTCCATCGACAGTTTCTCGATGGCCGGGCCGCGGTACTCGAGCACATAACCCTGTCCGCCACCGGTTCCGATCTCGGCGATGACCGCGAGGATCAGGTCCTTGCTCGTGACGCCGGGGGGCAACTCACCGTCGACGGTGATCGCCATCGTCCGGAACGGACGCAGCGACAGCGTCTGCGTGGCGAGCACATGCTCGACCTCGGAGGTGCCGATGCCCATCGCCAGCGCCCCGAACGCGCCGTGCGTGGAGGTGTGGGAATCGCCACACACCACCGTCATTCCCGGTTGCGTCAGCCCCAGTTGCGGGCCGACCACGTGCACGATGCCCTGCTCGGCATCGCCCATCGGATGCAGCCGGATGCCGAATTCCTCGCAGTTACGGCGCAGGGTCTCCACCTGGGTGCGCGAGACCGGATCGGCGATCAGGTCGGTCTTGATGGTCGGGACGTTGTGGTCCTCGGTGGCGATCGTCAGGTCGCGGCGCCGCACCGGACGCCCGGCGAGGCGCAGACCGTCGAAGGCCTGCGGACTGGTCACCTCGTGCACGAGGTGCAGGTCGATGTAGATGAGGTCGGGTTGATCGCCGTTCCCGCGAACGACAACGTGGTCGTCCCACACCTTTTCGGCAAGCGTGCGCGGTGCGCCGTGCTGCGCGGCGCCGGTCGGGCTGTTCGTCATGGCTGCACTCACATCCATCTCGGTCACGTCGGGGCGGCGACCGAAGTGGGCTGAAATCGGCCATCGACGTGCATCTCACTATTTGGACAGTTAGTATCGTCCTATGGGAAAGGATAGCGCATCGGAACCGACCAGCGGAATCGGAGTCCTCGACAAGTCGGTGACCGTGCTGCGCGCCATCGCCGAAACACCGTGCAATCTCACCGAGTTGTGTGACCGCACCGCACTGCCCCGGGCCACCGCCCATCGTCTCGCGGTCGGCCTGGAGACCCATCGCCTGCTCGCACGCAACGCCGCGGGGCGCTGGTACCCGGGTCCCGCACTCAACGAACTGGCCTCCTCCGCACACGATCTCGTCCGCGAGGCATCCCTGATGGTGCTGCCACGCCTGCGCGAGATCACCGGCGAATCGGTACAGGTCTATCGCCGCGAGGGCTCCGAACGCGTCTGCATCGCCGCGATGGAACCACCGACCGGACTGCGCGACACCGTGCCGGTGGGTACCCGGTTCCCGATGAGCGCGGGGTCGGCGGCCAAGGTCTTGCTCGCCTGGGCCGACCCGCACACCCAGCGTTCACTGTTGGCCGACAGCGTGTTCAGCGACCGTGCGCTGCACGAGATCCGGCGGCGTGGGTGGGCGCAGAGCGCGGGCGAACGGGCCGCCGGCGTGGCCAGCGTCTCGGCCCCGGTGCGCGACGCCGACGGCGAGGTGATCGCGGCGATCTCGGTGTCGGGCCCGATCGACCGGATGGGCCGCCGCCCCGGGGCCCGGTGGGCCGCCGACCTTCTCGCGGCCGCCGACGCGATCCACAAACGCCTCGTCACCCAGGGCTGAGTTCGCGCCAGAAACGTGATCTGGGTTACCACACCCGGATTCGACCCACTAGCGTCAACGGGCATGGGAACCAATCAGAGACAGCAGATCGTCATGTCCGACGACGAGATCACCGACTTCATCGCCCGCAGCCGCACCGCGACCCTGGCCACCACCGGCCCGCAGGGCCAGATCCATCTGGTCGCCATGTGGTACGGCGTCGTCGACGGTGAGATCTGGTTCGAGACCAAGGCCAAGTCGCAGAAGGCGGTCAATCTGCGCCGCAGTCCCGCGTGCTCGGTGATGATCGAGGACGGCGACACCTACGACACGTTGCGCGGCATCGCGATCGAGGGCACCGCGGAGATCCTCGACGATCCGGACTCCTGCCTGAAGGTCGGGATCTCGGTGTGGGAGCGCTACACCGCGCCCTACACCGAGGAGTCCAAACCCTTCGTCGAGCAGATGATGAACAAGCGGGTGGCGGTGCGCTTCATCCCGAACCGGACCCGGTCCTGGGATCACCGCAAGTTGGGTATCCCGGCCATGCCGGCGTCGGGGTCGACCGCCGAATACCTCTGACCCCGTCGAGTGGGCGTCCGAATGCGTCGAGTGTGCGCCCGAACGCGTTCACCGTGCGTTGCTCGCACAGCACACCGCGCTCACTCCTCCGGGAAACCGGGACCGCAGAAGGGGATGACCTCGTCGACGCGCCGCCAGAGCAGTGACTCGGCGAAGGTCACCTCGTCGGCGGTGACCCGAACCCAGGTGATCTGGCCGTCCTAATGCAGGAGCACCAGGTCGACTCCATGCCGCCAGGTCTTCTCGGCGGCGATGATTCGCTGCAGATCGGTGAGAATCTCTTCGCGCGGGCCGTCGTAGAACTTCTTCTCCGACCGACTTGCCAGGGGCAGGCCCGGCCGACCGTCCCGGTCGTGGCCGAAGTGATACTGCTCACGCCACTTGAGCACGAACCATTCGGGCAACCCGAGGGGGAGGTCTTCGGACATCAGCAGTGACCGATACCCCACAGGTCCCCCTCTGATCGGCGCGCCGCATGCGCGAACGCGTAAGAAAAAGGCCCCCTCCCCGGTGTTCCGGGAAGGGGGCCTTCTTGTAGCCCCGACGGGATTCGAACCCGCGCTACCGCCTTGAGAGGGCGGCGTCCTAGGCCGCTAGACGACGGGGCCATGGACCTTGTGTGGTCGCTGGGGTACCAGGACTCGAACCTAGAATGGCTGAACCAGAATCAGCTGTGTTGCCAATTACACCATACCCCAAGGTTTTCTCTTTTCCTCTCGGAAAAGAACCTGCGATAGATTAGCAGAGGTCTACCGGGCAACCACAAATCGGCTGGTCAGGGCCTATTTTCCGGCCAGTTCGCGGGCCGCTCGCAGCCGGGCCAGGCTGACCTCGCGGCCCAGCAACTCCATCGACTCGAACAGCGGCGGGCTCACCGCGGAGCCCGTCACGGCCACCCGCACCGGCCCGAACGCCTTGCGTGGCTTGAGGCCCAGATCGTCGATCAGCGCGGCGTTGAGGGCATCGTGCAGCGCCGTCGTCTGCCACGAGTCCAACGACTCCGTCGCCGCGATGGTGGCGTCGAGGACCTCGACGGCGTCGGCACCGAGATTCTTGGCCGCGGCCTTCTCGTCGATGGTGAAGTCCGCCTCGTCGACGTAGAGGAACGAGATCAGTCCCCACGCATCGCCGAGGACCTGGATGCGGGTCTGCACCAGCTCCGCGACGACGGCGAACGCCGCGTCATCGACGCGGGCCGGCAGGTGCCCGTGCTCGGTCAGGTAGCTCTTGAGGCGCGCGGTGAAGTCGCCGAGTTCGAGCATCCGGATGTGTTCGGCGTTGATCGCGTCGGCCTTCTTCTGGTCGAAGCGGGCCGGGTTGGAGTTGACGTCGCCGACCTCGAACGCGCCGATCATCTGCTCGAGGGTGAACACGTCGGTCTCGTGGGAGTATCCCCACCCGAGCAGCGCCAGGTAGTTGAGCAGGCCCTCGGGCAGGAAGCCGCGATCGCGGTGGTGGAACAGGCTGGATTGCGGGTCCCGCTTGGAGAGCTTCTTGTTGCCCTCCCCCATCACGAACGGCAGGTGTCCGAACTCGGGAACACGCTCGGCGACACCGATACCCATCAACGCCTCGTAGAGCGCGATCTGACGCGGCGTGGAACTGAGCAGGTCCTCACCGCGCAGGACGTGGGTGATCTTCATCATCGCGTCGTCGACGGGATTGACCAGGGTATAGAGCGGATCCCCGTTGGCGCGGGTGAGCGCAAAGTCGGGCACCGTGCCGGCCTTGATGGTGGTGGTGCCGCGCACCAGATCGTCCCACGCGATGTCGCGATCCGGCATGCGAAGTCGCACAACGGGATTGCGTCCCTCGGCGCGGTAGGCGGCGCGCTGCTCGTCGGTCAGTTCCCGATCGAAGTTGTCGTAGCCGAGCTTGGGGTCACGGCCGGCGGCACGGTGGCGGGCCTCGACCTCCTCGGGGCTGGAGTACGCCTCGTAGGCCGCACCGGATTCCAGGAGGCGACGCACCACGTCGAGGTGGATGTCGCGTCGCTGCGATTGGCGGTACGGACCGTAGGGACCGCCGACCTCGGGGCCCTCGTCCCAGTCCAGACCGAGCCACCGCAGCGACTCCAGGATGGCGTCGTAGGACTCCTGGGAGTCACGTGCGGCGTCGGTGTCCTCGATGCGAAAGACGAAGGTGCCCTTGTGGTGACGCGCCGCGGCGAAGTTGAACAATGCGGTGCGCACCATGCCGACGTGGGGCGTACCCGTGGGCGACGGGCAGAAACGAACCCGGAAGGCGTCGGTGCTGACTGGATCGGTACTGGCCATGGCGCTCAGCGTATCGAATGCGCCGATGCCGAGGTCAGTCCCGGTGGCGGTCGCAGAAGTCGACGATGAGCTTGTTCACCTCGGCGGGTTGCTCGAGATAGCCGAAGTGGCCGGCCCGGGCGACCTCGGCATACTCGGCGCCGGGGATCGCCTCGGCGACCTCGCGGGCCAGTTTCGCCGGCAGGGTGCGGTCGTCGGCGAAACCCACCACCAGGGCCGGCCGGGAGATCTGGCGGTAGGCGGCCAGACGGTTGAGCTCGCCGTGGTGCAACTCGAGCTGCGCCCGCACCCCCGGCGTCACCGTCTGCGGGGAGAACCCGATGATGTCGAGCCAGTCGCGGGCGGCGCGATCGTCGTCGAGGGTGTGCGGTGAGAGGTTGAGGTGCGCGGTGATCGCGGCCGCGTAGTCCGGCGGCAGGGTGATGCCCTGGTCGTAGAGCGCGCGCTCCCCCGCCGAAATCGCTTCCTGCAGTGGAGTATTGCGGCCATAGGTGGCCAGCATGACCGCACCGCGGACGAGGTCGGGGCGAGCCAGGGCCAGTTCCTGGGCGATCCGGGCACCCAGTGACGTCCCGACGACCAACGCCGGTCCGCCGAGATGCTCGATCAGCGCCGCGGTGTCGGCGACCATGTCGTCGAGGGTGAAGCCCTCGGCGCACTCCGACGACGGCGCGATACCCCGGTTGTCGAAGAGCGCCACGCGATAGCCGGCCTTGCGCAGCGCCGGTTCCTGATTGGCCTTCCACACCCGGCCCGGACTTCCGGTGCCCATCACCATCACGACCAGTGGACCGGTTCCCGCGACCTCGTAGGCGATGTCGATCCCGTTGACTCGCACGGTCTGCGCGGGCGCGGTCACGGCTTGTCCACCACCGGATTGGTCAGGGTGCCCAGGCCTTCGACGCTGACCGACACCCGTTGTCCGGCCACCATCGGACCGACCCCGTCGGGTGTGCCGGTCAGGATGACGTCGCCGGGCAGCAGCGTCATCACCCGGGAGATCCATTCGATGATCGCCCCCACGTCGTGCAGCATCAGTGAGGTGCGGCTGCGCTGACGGACCTCACCGTCGAGTTCGGTGGTGATCTGGGCGTCGGCGGGATCGAAGTCGGTGTCGATCCACGGGCCGAGCGGGCAGAAGGTGTCATAACCCTTGGCCCGGGTCCACTGACCGTCGATCGACTGCTGATCACGCGCGGTGACGTCGTTGGCGATCGTGTAGCCGAGGATCGCGCTCTTGGCATCGGCGGCCTTGACGTCCTTGCAGGGCCGTCCGATCACGACGGCCAACTCCCCCTCGAAGTCGACCCGCTCCGACGACGGCGGCCGCACGATCGGCACCTCGGGACCGATGATGGAGGTGTTCGGCTTGAGGAAGATCACCGGCGATGCGGGTGCCTGCCCACCCATCTCCGCCACATGTGCCGCGTAGTTCTTGCCGATGCAGATGACCTTGGTGGCCAGGATGGGCGCGAGCAGTCGGACGTCGGCCAACGGCCACGAGCGTCCGGTGAACGTCGGTGTGCCGAACGGATGCTCGGCGATCTCCTTGGCGACGATCCCCTCCGGGGAATCGTCGAGGGAGACAAAAGCGACACCGTCCGGACTGGCGATTCGACCTAGGCGCATAGGTGCGAGGGTATCGCACCCCAGATGTCCACACTTCGAGACGTCGGTTGGTCCCGCGGCACGATCCGGTTCTAGAATGTGGAAACGAATTCTCATTATTTGAGATTCGCCCGATCCTGCGGAGGTGTGATGCGCACTGTCGAGAACGTCGGCACCACCCGGAGGTGGGTGATGCTCATCTGCTCGCTGGTCGCCGCGATGACGACCACCTGCGTGGTCAGTGGCGTCGCCTATCTCATCCCGGCACTGCACGCCTCGGGCATGACCGTCTCGCAGGCATCGGTCCTGGCCGCCGTTCCCACCGTCGGTCTGATGCTGGCGATCCTCGGCTGGGGTGCCCTGCTCGACCGCCACGGCGAACGGCTGATCCTGACGGCGTCCCTGTCGATCACCCTTCTCGGCGCGGTGGCCACCGCGATCGCCGCCGCCACCTCGGCACCGTTCTCGGTACTGGCGATCTGCCTGTTCATGGGCGGGCTCGGGTCGGGCGCGGCCAACGGGGCATCCGGGCGGATCGTGGTCGGGTGGTTCCCACCGCAACAACGCGGCACGGCGATGGGTGTGCGGCAGATGGCACAGCCGTTGGGCATCGCCGTGTGCGCGCTGACCATGCCGGTACTCGCCGAACGGCACGGAATCGCTGCGGCCCTGGTGGTTCCGGTCGCCGTCACGCTCATCGGGCTGCTCGCATGCCTGCTGGGAATCGCCGATCCACCGCTGCGCCGAGCCGACGGCACCGCACCGGAATCCACCCGAAATCCCTACCGGCAGAGCTGGTTCCTGGCCCGGGTACACGCGGTCAGTGTGCTGCTGGTGATCCCGCAGTCGATGCTCTGGACGTTCGTGCCGACGTGGCTGATCGTGGCACGGCAATGGTCTCCGGCGACGGCGGGGATCCTGGTCACCATCACCCAGACCATCGGGGCGTTCGGACGGATCGCGGCCGGTCGATGGTCGGATGCGTGGCTGTCGAGAATGCGTCCGATCCGGGTGATCGCCGTGGCCGCCGGACTGTCGATGGGCGTGTTGGCGTTCACCGATTGGCGCGACAGTTCGATGTCGGTGGTGCTCATGGTGATCGCGTCGATCGCGTCGGTGGCCGACAACGGCCTGGCGTTCACCGCGATCGCCGAGTTCGCCGGCCCGCGCTGGAGTGGACGCGGACTGGCCGTGCAGAACACGGCGCAGTACCTCGCGACCGCGGTCACCACACCGATCTTCGGGGCCGTCATCACCGCCGTCGGATTTCCCCTCGCCTTCGCCGCCGGGGCGATCGCCCCGGCCATCGCCGCACCGTTGGTACCCGATGACCCGGCACCCCGGCCGGAGCCGGTGAGCCGGTAGAGCAGGAACTCCGGCTACGTCATCTCCTGCGCCACAGTCGCATTGATGAGCCCCGCGGCCACCGCGGCGTCGTCGACGACGACGAGGTCACGCCGCCCGTCGGATCGGGTGACCAGCAACGCGTCTCCGGATCGGAGCACGAATCCCTGTGCGCCGGCGAGGGGTCCGCGTATGGCGATCCGCTGACCGTAGCCGCCGAAGTCACGCAGCGCGTGCACCCTCACCACCTCGGCGCGGACGATGTCGGTCATCGGGACCCGGATTCGCGGCCATCCGATCGCGTTCTGCACGGCGAGGTGGTTGCGGTCGACGGTCACCCGTACCGACCAGAATGCCGCCATCAGCATGGTGAGCACCGCCACCAGGATGAGCAACCACCACAGCCCGGTCACGGCCGCGACGATGATCACCGTTCCGAATGACGCGATCACGACGATCATCGGGATCGTCGACATCGCCACCCGGCGCTGCCACAGAAAGCGTTCTGCCGCACCGAGTTGCGCGGTGGGCACCGTACCGACGGGATCACGTCGGGGCGACGGCCACGACGGTACCGCGATCGCCGACAGCGCCGCGGCGCTCAGCCCACACACCGCCGCGACGACGATCGCGAGGGCAGGTACCGACACCCGATGGATGTCGGTGACGCCGCGCTGCGCCTCGATCGCACCGAGCAGCAGCACGGTCACGAAGACGGACAAACCGTTGGCCAGGGCCAGGATCCATCGCAGTGCGCGCGAGTCGGCCACTCGGCCGGTGGCCGCACCGACCACCGCGAGGCCGCCGACGACGGCTCCGACGACGATTACCGCGGCGAGGGTGACGCATACGCCGAACAGGCTGCTGGTGCCGTCGACTCCACTTGAACCCCAATGGGAGGCAACGGGATCGGGCAGGTCGGGCCACCACGATGTCAGGGCGAGGGCACCGGTGAGGGCCATCGTCACCGCCGGAACGGTCACGATCGCCACCACAATGCACAGCGACCGTGACGTCGGGGCCGGTCGAACGTCGTTCATGTCATCCTCCTCGTGATCTCCGCAGCCAGTTCGGGTGCGCTCACGCCGAACCGCCGCGCCACCTCCACCAGACGGTCGAGCGCATCACCCATCTCGGCGCGAACCGGTGCGTGCGCGGAGACCACCGCGCCGCGGCCCCGTCGCAACTCGACCAGTCCGTCGTCGCGCAGAATCTGGTAGCCGCGCAACACCGTGTGCATGTTGACGTCCAGGGACGCGGCCAACTCGCGTGCCGCCGGCAGTCGCTCTCCGGGATGCACCTCTCCGTCCGCGATCGACCGGCGGACCGATGACGCGATCTGGGCGAAGATCGGCGTCCGATCGGTCGGATCGATGCGAATCAACACACCCTGATCCTATAGTTCTAGTGCAACTAGAACAAGTGGAGCCGACCGAACACCGATGGCCGGTCCCCTGTTCGGGACCGGCCATCGGTGTCTGATGAACGAAAGCTACGCCGAAGCGGTTGCGCTACAGCCGCTCTCGGATGCGCTTGCCGATCTCGGACGTCGACAGCTGCGCGCCGTCGCGCTCGAGGAGATCGTCCGCGACCGCCTTCTCGACGCGGCGCGCGTCATCGGACCGGCCGACGTGGTCGAGGAGCAACGCCACCGACAGGATCGCCGCCGTGGGATCGGCCTTGCCCTGCCCGGCGATGTCGGGCGCGCTGCCGTGCACCGGCTCGAACATCGACGGGTTGGTGCGGGTGGCGTCGATGTTGCCCGACGCCGCCAGGCCGATACCGCCGGACACCGCGGCCGCGATGTCGGTGATGATGTCGCCGAACAGGTTGTCGGTGACGATGACGTCGAAGCGTCCCGGATCGGTCACCAGGTAGATGGTGGCCGCGTCCACATGGCAGTAATCGGTGGTGACGTCGGGGAACTCCTTGCCCACCTCGGCGACCGTGCGACTCCACAGCGATCCCGCGAACGTCAGCACGTTCGTCTTGTGGACCAGGGTGAGGTGCTTACGGCGGCGGGTGGCCCGTTCGAAGGCGTCGCGCACCACACGCTCCACCCCGAATCGGGTGTTGACGCTGACCTCGGTGGCCACCTCGTGCGGGGTGTCGACCCGGATCGCACCGCCGTTGCCGGTGTAGGGACCCTCGGTGCCCTCCCGGACCACGATGAAGTCGATGTCGGGATCACCGGCCAGCGGTGAGGTCACCCCCGGCAGACGCCGCGACGGACGCAGATTGACGTGATGATCGAGCGCGAACCGCATCTTCAGAAGCAGACCGCGTTCGAGGATGCCCGAGGGCACCGACGGATCACCGATCGCGCCCAGCAGGATCGCGTCGTGCTCACGCAGCGAATCGAGGTCGGCGTCGGTCAGCAGTTCACCGTTGCGGTGGTAACGACGCGCACCGAGGTCGTAGTCGGTGGTGTCGACGTCGGGAACCACCGCGCGCAGCACCTCGAGTGCCTCGCCGATGACCTCGGGTCCGATGCCGTCGCCGGCTATTACTGCGAGTTTCATGACAGATCCACCTGTTCGATGAGGGTTGCGCCGACCGCCGCCGAGATCGCGTCGACCAGCGAGTCGTCGAGTTTGCGGCTGATGCGCAGCACCATGGTGGCGCCGCCGCCCTCGGCATCCTGCGACAGGCCGGCGGCCAGGATGTCGACCCCGGCATCACCGAGCAGGGTGCCGATCTTGCCGAGCGAACCCGGCTGATCGGCGTAGCTGACCAGCAGGTTCAGGCCTTCGGCACGCAGATCGAAATTGCGCCCGTTGATGTTGACGATCTTCTCCACCTGATGCGGTTCGGTGAGTGAACCGGCCACGTTGTGCACCGAACCGTCGGCGAAGACCGCCTTGACGTCGACCACGCTGCGATGGTTGGGGCTCTCGGTGGCGACGGTGACCTCGCTGGTCACACCGCGATCCTCGGCCACCTTGGGGGCGTTGACAAAGGTCACCGGCTCCTCGAGGGCCGCCTCGAACAGACCGCGCAGGGCCGACAGACCGAGCACGTCGACCTTGCTCGACGCCAACTCACCGCGGACATCGACGACGATCGAGCTCGGCAGTTCGGAGCTGATCGCGCCGACGAGCACACCGAGCTTGCGGGCCATCTCCAGCCACGGGGCGACCTCTTCGTCGACGGCACCGCCGACGATGTTGACCGCGTCGGGCACGAAGTGTCCGGCCAGGGCCAGCCGCACGCTCTTGGCGACGTCGGTGCCGGCGCGGTCCTGTGCCTCACTGGTCGAGGCTCCCAGGTGCGGAGTCACGACGACCTGCGGGAGCTCGAACAGCGGGGAGTCGGTGCACGGCTCGGTGGCATAGACGTCCAGGCCGGCGGCGCGCACCTGTCCCGAGGTGATCGCGTCGGCCAGGGCCTGCTCGTCGACGAGGCCACCGCGGGCGGCGTTGACGATGACGACCCCCTTCTTGGTGCGGGCGAGCTGCTCGGCCCCGATGAGTCCCAGGGTCTCCGGCGTCTTGGGCAGGTGCACGGTGACGAAGTCGGCGCGCTCGAGGAGTTCGTCGAGGGAGACCAGTTCGATGCCGAGTTGGGCGGCACGCGCCGGCGACACGTACGGGTCGTAGGCGATCACGTGGGTCTCGAAGGCCCCCAGCCGGGCGGCGACGAGCTGCCCGATGCGGCCGAGTCCGACGACGCCGACGGTCTTGTCGAAGATCTCCACACCGTTGAACGAGGAGCGCTTCCAGGTGTGCTCGCGCAGCGTCGCATCGGCGGCCGGGATCTGTCGCGCCGCCGACATCAGCAGGGCGATCGCATGCTCGGCGGCGGTGTGGATGTTGGAGGTGGGCGCGTTGACCACCATCACGCCACGTTCGGTGGCGGCGGGCACGTCGACGTTGTCGAGTCCGACGCCGGCACGTGCGATGATCTTCAGCTTCTTACCGGCGTCGAGCACCTCGGCGTCGACGGTGGTGGCGGATCGAACCAGGATCGCGTCGGCGTCGACGACGGCCTCGAGAAGTTTGGGACGGTCCGGACCGTCCACCCAGCGCACCTCTACGCCGTCGCCGAGGGCTTCCACGGTGGATGGGGCCAATTTGTCGGCGATGAGGACGACCGGCAGGCCTGCTGAGGTCACGTTTGTTCTCCAGAATCGGTTGCGAGATCGGGTGCGATGTCGTAGGGACATCCGCCCCACAGCTTAGAGGCCGCCGCATCGACGTCGGACAACCGGGCGGCCAACTCGGTCTCGACGCTCAGGTTCGACGTGTACATTGTGAGCGGCATTACGGAAGCATTCCAATGCGGTAGCGGAATCCTTGCGTGAGATCGATGCCTCTCCAGCGCCGGTACGGTGGCTGTTCGGGGGGGGTGACGTCGCCCAGTCGATCACGTGTGTCGATCGCTATGAATTGGTCCACCACCCGCGCCGGTCGCCGTGGATCAAGAACAAGAGTGGAGTGTGTGGATGAAGAAGAAGCTGACAGTACTGTTGGCTGTTCTGGCGGCAACGGTACTGGCCGGCTGGGGGGCTCCGGGCACGGCCACGGCTGCGCAACCGAAGATCTACCTCGGTGGCGGCTCGGGAATCCTGGTCCTCGAGGGCGGCAACTCGGCGGCCGCGTGCACACTGACCACCATTGGCCACGCCAAGACCGGTGAGTTGATCGGCATCACCGCCGGACACTGCGGCCAGCCCAATCAGCAGGTGCTCTCCGAGAGCTTCTCCGATCGCGGCGTGGCAGGGGTCATCACGCATTCCGATCCCAAGGAAGACATCGCGATCATCAAGTTCAACAGCAATGTCGTTCCGTTGCGCACGGTACAGGGTGTCACCATCAGCGGCATCGACACGCGACCGATCGGCTTCCCGACCATCGCCTGCAAACAGGGACGCACCACCGGCAACACCTGCGGCGTGGCGTGGTTCTCCGACGGCGACGTCCACCTCACCCAGATGTGCGTCATCGAAGGCGACTCCGGCAGCCCGGTGGTCGTCGGCAATCGCCTCGTCGGCATGGTCAACGCGTACTACCTGCTCGGCTGCGTCGGACCGGAGAAGGGCACCAACGCCGCCGCGATTCTCAACTACGTGAAGTCCACCAACTACAAGGGCTTCACACCGATCTGATCGGGACGGATCACCGTCGACGACGAGACCCGGGACGCGCGCGTGCGTCCCGGGTCTCGTCGTCTCATCCCCGGCGCCGTCACAGACGGGAACTGCGCCCGCTGTTGATCTCCCAGTTGTTGATCTCCCAGTTGTTGATCTCATCGTCGAGCTGGGCGCGCACCCAGGCTCCGATCCGGTTCAGGTCCGCCGGCGCCAGTCCCCCGCTGCGCCACGACCATCCGCCGGTGTCGATCCATTCGTCCATCGCCACCGCGAGGCGACGCCGGTACTCCGCCTCGCGTACCCGCTCGTCGGCGCAGAACAGCGCGTAATCGTCGGAGCGCCATTGTGCGGGCATCGGGAAGACGGTGTCGGTGATCGTCTCATCGCCCAGTGCGCCGACGACATCGCGGATCTCCGCCCGGTTCCGTGGATCGGCTCCGAGATCACGAAGCACCGCAAGATATTCCGCGGGAATCGGGGTGTCGGCTCCCCGGTCGGCCGGATCATCGGACATGGCGACCGGCGTCCTCGACGAGCGAGCCCGTGCGCAGCCGCCCCGTCGCCCGGATGTCACCGAGTTCGTCGCGCAACTCGGGGTGGCGGGCATAGAAATCGATGAGCCAGAAGGTCCCGGATGCCCCCAGATGCAGCGGGTCCAGCCGGATCTCGCCGGCGCGGATCGCTGTCGCGTCCTTCTCCGCGGTGGTGGTCATCCGGACGCCCTCGCGTCGGCTCGCCGCCGTCGGTACCGCCCGCACCGCGACCACCTCGCCCCAGGGGAGGAAGCGACGCCGGCCGGCCAGGGCACCGACGTCGACACCGTCCGGGGACACCGTGACCGCCGATCTGCCACGACGGATCACCAGCAGCGCCTCGACGGCCCCGACGACACCGACGGCGAGAAAGGTGTAGGCGGTCGGATGCCGCGGCGAGTCCTGCATCCACGACATGTCGAGGTCACCGCGCCACACCGCGACGAACGCGAGGACACCCGCCGCACCCATGCCCAGCGCCGAGGCGATGTCGCAGCACAGCGCCACCGGGTCGACGCCGAGACGCAGCGCATGCCGGTGGAAGCGGACACCCGCCAACTCGATCCGCCCGCTGCGCTGCCGCCGGCCGGTGCGACACCACGACCACGCCCACAACGCCACCCCGGCACTCCCGGATGCCGCGGCTGCGGCGGTCAGCGGATGGCCGCCGGCCAGGGTGTGCACGGCCGCCCAGCCGAGCAGCACGGCGGCACCGGCCAGGAGATATCCGAACAGGCTCAGACGCCACGAGCGGCCCAACCACGCCGACGGGACCGGGTATCCGGCAGCCGATTCGGCCGAGATCTGTTTGTTCACACCGGAATCCTCACTTGCACACCAACTGTCCGACCACGTTGCCCAGGGTCGACGCACCGAGACTGGTGCCGGTGCCGACCAGAAATGCCTTGCCCGCCGTCATCTCCGGCATCGTGGCCAGCGCCACCAGGTCGACGCCGAGCGATACCCCGCCCGCGACCCCCGCCTTGCAGACCTCGTACTGGTTCTCGGCGGTGGCGACGCTCAGTGCGGTGGACAGGATCGTCAGGCCCGGGCCGGCGACCTTGGCGCCGGCCTGCAGCTGCTGGGCCTGCACCGCCGACAGATACGGCAACCCTCGGGTCACCTGGGATTCCGTTGCCGCCATCCCACCGGCGGCCAACGCCACGGTGATGTCCTGGGAACTGGGAATCGGCGCCTGGAATCCGTCGATGTCGGCGACCGCGGTGCCGTCGGCGCGTTCGGTGACGATCACCGGGGACCGTCCCTCACGCATCAACTCGATCCGCGTCGTACCGTCGGGATTGGGTGTGCGGATGGCGGTTCGGCGGCCGGTGGGATCGAAGAACTCGGTGCGTTCACCGCCGGGTCCGGAGATGTAGACCTGCGAACTCCCGTCCAGCATCGAGACGGTGGTTTCGGTGATGCCGTCGTGGGTGGTGGTCGACGACTCGACCACACTGCCCAGCAGGTGCTCGGTCAGACGCCGGTTTTGATGGGTGCGTCCCAGTTCGGGATTCTCCCCGCGTGTGGTGTCGGCGTACGGATCCTTGGTGAAGTCCTGGGGTGCGCGTGGGTCCAGGTGGAGTTCGGGAAGCTCGATCCCGAGGTCATTGCGCGTCACCTGGTGGCGGATGAAGTTGCCCAGGTCATAGTCGGCGTAGCCCAGCGCGGTCAACTTCGGGTTCAGTTGATCCTGAAAGCCGGCGGCGGCCAGGGCGAGTGCCTTGATCACCTGCGGCGCATAGCGTTTCACCCGCGGCAGCACCACCCAGTCGTCGGCGACGAACAGATCGCCCGACTCGATCACGCCCAGCAGGTGCCGGATGCCGGTGGTGGCCTCCACCAGCTGCGGCCCGAAGCGCCCGATCCCGACGGCCGATCCGGTGGCGATCGCGACGATCTGGTTCACCCGTTCGCGACCGACCTCGACGGCCTCCTCGGCGGCGACCTGCGCCGGACCGGTCCACAACCCGTCGTGGGCGAGTCCGAGCACCTCGTACCAGGAATCGGCGACGGTGTCGGCGAATCCCTCGGCGTCGGCCCGCAGCGTGTCCCCCGCCGCGAGGAGCGCCTCGGGCCGCCATCCGTCGAAGACCGTGCGGCTCGGGATCATTCGGATGCGCCTGCAAGAGAACGGAATCGGGCGGCGAGGGCGTCATCGGCCACCTCGTAGGTGCCCGCTGCGGTGTACACCGCGTCCGCGACGCCCTGGAAGTACCGCGCCACCGCCCGCAACGGTTCACCGATCGCCTCGGCGGCGGTCGCGGCGGAATACTGCGTCGACGATCCCGGGAGGCAGTCGGCGACGGCCGCCAGATCGGCGGGCATGGGAGCCGCCGGGATCCGGCCCGCCAGGCCGGTCACCGATGCCGAGAACTGTCGCAGCGCTTCGGGATTGACGTCCACCCCACACCCCCTCGTGATTGTCGTCTGATCCGACACGATAGGTCATCGGGGCCGAATCGGCGGTCAACCATCCACAGGCCGCTCCCGCTCACGAGTCCCACCGACGGCCGCGAGACGAACCCGGAAACGACCGTGGCCCCGACTCCGGGCGGGAGTCGGGGCCACGACGGGGCGAAGGAGATCAGGCGGTCTCGGTGATCGGGCGATCCACCCAGCTCATCAGGTCGCGCAGCTTCTTGCCGGTGACCTCGATGGGGTGCTCGGCGTTCTTCTTGCGCAGCGCCTCGAGCTCGGCGTTACCGCCCTCGACATTGGCGACGAGTCGCTTGACGAAGGTGCCGTCCTGGATGTCCTTGAGGATGCCGCGCATGCGCTCCTTGGTGTCGGCGTCGATGACGCGCGGACCCGACAGGTACCCACCGAACTCCGCGGTGTCGCTCACCGAGTAGTTCATCCGGGCGATGCCACCCTCGTACATGAGGTCGACGATCAGCTTGAGCTCGTGCAGCACCTCGAAGTAGGCCATCTCCGGGGCGTAACCGGCCTCGACCATGACCTCGAAGCCGGTCTTGACCAGTTCCTCGGTGCCACCGCAGAGCACGGCCTGCTCGCCGAAGAGGTCGGTCTCGGTCTCTTCCTTGAAGGTCGTCTTGATGATGCCGGCGCGGCCACCACCGATGGCCGACGCGTAGCTCAGGGCCAGGGCTTGGCCTTCACCCTTGGGATCCTGGTCGACGGCGATCAGGCAGGGCACGCCCTTGCCGTCGACGAACTGACGACGCACCAGGTGACCGGGGCCCTTCGGGGCGACCATTCCGACGGTCACGTTGGCCGGAGCCTTGATGAGACCGAAGTGGATGTTGAGGCCGTGCCCGAAGAAGATGGCGTCGCCGTCCTTCAGGTTCGGCTCGATGTCTTCGGTGAAGATCTTCGCCTGGCTGGTGTCGGGCGCCAGGATCATGATGACGTCGGCCCAGGCTGCCGCCTCGGCGTTGCTCATCACCTTCAGGCCCTGCTCGGCGGCCTTCTCCCGCGACTTGCTGCCCTCGCGCAGACCGATCGCCACGTCGACGCCCGAGTCACGCAGACTCAGCGAGTGCGCATGTCCCTGGCTGCCGTAGCCGATGACCGCGACCTTGCGGCCCTGGATGATCGACAGATCCGCATCGTCGTCGTAGAACAATTCGATCGCCACAGTTGGATTCCCTTCGATATGTGTTGTGCCCCAGGCGAATCAGTTCTGCACGCGAGGGGCGCGTTGGTGGTGCGTACGTCAGCGGTTGGCCGACATGCTCTTGGGTCCGCGTCCCAGGGTGACCGCCCCCGACTGGGCGATCTCACGGATGCCGTACGGATCGAGCATCCGCAGCAGCGCCTCGAGTTTCTCCGAGGTGCCGGTGGCCTCGACGGTCAGCGACTCCGGCGAGACGTCGATGACCTTGGCGCGGAACAGGTTCACGACCTCGATGACCTCGGTGCGCACCGTGGAGTCGGCGCGGACCTTGACCATCATCAGCTCTCGGGACACCGAGTTGGACGGGTCCTGCTCGACGATCTTGATGACGTTGATCAGCTTGTTGAGCTGCTTGGTCACCTGTTCGAGCGGGAAGTCCTCGACCGAGACCATGATGGTCATCCGCGAGATGCCCTTGAGCTCGGTCGGTCCGACGGCGAGGGATTCGATGTTGAATCCGCGCCGGGAGAACAAACCGGACACGCGGGCGAGGACGCCCGGACGGTCCTCGACGAGGACGCTGAGGGTATGGGTACTCATTTCTTCTCACCCTCCTGGCCGAGATTGGTGTTCTGGTTGACGACCTCGTGGATGTCGGCCGGATCCGACGCCGACGCGTCGTCGTCGAACAGCGGCCGGATGTCACGCGCGGCCATGATCTGGTCGTTGCCGGTGCCCGCGGCGACCATCGGCCACACCTGGGCGTCGGCACCGACGATGAAGTCGATGACGACCGGGCGGTCGTTGATCGCGCGTGCCTGGGCGATGACCTCGTCCACCTCTGATTCGTTCTCGACGCGGAAGGCCGCGCAGCCCAACGCTTCTGCGAGCTTCACGAAGTCCGGGATGCGCATCGAATGCGTCGCGAGGTCGGTGTTGGAGTACCGCTCCTCGTAGAACAGCGTCTGCCACTGACGCACCATGCCCAGGTTGCCGTTGTTGATCAGCGCGACCTTGATCGGGATGCCCTCGATGGCGCAGGTCGCCAACTCCTGATTGGTCATCTGGAAGCAGCCGTCACCGTCGATGGCCCACACCTCTTTCTCGGGTGCGGCCATCTTGGCGCCCATCGCGGCCGGAACCGCGTAGCCCATCGTGCCGAGTCCGCCCGAGTTGAGCCAGGTGCGCGGCTTCTCGTAGGAGACGAACTGTGCCGCCCACATCTGGTGCTGGCCGACGCCGGCGCAGTAGACCGCATCCGGTCCGGCGAACTTGCCGACCTGGGAGATGACGAACTCCGGCGACATCGAGCCGTCGGCGGGCCGGTCGTAGCTCAGCGGGTAGGTGCGACGGATGCCGTCCAGATACCGCCACCACGCGGTCAGGTCGGGGGTCTCGTCGGTGGTCGCCTGCTCGGCGCGCAGCGTCTCGATCAGGTCGACGATGACGGCCTTGCAGTCGCCCACGATCGGCACGTCGGCGTGCCGGTTCTTGCCGATCTCGGCGGGATCGATGTCGGCGTGGATGACCTTGGCGTCCGGCGCGAACGAGTCGAGCTGGCCGGTGACGCGGTCGTCGAAGCGGGCACCGAGGGTGATCAGCAGGTCGCTGCGCTGCAGTGCGGCCACCGCGGCGACGGTGCCGTGCATACCCGGCATGCCGAGGTGCTGCTGATGCGAATCGGGGAACGCGCCCCGCGCCATCAGCGTCGTCACCACCGGGATGCCGGTCAGTTCGGCCAGTTCGAGCAGTTCGGCCGACGCGTTCGCCTTGATGACGCCGCCACCGACGTAGAGGACGGGATTCTTGGCGGCGTTGATCAGGCGGGCGGCCTCACGGACCTGCTTGCCGTGGGGCTTGGTCACCGGACGGTAGCCCGGCAGATCGATCTGCGGCGGCCACGAGAAGGTGGTCTGGGCCTGCAGGATGTCCTTCGGGATGTCGACGAGAACCGCTCCGGGACGGCCACTTTCGGCGATGTGGAATGCCTCGGCGATGACCTGCGGGATGTCGGCGGCGTTGCTCACCAAGAAGTTGTGCTTGGTGACCGGCATGGTGATGCCGGAGATGTCGGCCTCCTGGAATGCGTCGGTGCCGATGAGTGCGCGACCGACCTGCCCGGTGATCGCGACAACCGGGACCGAATCCATCTGCGCGTCGGCCAGTGGCGTGACGAGGTTGGTGGCACCGGGACCCGACGTCGCCATCATGACGCCGGCGCGGCCGGTGACCTGCGCGTAGCCGGTGGCCGCGTGACCGGCGCCCTGCTCGTGGCGCACCAGGACGTGCCGGACCTTCTTGGAGTCGAGCAGCGGATCGTAGACGGGGAGCACCGCACCGCCGGGGATACCGAATACGACCTCGACACCGAGCTCCTCGAGCGATCGAACCACCGACTTCGCGCCACTGACGCGTTCGGGGGCGACGGTGTTCTGCCGCACCGCGCGGAGGCTGCCGCCCGCCGGGGAATCCTGGCGTGGGGCGGACGCTTTTCCGCTGGTGTCCGTACGTGCTGTTGGTGCGCTCACTGCACGGTCCTTCATCTTGGTGATCATTGGGCGGGTGGATCCTGGCAACAAAAAACCCCCGACAGCGAGGCTGTTCGAGGGTGGCGCGTCGATGCTGGGGTCTCGTAAGTGACCGGTCAGGCGACGACGCGCCGGCCGACTACTACGAGAAGTTCGTCATGCATCACGTCACTCACGGTAGGACTGCAGATACTGAAGAGTCAAACCACGGTCGTCGTCATCCCACGATCTGGGAATGCACTGGTCTGCGGCACCTCACGCAGGGGCGGTCCCGCGAGAGTGCCAGAATGGTGGCGTGTCTGCTTCAGCCCCGGAACCGCAATCGTCCTCCTCGGGTTCTGCGTCCCGTCGCTCGGCGTCGGCGGCCGGCGATGCCGAACCCGCATCCGACGAGCTGGCGTTGCCGCAGGTGTTCCGGCTCAGCAAACTCGCCTACTTCGCCGTTCCGGCGGCGTTGCTGGTCGCCCTGATCCTGGCCGGCACGAGCCTGGCGTGGCTCGGCTGGACATTCGTTCTGCCGGTGCTGCTCGCGGTGTGGATCGGGCGGATCAGGACGGTGGTGACCGAGGACGGTCTGCATGTGGTGGGCACGTTTGGCGCCCGGGACGTGGCGTGGGCCGAGATCGACGGACTCCGGTTCACCCGATGGGGGCCGGTGCGCGCGGTGCTCGTCGACGAGACGTCGGTGCGGTTGCCCGCGATCACCTTCCAGGACCTGCCACGCCTGTCGGCCGCCAGCCGGGGCCGCATCCCGGACCCGTTCGCGGCGGCGGCAAACGCCGATTCGTGACATACCGGCGACCACATTGCGCCGCCCGTCGACCGTGGGTTTACCGGCGGTGCCTTAACGATCGGTTTCACCGCATGCAGATTCCGGCCACCGCTGGTTAACGTTCTCGGGTGGTCACGCACGCGGTCCGCCCGCACCAGGTCAAAGAGCTCATCGCCAGGGGCGAGCTCGCCGAACTCACGGATCTGATCGCCACGATGCCGCCCGGCGAGATCGCGGCGGTGGGCAACCGGCTTCCGCGTCGACAGGCGAGCATCGCGTTCCGGCTCCTCCCGAAGGACGTCGCGCTCCAGGTCTTCGAGGACCTCAGCCCCAAGGTGCAGTATCGGCTGATCGAACAGCTGGGTACCAGCGAGGTGGGCGAGTTCTTCGGGAGTCTCGATCCCGACGATCGCGCGGAACTCCTCGACGAGCTGCCCGCACCCGTCGCACACGACCTCGTCGCATCCCTGGAACGCAGCGAGCGTGAGGCGACCGGGCTGGTTCTCGGGTTTCCGGCGGGCTCGGTGGGACGTCGGATGAGTCCGGAGATTGTGCACGCCTA
Organism: Gordonia sp. VNK1; assembly: GCF_040049135.1. Classification (NCBI taxonomy): domain Bacteria; kingdom Bacillati; phylum Actinomycetota; class Actinomycetes; order Mycobacteriales; family Gordoniaceae; genus Gordonia; species Gordonia sp. VNK1. The sequence goes on along the minus strand of NZ_JBDZDJ010000002.1, from coordinate 7,588 downwards.
CACCGACGATTCGGCCGCGGCAGCGCTGGACCGGGTGACCGAGGTCGGCCACCAGGTGGAGACCATCTACATGGTCCCCGTCGTCGATCGCGACCACGTCCTGGCCGGGGTGGTGAGCCTGCGCGATCTGCTGCTCGCCGATCCCGACACCCTGTTGTCGAGCCTGATGCGCACCCCGATCTCGGCCGCTGCGAGCGACGATGCCGAGCAGACGGCGTTGCTCTGCGTGGAGCGCGGCATCCTTGCGATCCCCGTCCTCGACAGCGAGCGCCACGTCATCGGCGTGTTCACCCTCGATGATGCGGTCGAGGTGATGAGTCAGGCCCGCGACGAGGACCAGGCGCGTGCCGGTGCCAGCGAACCCCTGAACGAGCCGTATCTGGTGGCGTCGGTGCTCTCGATCACCCGCTCGCGCATCGTCTGGTTGTTCGTGCTGGCCGTGTCGGCCATCCTGACGGTCAACGTGCTCGAGATCTTCGAGGCCACGCTGGATCAGATGGTGGCGTTGGCGCTGTTCATCCCGCTGCTCACCGGCATCGGTGGCAACACCGGTTCGCAGGCCGCGGTCACCGTTACCCGCGCGCTGGCCGTCGACGAGGTGTCCCCGCGCGATGTGGCAATCGTGGTCGGCAAGGAACTGCGCGTGGGTCTCACCCTGGGTGTGCTGCTCGGCCTCGTCGGATTCGGCGTCGCGTCGCTCGCCTACGACATGGACATCGGCGCGGTGATCGGTCTGACCATCCTGTCCATCTGCACGATGGCGGCCACCGTCGGTGGTGTGATGCCACTGATCGCAAAGTCCATCGGAGTCGATCCGGCGGTCTTCTCGACACCGTTCATCTCGACGTTCTGCGACGCGACGGGGTTGATCATCTACTTCTCCATCGCCAAGGCGGTTCTCGGAATCTGAGACGGCAGTGCCGTCACAAGGGATGGCCGGTTTTGTTTGCCCACGTCAGGCAGGAGTACCGTGGACGCTCGGTGAGATCGTCGACGCACAACGCCGACGATCGTGGTCAGCGCCGGTCGGATGGTGACACGCCCCACCCCGTCCCGATCGGTTCCGCCCGCGAATATCCGCGGCGGTGCATGCGTTGACCCGCATCAGTCCACGCGCACGTCGCACGTACGCGCGAAGAACCACCCGATCGAGGAAAAGCCATGCCAGCCTTGAGGTCACGTACCACCACCGTCGGACGAGAAGCCGCCGGAGCCCGTTCCCTGTGGCGTGCCACCGGAATGACCGACGACGACTTCGGTAAGCCGATCGTGGCGATCGCGAACTCCTACACGCAGTTCGTGCCCGGCCATGTGCACCTCAAGGACGTCGGTGAGATCGTGGCGGAGGCGGTGCGTGCCGCCGGTGGCGTGCCCCGCGAGTTCCACACGATCGCCGTCGACGACGGCATCGCGATGGGCCACGGCGGCATGCTCTACTCGTTGCCGAGCCGCGAGATCATCGCCGACTCCGTCGAGTACATGGTCAATGCGCACACCGCGGATGCGTTGGTGTGTATCTCCAACTGCGACAAGATCACTCCGGGCATGCTCAATGCCGCGATGCGCCTGAACATCCCGACCGTGTTCGTTTCCGGCGGACCGATGGAGGCCGGCAAGGCGGTCGTCGTCGAGGGTGTCGCGCAGGCGCCGACCGACCTGATCACCACCATCTCCGCATCGGCCAACTCCGATGTCGACGACGACGGCCTCTCCGAGGTCGAGCGGTCGGCGTGCCCGACGTGTGGATCGTGCTCGGGCATGTTCACCGCCAATTCGATGAACTGCCTGACCGAGGCCCTCGGACTCGCGTTGCCCGGCAACGGTTCGACGCTGGCCACCCACGAGGCCCGCCGCGCCCTGTTCTCGCGTGCCGGTCAGGTGGTCGTGGAGGCCGCCACCCGCTGGTACCGCGACGACGATGCGTCGGTCCTGCCGCGCAGCATCGCCTCGGCCACGGCGTTCCGCAACGCGATGGCCCTCGACGTCGCGATGGGCGGATCCACCAACACCGTGCTGCACATCCTGGCCGCCGCGCAGGAGGGCGAGGTCGCCGACTTCGACCTGTCGGTGATCGATCAGATCAGCCGCAACGTTCCCTGCCTGTCGAAGGTCTCGCCGAACTCCGACTACCACATGGAGGACGTGCACCGGGCCGGCGGAATCCCGGCCATCCTCGGCGAGTTGCGCCGCGCCGGCCTGATCGACGACACCACCTCCACCGTCCATTCGCCGACCCTCGCGAAGGCCCTCGACGACTGGGACATCCGCAGCGGCACCGCCACCGACGAGGCGTTCGAGCTGTTCCACGCGGCGCCCGGCGGTGTGCGCACCACCACCCCGTTCTCGACGGCCAACCGCTGGAGTTCCCTCGACACCGACGCCGAGGGCGGCTGCATCCGCGACTTCGATCACGCCTACACCGTCGAGGGTGGACTGTGCGTGCTCAAGGGCAATCTCGCCGACGACGGTGCCGTGCTCAAGACCGCCGGCATCAGCGAGGACCTGTGGCACTTCGAGGGCCCGGCGCGCGTGGTGGAAAGCCAGGAGGAAGCCGTCCAGGTCATCCTGAGCAAGACCATCCAGGCCGGCGAGGTCCTCGTCGTCCGCTATGAGGGCCCGTCCGGCGGCCCGGGCATGCAGGAGATGCTGCATCCGACCGCCTTCATGAAGGGCACCGGGATGGGCAAGAAGTGCGGCCTGATCACCGACGGCCGCTTCTCCGGCGGTTCGTCGGGTCTGTCGGTCGGCCACATCTCCCCCGAGGCCGCCGCCGGTGGCGTCATCGGCCTCATCGAGGACGGCGACCCGATCCTGATCGACGTGAAGACCCGACGCCTCGAGGTCCTCGTCGACGATGAGGTGCTCGCGGAGCGTCGCGCCAAGATGGAGGCCTCGGAGCGTCCGTGGCAACCCAAGGACCGTCAGCGTCCGGTCACGACCGCGCTGCGTGCCTACGCGAAGCTGGCGACCTCAGCCGACAAGGGAGCCGTCCGCAATGTCGACTGAGTCGGCTCCCCCGGCGGCGACGTCCTCTCGTCACCGGTCGGGTCCCTCGCTGGTCGAGGTGCGAGGAGCGCTAGCGACGAGCCTCGAGACCTCCGTCAGCCGATGCTGGAACATCACCGGGACACCTGCGGCGAGACGCTACACTCACCCCGGATTACCCGGCGACTCAAGCGGATTGGCGCCATTGAGGAAGATCCACACGACGACAGCTGCAGCGATCGCCAGCGCGAGCCACACCACCGACCCGATGAACGGCCGTCGGGCCCACTTGCGTGGTCGGTCCAGGGAGTACAGCCCGGGCCCGGTGAGGATCAACGCAGCAGCCGCGACGGCCAGCAGGATCTCGTACTCGACGCCACCGGCAGAGGCGAAGTAGGAGAACCCGCCGGCCAGGGTGACCCGGAAAGTCGTGGCCAACAGCATCACCGACAGGATCGCGCAGGCACCGATCGGCGTGAACAGTCCGAGGATGATGAGTGCGCCACCGACGACCTCGGTCACGCCGCCGGCGATCGCCAGGATGTGCACCGCGTCGGGATGGAATCCGAGCGCGGGATTGGCGTCGTTGGCGAGGAAGTCCTGATATCCCGAGATGCCGGGCCCACCCCACCACCCGAACAGATGCTGCAGGCCGTGCGCCACCGCTGCGACGCCGAGACCGAGGCGCAGGATCAGCAGGCCCAGATCGAGGGTGCCGCGCGGTTCGTGGACCGCGGCCACCGTCACGGGTTCGCGGTCGCGGTCGAGGTCCGGCTGATCGGACTGCTCGTGCGGTTCGTCAGTGTCGTAGGCGGCGAGGGCCGCCGGGGCCGGCATCGCCGCGGTGCGGTTATCCCCGTCGTCGGAGGTGTCGAGGTCCTCATCGGTCAGTGCCCGGGTGGGCGCAGGGCCGTCGGACTGGGCGTCCTCGCGACGCGTCTTCGCAAGCTCCGGGAAGGTTTCCTCGACCGAGGGGATCGGCGTGGGAGGCTGCCGTGTGGTTGCCTCGGCGTCGATCTTCTCGGTCTCCTGCGCGGCGGTCTTCGCGGTCGTGGTCTTCTCCGTCGCGGCGGCCGACGTCGGCACGGCTTGTGCCGTCGGCGCCCCCTTCTCCGCTGACGGCGCCCGGTCCTGCGCTGACGGCGCCCTGTTCTCCGTTGACGGCGCTCGCTTGTCCGCTGACGGCGCCTTCGGCCGACCGGCGGGGGTCGCCGACTTCGGCGCAGTGCCGATCTTGGCGGTGGGCGCGGTGTCCGCCGCCGAGGGTCCGCCCGTGGACGAGGCGGGCGGGTCGATCGATGTCACCGGCGGCATCGGCACCGGGTTGCGCCGATTGGCCGACGGCGGCACCTGCAGCGGCCTGGTCTCGACCTCGTCGGGTCCGATGTCGTCGAGGGATTCCACCCTCGAGACCGGACCGGGCCGACGCCGGTGACGTTCGTAGAAGGCGTCGCGGTCGGCTTCGCTGATCTCGGGTACCCGGAACGAGCCCGTCGGTTCGTCGTACGGGCTCGGCGGCTGAAAGTTCTCGCCACCGGCGTCGGACTGTCCACGCTCGCTCACATGGCCGATGCTAGAGGTTTCGACGGTGGAGGCGGTCGACCGCCGCGCGGTCGGAGGGCAACGATTGGTGATCGCTACTGTGGTGGGCATGCGACAGGGGCGGCATATTCACCGACGAGGCCGGAATTCACGGTCCCGGCAGAATGCCGCCTCCATCCGCAATCGTGTTGCCGTATTGCTGGGAATCCTCGGACTCGTCGTCGCGCTGGCCGGTTGTGATTTCTCTCAGCAGGACCGCGATCAGGCGGCGGGGCAGTTCAGTGAGAACGACGAGAACTTCAACCTCCCATCGACTCCGCCGCAGTCGACTCCGCAGGAGGGGCCCAGTCCGTCGCCTCCGCCGCCGGGGCCGTGCGTTGATCCGGACCCGGCGGTCATCGCCACCTGCCTCGCCTCCACCGGCGGCCTGCGTGCCGGCGACGATCAGGGTGAGGTGACAATCGTCGCCGAACGCACCACCGGCAAGATCATCACCACCAAGCGCTACGGACCGCCGCGGACGGTCGCGACCTTCCCGGTCGACGGTTCCGGCGACGGTGGTCTCATCGACTTCGCCTTCTCCCCCACTTACGACCAGGATCAGCTCGTCTATGCGTTGATCACCACTCCCAGCGACAACCGGGTGGTGCGGTTGGCGCCGGGCGATGTCCCCAAACCGATCCTGACGGGAATCCCGAAGGGCGCCACCGGAAACATGGGCGCCATGCTGTTCGCCTCGCCCACCGAACTGGTGGTGGCGACGGGAAATGCGGGTAACCCGGCAGCGGCCAACGACCCTGCCTCGTTGGCCGGAAAGCTGCTCTCGATCACCGATCTGTCGTCCGGCGGCAATGCTCGCCCGAAGGTCCTCACCTCCGGGCTCGGCTCCAATGTGTCGTTGTGCCCCAACACTTCCGGCACGTTGTACATCGCCGACCAGGGCCAGACTGAGGACCGCCTGCAGTCGGTCGACGAGTCGGGGACTGCCACCGTGCTGTGGACCTGGCCGGACAAGCCGCAGATCGCCGGATGCGCGGCCACCACCGGTCAGGTCTTCGTCAGTGAGACACGGGGCCAGCGGATCGAGGCGATCACCGCCCCGACGCGCGACAACCCCACCGTCAATCCGCCGACCGTGGTGTTGGACAAGCGGTATGGGGCTCTCGGCAAAATGACCGCGCTGGAGAACGGCGTCATCCAGTTCGCGACGGTCAACCGCGCCTACGGTCAACCGGTCAGCACCGATGATCGTGTCGTCCGCTTCATCGCACCGCCGGCGGGTGAGAGTCGGACGTAGTCCGGACCACCAGGGCCCCTGGTGTATGCCATCCGTCCGGACTACATTCGCAGCCCCACCAGCGGTTTGCCGGTAATGTGCCGATGCACAAACAACGCGGAGGTGATGGGTGGCGCTCCAACCGGGCGACGAGTTCGCGGGATACCGGATCATCTCCCTCCTCGGCCGCGGCGGCATGGGCCAGGTGTACCTCGTCGAGAATCCGCACCTGCGCCGCCGCGAGGCGTTGAAGGTCATCTCCGCGGCCGGCGCCCACGACGCCGACTTCCAACGCCGTTTCACCCAGGAAGCCCAAACCGCGGCCGCACTCAGCCATCCCGCGATCGTCACCATCTACCACTACGGCGTCGAGGACGAGACCCCGTGGTTCACCATGGAGCATCTCGACGGCGCCAACCCCACCCACCAATCACTGACCACCGATGAGGTCATCGAGGTCGCCGGACACGTGGCCGCAGCCCTCGACTACGCCCACCGCCGCCACGTCGTCCACCGAGACATCAAGCCCGCCAACATCATCGTGCTCCGCGACGACGACGGGAGAATCGAACGCGCCGTCGTCCTCGACTTCGGCATCGCCAAACTCCTCGACGCCACCGGCCTGACCGCGAGCAGCGCGTTCATCGGAACCCTCGCCTACACCGCGCCGGAGATCATCGACGGACATCCGGCGTCGCCGGCGTCGGATCAGTATGCGCTGGCCTGCACCATTTACGAACTGCTCTGCGGTACAACACCCTTCACCGGTACGACGCCTTCGGCGTTGATGATGGCGCATATCTCGAAGACTCCGCCGTCCCTCCAATCACGCGAGCGCACGTTGACGCGATTCGACGGAGCCTTCGCGCGCCCGCTCTCAAAGAACCCAACTGGTCGATATCGCGACTGCCGTGCCTTCGCATGGGAGATTTTCAATAGCGGGACGGCGGGAACCCAATCGCCGCGGAACCCTTCAACACCAAAACCCTTCGTATGGAACTCCGGTCCGTCACATGCGCCGACTGAACGTCGACCAGCGCACACGTCTTTAGCAGGCGCTACACAGATCTCGACACCGAACCAGTCCCACCAAATGCAACGACGGCCTTCCATGGCAACATCGAAAAGACGACGTTCCCTTGGAAGAGTCCCACTTTGGACGATCATCGCAGCGATCGTTGCACTTGTCGCCGCAGGCTCCATCTATCGATTCACCATGCCACAGGAAGCCAGCGACGTCGACGTCGGACCATTCACCGAAGTAAGCGCCATCGCTACCAGCAGCATGAAGCACCCCAGGTTTCGTGCCACCTCGTTGGTGGGCTACCTGCTGGTAGTGACCCCAGCGTAGTAGGTTGCCTCGTACTCGTTGGGCGGGACCAGGCCGATCGACCCGTGTAACCGGGTGGAGTTGTACCAGCCGACGTAACCCAGCGTGGCGTACTCGACGTCTGAGAGGCCCGTGTACGGCCCCGCGTGGAACACGGTGGTCTGGATGCACTCGGTCTTGTACAAGCCGTTTGTCGACTCGATCAGGGCGTTGTCGTAGGCGTCGCCGACCGATCCGATGGACGCGGCGATCCTTTCCAAGTCCAGCTTTCCGGTCAGTGCTACCGACGTGTACTGCGATCCCGCGTCACTGTTAACAGGAATTCGGTTTAGCAGCGATTATGCCGGGGTCTGTGTTAAGCCGAGGATCGGCGAGTCGTGTTGTGCGGGTTGGGGTGGGTGACTGATTCCTCGGCTTAACGATTGCGCGGGGTCTGGCTAGCTAGCGTCGATGCG